>CAKZOA010000362.1 GCA_937132035.1 uncultured Desulfobulbaceae bacterium | reverse complement strand
AAGCATTACACTTTGTGACTCGACGAACAATTTTTTTCAATACATCATTTTTTATTGGTTTTTGGCAAAATGGGATTTTGTTATTGGAACAGAATTGATAAATTTCTTGGGTTAAGCTCCCGGTACAAAGAATGAATTTATCACAGGTAGTAGATTTATCACTTTTCATCTCTTTAAAGAGATCAATGCCATTAAGATAAGGCATCTGAAAATCACAAATTACTACATCAAAATTCGTTTTCGTGAGAAGGCTGAGAGCCTCCCTCCCATTACAGGCAGTAGAGATGATAGCCTCATCTGAGAATACAGCATCCATATAGTCTCGAATGAGTTTGTCATCATCTACGATCAGGTAGCGCGGTTTACTCATAATGTAATGCCTCGCTTTGTTTGCATGAGAAAATTGCTATTAAGAAGTACAATGAGCATCTGACTAATATCTGATGTATATGTTGTTAATTCATTGTTTTCAATTAAATTAATCCAGCAAAATCGGCTGATCAGGTATCGTTTTGGTAATAAGAGCTGATTTCATTGCATTTTCTATTATTGTAACTAGCTATTTTTTCGACATGTCACGCAAGCTAGTACTTTCACAAAAACTATAAAATAAATGTGGAAAGATAGTCATACAATTACATGCCAAATTTTATCGATATTGCGCCATGAATTGAAATAGTTACTAAATTTCAATATTTTATTGTATGGTGGTTTTGCTGAAACTGACGTCTTTATAAATGATAGTTGGCGTATTTTGAGCCTATTAATCTGATGAAAAGGAAGGTCTGTTTTGATTTTGCGACTTGTCGTTCTTTTTAGTATTTTCATTGTGTCTCATGTGTCTGCAGCATTGCCCCCAGTCGTATTCAATACCGTTTCTTCTTTAAATGGGTTACCCCAAAACTCAGGCAGAGCATTATTACAGGATAAAAACGGATTTGTTTGGATTGGCACTGAAGATGGGCTTGTACGTTTTGACGGAAAGTCAATACTTCAGTTCCGAAAAAACCATGATGATCCGCATAGTATTTCTGATAACTATATAGGTTCGTTAGCTGAAGATGCTTACGGAAGAGTATGGGTTGGAACAATGGGCGGTGGTCTAAATGTAATAGACAAACAGAGAGAAACTGTTATCAGGATTAAAAATCTCTCTTCAGCTGATATACGTTATCTTTCGTACAATAATTCCACAAAAAAACTTTGGGTTGCTACCGGAAATGGACTTTTTGTTATTGATACAGATGTTGAGAAGCTCAAACAACCATTTGACAAATTAAGCTCACCGATAGAAATCCCCATTGATCAACCTCCAATTCTTGCACCCAATGGGGAGCAGTTTGAAGGTACAGTATCAGGTGTAGTTGCTGATGGTGGTGATGTATGGATTTGTACTCGCGGTTCAGGATTCCTGCGCTTTAAGCATAAAAAAGATCAAACATTTTGGTTTCCAAAAGGTCAACGAGGTCTCGAAGATGATACCTTTAATACCATATTTCAAGATCGAGATGGGGATATATGGCTTGGTAGCCAAAATAGAGGGCTTGTAAAAGTTATCCAAAATGATTCAAAATTACATTTCAAGCATTATCATACGAATAACAGTTTGATTTTCGCCAATGATGTTATGGCCCTAGCCGATGCGGATGATGGTAAGCTTTGGGTTGGAACATGGAATGGCGGCCTTTCATTATTTGAAAAAGATCTTGGTATCATTGATTCTTATAAATATCAGCATGACGATCAGTTCTCTCTTCCAAGTGACATTATTTTGGATATTATCCATACCAAGAATGGGCAAGTCTGGCTGGGAACTTTCGACAAAGGTGTCAGCTGGTTCCATCCAGATGCGCCTTTTCACACGTATAGAAAAAATCCGTTGGTTGTAAATGGGTTGAAGAGTAACATCATTTGGTCATTTGCTGCCCAAGGAAATGAAGCTCTTTGGGTTGGTACTAACAGGGGATTGTCAAAACTTGACCTTGCTTCTCACCAATACAATCTCCCTAACTTCTTAGCATCTAATGATCTTTGGGGAAGAATTCAAAAAGATGATATCAGAGCATTACATCTAGATGGGAAAAATTTGTGGATCGCAGGGAGAAAGCAGGGAGTTTATAGACTATCTTTAGATGATGAAAGCCTTATACCACTAACCAAGATTGCAGCATCAAACCAAAAGTTGACTCACCCGTATATTCGCTTGATATACAAGGATAGTAAAAATGCACTTTGGTTGGGGGCGACTAAAGGGCTAAATCGGCTTGATCTGACAACAGGGAAAATCCGCAATTACATGGCTGATGAGCTGGATAGTCTTTCACTCCCTCATTATAGGATACGATCTCTGTTTGAAGACAGTAAAGGTCAGATGTGGGTTGGAACAAGTTACGGCCTATTGCTACTTGATTTTGATGGAAATCCATTAAATGTTTTTAAACCCGGTGAAAATGAAGACAGTGGTCTTTATTTGGCAGGGAATGGGGTTCGTGGGATTGGTGAGGATGATCTTGGCCGGCTTTGGTTTGCCACCGAAGGAGGTATATCTATTTATGATTCAACGAAGAAAGAAACGATCATTCTTCGTGAAAGAGATGGACTTCCAAGTAACGCCACCTATTGTGCCCTCTGGGTGGATGGGTACATATGGGTAACCACCTTGAATGGTCTTGCTAGGATTGACTCTGAGACATTTCAAATAGAGACATATACGACAGATGATGGACTGCCTGACAATGAATTTAACTTTAATGCATGGCATCAATTCCACGATAAAAGGCTTGCCTTAGGAACACTCTCTGGTTTCGCTATATTTTCACCTGATAAGCTGCCGGGACCAGAAAAATCTGAGCCTCCCCCTCCTCTTTATTTACAGCCATATAAATACGAAAACGAGGTACGATTACCTATTGATTTGACAGAGCGTGAGATAGTTAAACTCGATTGGGAACACCGTAAAATTACATTTGCATATGGGGCACTTGATTACCAAAAGCCAAGCTCTGTTATATACGAATTTAAATTGGCAGGGGTTAGCGATATGTGGACCAAAGCTGATAGCCCTCGTTTGGTTACATTCAATAGGCTTTCGGCAGGTGATTACAGCTTTTCAGTTAGAGCTAAAAATAGTCATGGGTTATGGACCACTGAATCAAAGCCAGTAAAATTTACGATTTCCCAGGTACCTTGGAAAACAACTACTGCGTATTTCGGTTATCTTATTTTATTTTGTACAACTTTAGTATTTGGTATTTTTTTGTATAACAGGAGTCTACGTGAACGTTCTGTTTATCTTGAGCAAATTGTAAATCAACGTACGGAGGAGTTACAGGTTTCCAATAATCGCCTAAAAGAGCAACATTTAAAACTTGATCAACTTTTAACGTCTCGAGAAAGGTTGTTTAAAGCTATCGCTCACGAACTCAGAACTCCATTGGCAGTAATAATGTCTTCTGTTGAATCGTTGATTGAAAAAGATCAGAATCCAAATTATGTGCTAAGGATAATACATAATCGAGCAAATAAGATGGGCAATTTGATCAATAATCTTCTTGAATTAGCGAGCAAGAAAAGTGATTTGAGCACTGTTGAACAACCATTTCTTATCAAACCCGCAATCAAAGAAGCTATTGCCTCTTTTAGACCACGAATTTCAAAGCAGGAAAGGCTGTTAGAAGAATCCATAGAAATAGATAGAGAGTGTCTATCAATGAACCGATGGACATTCATAATGATAGTTTCCAACCTGCTTTCAAATGCGTATAAATTTACTGATGAGAGAGGTAGGATCATTATTAGTTGCTCATGCACTGAGGAAGCATTGGTTATTTGTGTTGAAGATGATGGCATCGGGGTGTCAGAGGGAGCGGAAGAGCACATATTTGATTGGTTTGGACGTGCAAATTCGAATCCAGAGATAGAAGGGTGGGGCATTGGATTGGCTTTTATTAAAGATGAGATCGAGGCAGCTGGAGGTAAAATAGAATTAATCCAAGATGGTACACGTGGAGCTAAATTTGTGGCGACTTTTCGTTTGCAATCAGTTGCTGAAGAAAAGATACCTTTACTCGATGAAAACCTTTCAGGAAGTAACTTAGAGAGTGAGTATTCCGTATTTTCAAAACTGGAAAAAAACTATTCCATACTCATCATTGAAGATGATTCGGATCTGCGTTCTCACCTATCAACCCTTTTTCCAGCAAACTGGAGGAAATTAACAGCTTCCGATGCTGAGAGCGGTATTGCTATGGCAATGAAAGAGGAGCCCGATATTATTATAACAGACCTTATGTTGCCCGGTGAGTCGGGTTTTGATGTGACCAAAAAATTGAAAGAGGATTCCAAAACACATCATATTCCAATTATTATATTAACTGCTTTAGAAAGTGAAGAGAATCGGTTAACCGGTTTAGGGCTATCTGCTGATTCATTTCTCGGTAAACCTTTTAGTAACAGAGAGCTTCTACTGCGAGTAAGTGGGTTATTGTCAAATAGAGAGAGAATGTTGGCTCGTGCAAAGCAGATCATTCTTAATACTCCGCCTAATTCCGTAGACATTCGTAAGCAGTCTCTAAACAGCCCTGAAAGTGAATTTTTAGCAAAACTTAATGATAAACTGGGAGAGGATCGGGTTGTATCATTAATGTCATTAGATGAGGCTTCGAAAAAATTGGCCATGTCAAAACGGTCTTTACAGAGAGAAATGGAGCGAGTTGGGATTAGCTGGAGAGAGTATAAACTTTTTCGCAGGATGAGATATGCGATGGACCTTCTTGTTGATAAAAAAAGGCAAGTTGGGGATGTCGCTGAGTTGACTGGGTATTCATCAATGGCCCATTTTTCTAAAACATTCAAGGATATAACCGGAAAATCGCCATCGGAGTGGCGTCGCACCATTGTATAGATGTACTTTATTCATGGACGAAGATTTTACTTAAAGTTCGATTAGACTATTTTTAGCCAATATGAGAACCAACCCCCCATGTCGGCATCTAAAACGGATTGCTATTGATGAGATCTATGTGGGTAAGCGTGGATATCTGACGGTTGTTCTCGATGTTTGAAGTGGAGTGGTCGTTTTCGTTGGAGAGGGCAAGGCAGTGAAGCGTTGGAACCATTCTGGGAAAAACTTCGTCGCTATCCAAACAAAACTGAAAATTGAAGCTGCCGCCATAGATATGTCTCCAGCGTAGAAAAATGCGATACGTGAAAACTTGAAAGATACCGTCATCGTTTTTGATCCAACCCATCGGGCTCCACAGCAGTTGCGCAAATATTTCTAATGGCACCTTCAATCTCAGATATTTCATTGCTTGTACGAGTCGTCAACATGTCTATATCCATAGTTGGCCTGAAGACTGGAGATTTCCATGCTCGAAGCATGAGAGCACCTTTTAGGATAAACGAATCAGCATAATCAGAAATGGACAGTCGATATAGAAATCTATCCATTGCAAAGTACTCGAGCAATTCGCTGAAAGTACGATTATCTGTTCTAGCCTGATTGAGCAATCGCTGTCGGACAGATGCTCCAGTGTTTGCTGGCCGTTTCTTGCTCATGTTATTGACTCAAGGTACGGTTGCATTACTCTCTCGACCCGACAGATGCGAGCGTATTTTATAAGGTCGGCTATGTTCATTTTTGATTGTCTGTTCTTGTACATTTTCAGAGCTTCCAGTACTACGTCCATGCCTAGTTTGTTGCGGAATTTAAAGCAATCAGCAAGAGTCTTTTCCGGGCTATAAATCTGAACAGCAACACCATCTATTTCGTAGGTTTTGATTCCAGCTTCAAAAGAGGTTTCCGAAAATAGATGGACTGAAAGTGGAGGGAAGTCAATTTTGGGAGCTTTTATCCCTTGCCTCAGTGCTATAAAAATTTTATGAGGAACCTGAGTCGTCATTTCGTGGAAGGATAGTGCAGAAATGAGGCAAATAACGGCTTGTGGAACTCTTGATGCTACCAGGATTAAATCTGGATTGGAGATAGCAGGAAGATCAGCAAGTCGATAGACTCCTCGCGACAGTGTTTCCACAGCCCCTTGATCACGAAGAGAGTAGAACGTCCTAGGGTGAATACCAGCCCTTAGTGCTTTTGATGTTCGGACTACTCCACCTAGCTCTTTGATGATTTGTAGCGCTATTTCTTGTGCTTGTGTATATTTTGAGCTCATTGTTTGGATAATTATAGCTATAGATATCATTAAGTATAGTATATATTATCCCATGATGGTTGGTTTTGCAATGGTGGGTCTATTTTGAATTTTGTTGCTCAATCTGAGCCGGAAAAACAGTCATCTTGAGCGCAAAATCATTAGACGATTATTAGATGTTCTGATCAATATAGATGCGTATAAACCGAAATAAGTGGGTATAAAACGAAATCGCTGATTATGTTAAATCACTAATTTCATTCAAGAACAGGAAGTTGCAAGTGGGCTTGGAATGTGGGTCAGACGCCTTGGGAGCAGGAGGTCGTAGGTTTACCCCTCAAGGGGGCACTGAATCAAAAGAGCGAATCCTACCGCCCAGACCATTTATAATAATAGAATCCGGGCAGATACATGCTTTTTAGCTTTTTCATTTTTTTCGACCCCCTACCTCGCATTTGACGTTTTGAGTTTATTGACAGTTAACCTGGATTAGCGGTTTTTCCACTCGGTGGACGTCTTAGTAAGAAATGCTTTGATGCCGTTTTGGGCATCCTCTGATGTGTTATTCATAACGATAGTATGCTTGGCATAATGCAATGCCTGAGCATCTGTCATATCTGCCTGAGCGTAAAGTCCCTGCTTACCGATAGCTAAGGCAAAACTACTCGCCTGAGATATCTCCTCTGCCAATTTCATTGCTTCAACATCTAATTTGTCTAGGGGTACCACCCGGTTGATCAAACCTAATTCCTTTGCTTCAGCTGCAGGAAAATCGCGGCCCGTCAACAGCATTTCCATGGATGCCTTTCTACCGATGGCCCGAGTAATTGCTACCATAGGAGTTGTACAAAACAGGCCTATCTTCACACCTGGAGTTGAAAACCTGGCATTATCTGCAGCTACGACGAGGTCACACCAGGCAGCCAATTGGCAACCTGCTGCAGTTGCAATTCCCTGGACCTCACATATTACCGGCTGAGGAATTTCATGGAGCATCATCATCATCCGAGTGCACTCATCAAAGAGGAGCTTATATTCCTTGGTGCCCTGATCAACCATTTCAGAGAGGTCATGACCAGCACAGAAATGGTTGCCGTTGGCTTTCAGAACCAAAACCTTAACAGAGTCGTCACTGGCAATTTTTTCCAGAACGTCGGCTATTTCCTGAATCTTTTGGAGAGAAAGGGTATTAATTTTTTCAGGGGTGTTCAATGTCAGAATGCCAATAGAATGTGTCTGAGAGAAAATAATTTCTTTGTAATCCATTTAGCATACTCCTTATCTATGTTTTATAGTTGAGAACAGACCAAGGGCCACCTTGAAAAATGGCCTTTTCACTCAATCTCTTCGTTGTGTCAGGGAATTTTATCCTCGGAATATTAAGTATATGCCTCCGGTGAAATTTCCTGCCACGCCTCGACCTTGAGCGAAAATCCCTATTATTCAAGGTACCCCAAGGGGAACCATCACCGTTCAGATGAATACAAAGGCCAAAGAAAAGGGCGTATAGGTACCAACCTCAGGCCTGACAAATTATGGAGACCCTCCTGGATTCTGGTAAATTAAGCGAGACCACTTCTAACCACCCTACTGATCAATCTTGACTAAATCAACAACAGAATATATGCCGACTTACAAATTTGTATGCGATGAATGCCTGAAAAAGTTCGAAAAAATACTTGCCACCACGGACATTTCCATGGTCACCTGTAGCGCGTGTGAAAGTCCAGAAGTGAAGAGAGTGTTTACTGAAAAGAGCAGGTTGTCATGTGGGTCCAAAACAATTCCTGCAGGGGCGCTTTCTGGTGGTTCCTGCAAATCTGGATTTTCCTGAAGATGATGACATGAATTGCAGGTAGCGGTTCCATGCTGTTGTTTGAGAGTAGGATGAAAAATCCATTTTTACAGAATCATTGTCCTTGTGGGCGGATAGTTTTCTGCGAGTTTTTGTTCTGATGATAACGATACTTCATCCATCTCTGATTATATCCTTAGATGGTTTTCACCGGTACTCAGAAACCATCTGTCGGTCTGTAACATTGCCAACGGAAAGAGTGTACTTGCGGCAGTGGATATCGATTCTTTCAGAAGCGGCAGCGAAACCTATAGTGTGAGAACAGATGATACCCGTAGATAAGAAACTCACTTTTCTCGACGGTGGCATGGGCCGACAGCTTTTGAAGATGGGTGCTCCTTTTCGCCAGCCTGAGTGGTCGGCCCTGGCCCTGATGGAAGCTCCCGATTTCGTCCGCCAGGCCCACCGCCAGTTTGCCGCCGCCGGCAGCGATATCCTCACCAGCAACAGTTACGCGGTCGTGCCGTTCCATCTCGGGGAAAGTCGCTTCAAGACCCTTGGTCCTGGCCTGGTGCGACTCTCTGGTCAATTGGCCCGTGAGGTGGCAGGAGAATTCCAGTGCCAGGTCGCGGGTTCTCTGCCGCCGCTTTTCGGCTCATATCGGCCAGATCTGTTTCGGGAAGATGAGGCGCAGGCTGTCCTCCAGGTTCTCATCGAAGCTCTGGATCCCTCTGTCGATATCTGGCTTGCTGAAACCCTGAGTTCGATCGCCGAGGCCAGGGCCGTCGCCAAGTCACTCGAAGGGGACCGTCGGCCGCTCTGGATCTCTTTTACCCTGGAGGACAGGCTGACGAGTAGCGGGCCACGCCTGCGCTCCGGCGAAACGGTGCCCATGGGGGTAAGGTCGGCAGCAGAGTTGGGGGCGGCGGCACTCCTGTTCAATTGCAGCCCGCCGGAGGTTATGGCCTCTGCCCTCGAGCAGGCAGGAGATGAGATGCGCAGGCTGGATCTTCAACTGCCGATAGGTGCCTACGCCAACGCTTTCCAGAACCATGATGATAAATCGCCTGCCAATTCCGCAATCCATGATATCCGTCACGATCTCGACCCACCGGCATATAGCGCCTGCGCCAAGGAGTGGTGCGACAGTGGGGCGACAATTCTCGGCGGCTGCTGCGGCGTCGGCCCGGAGCATATCGAGGCCATGCGGGCGACGCTGGAGAAAGGATAGGTGAGGAGGACTGCAGCTTTCCTGGATACCTGATTGTCGTGTCTTGCGTGTCGTGTCTCGCGGTGGAGGCTCAAGGTCATCTCCAGGGTGGGCAGCTGTCTGCAGGGTAATCTGGACGAGGAGTGACTGTTTGTCATGCCGGTTCCTGTTCCCAGACCTTGATGGGTTCTCTGATGCCTATGTGGGTGATGAAATTCTGCAGCCCCTGCAGCGCAGGCCAGGTTATCTCCTGACCTTTTTCAATAATCGTGGTACCGTTTCTTGCCAGAATGTCTTCGGCTGCCACCATGCCCGGTACCAGCTCATCGAAGAGGACGGTGGCAACGGCCTTTTGTCTGGGCAGACGCAGACGAATACATCTTAGCTGTTCCAGCACGTCGGGGTTGTATACCCCCGTGTGGCCATAGAGCGTGCTCACAGCCTCTTGATGAGCACTACCCTTCGAGGTCAGATGATCATAATCAAGAGCGGCTTTGAGGATAGAGGCGGCCTGCCTGGTTTCATCCGGTACCGCTACGGGAAGATCATCATCAAAGGGCTGCAACTGGGCTCTGATGATTGCCGCGACTCCTTCGAGCCGAGGAATTCTGCCCACCAGTCTGGCACCGATTTCGGGATGATTGGCAAACATCTTTTTTTCACTTTCACTCATCGGTGATTCGAGTGCAACCTTCTTGAGTATATCAGCGGGAATGGCCATGCAGCCTATCTGGCTGAGAAGGGCGGCCACCTCAATTCGCCATAAGGGACGTACCTCCATTTTTCTTGCAATTTCGGTGACAATATTTCTGATGCGGTGGCCCCTGCTGAAGGCGCGGGCATTGGCCATGCTTAACAGCTCGGTGAGTAAGGCGATACTGCCCTTGAGGGTCCTGTCGAGCAGTTCCTGTTCACCGGTTAAGAGTTGATATTGGCGAACACCGAGCGCAAGCGTTGTGGCCAGGGCATTGGTCGAGCATGGTTTGGTCAGAAACCGAAAGACCTGGCCGCTGTTCACCGCCTCTATGGCCGCACTCAGATCGGCATTGCCGGTGAGAATGACCCTGGTGATGAATGGGTGTTTTTTCCTCACATGTTTCAGCAGGGTGATCCCATCCATTGCCGGCATGCGCAGATCGGAGACGACAACTCCGAAGTGATTTTCCCTGTTGAGTATTTCCAGAGCCTCGGCCCCGCTCGTCGCTGTCTCCACCGGATAGGATTTGCGCAACTGGCGGACGATGCCTTGCAGAACAAGGGGATCATCATCGACGAAGAGAATCTTTTCCTTATTACTCATCGTTTTTCTCCAGAACTTCAGCGCACAGTTCCGACCACGATTGGATCCTGTCGCTTAAACCCAGTTTGCCGATATGCTCTTCATTAAGCGTTGGCGGCTTGCCGATGGCTTTTTCCGGATAGTTCTCGTAATAGAAGTAATCGGCCGCATGAACGGCGAGAGCCGGGCTGAAGGTTTCGGCCATGGATGCGCCTATGTTGTTGTGATAGGCAATGGCCTCAAGTATCTCGCTGGCGAACCCCCATAACCCTACGAGGTAGGCCCCGATTTCTCCATGGCTGGCATTGAAATGGTCTCGCTCATTGTCAGTGAGATTGGTTTCCTCCTCCCGTGCTATTTCCACCACCGGCAAATACGAATCCGTCATCTGGGAGAGCAGGAGCAGGCGGCCTATATCATGCAGCATCCCGGCCAAAAAACAGTTATTGATAACGTCGGCATCGTCGCTGCTGGCAAGGGCGATCTTTTTGCTGCACTGCGCTACCATCATACTGTGTTCCTTGAGGTAGTCCAGAGAGATGAGACCGGCCTCCACCTTTACGCCGGAGAAGATCTGAACACCGAGAACGAGTATTTTGATGGTGTCGAACCCCAGTAATTTAACCGCCCTGGCAGGACTCTCCACCTTCTGGTAAAGACCGAAGAAGGAAGAGTTGACAAGCTGGAGAAGTTTGGCTGTCATGGCGACATCCTGCTCGATGATAGCGGCAACCTCTTCGGCGGAGGCGTCCTCCTTCTGGAGAACCTGTTGAAGCTGGGTATACATCTCGGGAAGACTGGGCAGATTGTCGATGCCGGAGACCATCCTTTTCAAGTGAACATCGGTGAGGAGATCGCGAAGGGCGCTCGAACGGATGATGAGGTTTTTTAACTTGTCAGGATCACAGGGTTTTGAGAGGAACTGATGGACAACGTTGACGGTTCGGTAAACCGATTCCTCATCGGCCTGTCCGGTTAACATGATCCTGATGATCTCCGGATGATCCTCGCGCACCTGTTCCAGGAACTCGGCACCGTCCATTCCCGGCATACGCATGTCGGAGATGACCACGTCGATATTTTCAGATTCTATCAGACCGAGTGCGGTTCGCCCCCCTTCGGCGAAATGAAAATCAAACTCGTTGCGCATTGAGCGCAGCATCCGTTTTATGCCGGAGAGGATGTTCGGTTCATCGTCTACAAAAAGAATCCCTTTTTTTTGCATCACTCCTCCCTGTATCATTCGATTTTATGCTGTCAATGGCAGTTCAATGGTAAACGTCGTTCCCTTTTCCGGGGTTGAGGTAACCCTTATATTTCCCCCGTGCTTGTCGGTTACGACGGAGTATGCTATGGCAAGACCCTGTCCTGTTCCCTTGCCGACGGATTTGGTCGTGAAGAAAGGATCGAAAATTTTATCTTTCAGGTGAGGTGGAATACCGTTGCCGGTATCGGAGATGCGGATGACCAGCCAGGGCAAATCGGAGAAGGTCTCAATGCGGATCAGGCCCTTTTCCCTCTCCGGAGTAACACCTAGTTTTTCCTCGATGGCCTGGGCGGCATTGACCAGGAGATTGAGAATCACCTGTCCCATTTCATCGGCCAGACAGGGTATTTTGGGGATTGCGGGATGGAGATCGAGCTCCATATCCGCCACATACTTCCATTCGTTTCTGGCGACCGTGACGGTTACTTCAATGAGATTGTTGATGTCCACTTCCTGGGAGTCCTTACTGCCGGGATGGGAAAACTCCTTCATGGCCCGCACTATTGAAGTTACCCGGTTCAGGCCTTCCCGGGACTGCTGGAGAGCCGAGGGAATTTCCTCCTGCAGATATTGCCAGTCGCTCTCCTCCAATCCGGACTGAATCTTTTCTGATGAAACAGCTCCGTGGCTGGACGCTTTCTGTAAATCGGCAATGAATGTAGCGATATCGCCGAATGCTTCTTCAAAGAAGGCGATATTGGAGCTGACAAACTGGGTCGGCGTGTTGATCTCGTGGGCGATACCGGAGGCCAGCTGGCCCACGGATTCAAGCTTTTGGCTGTGCAGGGCTTGGGACTGTCGCAACTCCTTTTGTTTTTCCCGTCTTTTGTGCTCGGTGATATCACGCAAAATATGAACCGAACCGAGTGCTTCACCGTCTGAAGAGGCATAGGGAAGGATTGTGAGTTCAAGGTGTCTCTTTTCATTGCCAAGATACAGTTCCGTCGTTCTTGGTTTTGAATCTTTGAGGGTCTCCCTGTGCAGGCAGGCATGCTCATCACTGCACATCAGACATGCCGACCCTATAACCTCTTGCTCTGTTTTACCGAGAAAAGAAAGCAGTGCTTTGTTGATACGGATGATGTTTCTGTCCTTATCGATGATAGCGATCATCTCAGGAAGTGCATCGACGGTTCTCCGCCACTCATCTTCGGCCTTCCGCGCCTGTTTCTCCATGCGCTGACGCCTTTCTATCTCCTCTTGGTAGTTGCGGTTCTGGGTCAACAGATCGAGTGTCCGTCTATGGACCAGCTCTTCGAGGTGTTCCTGCTGGCGGTAGAGGTTGCGCAGCACATCGACTTTCTCCCGAACCCGGTCCAGACTGTGCTGCAGCAGCTCGATGGGAGAAATCGGTTTGCTCAGATAATCCCAGGCTCCCAGGCGCAGGCCTCGAATGACATCATCCATGGTGCCGGAGCCGGAAATGAGAATGAAGGGAATATGCCAGGACTCCTCCTTGGCGATCTTGAGTAGTTCAATGCCGCCGATACCGACAAGATCTAAATCGGCGATGATGATATCGGGTTCCATCTCCCTGATCTTTTCAAGCGCCTCAGCCCCGGTCTCCGTCTCGAGAACGGAGTAGTCCAGCCCAAGGAGAAAGTCCCTTAACGATTGGCGTTCGGCGGCATCGTGCTCCGCCAACAAAACAGTTGTACAGTTACCTGGTATTGAAGACATTTGTCGATATCAATCGGTGTTGATCCATACCCGGACAGGTTCCTTGACCCCAACGGTCTTGGCGAAATTCTGCAGGCCTTGCAGCACCGGCCAGGTGATCTCTTGCCCCTTCGGAGCAAGCAGCGTGTCGTTTTGGGCGATGATATCCTCCTCAGCGACCATGCCAATGGCCAGTTCCCTGATCTTCAAGCTGGCGATCTGGACCGATTCGTCGGAGAGAGGTATTGACTCGAGCTGGTTGATTATCTCCGTGTTGTAGCAGCCTTTGCGCTTACGGAGGCGTCGGACTGCATCTTTGTGGTCTAGAGCTTGATATCGTAGGAGATTGTAGTCGAAAACCACGCGGATTATCTGGGCACCCAAATCGGATTCGCCAAAGGGCTCCTCATTTTCAAACTCACTGAAGTCCTTAAGCTGATTTCGTATGATCGCGGTGACCCCCTCCATGTGGGGAATCTTCTCAAGCAGGCGCGCCCCGGCTTCCGGATGGGAGCGATACATCTGCCATTGCTCCTCGTCCAGCTCCCTGTTGGCATACAGTGTATTGATAATCTCCGTTGGAAGGGTGACACAGCCTATCTGCGAGATCAGGGCGGCGATTTCCATCTGCCATATCTCCTCCATCGCCATGGCCTCGGCTATCCGGACGACCGGCGAACGGATCCGCAGGCCGCTGCTGAAGGCTGCCGGACTGGCAAAGCTGAGCAGTTCGGAGAGAACCTTGACGCTTCCCTTCAGGGTTTGATTGAGCAGCTCCTTCTCCGCCGTGACCAGTCTGTACTGACGCTGGGCGAGGGCGAGTGAAGTGACAAGCGTGGCAACAGAGCAGGGTTTATTGAGAAACCGAAAAATCTGGCCCTTGTTTACCGCTTCAATGGCGGTTTCCTGGTCGGCATTGCCGGTGAGCATCATGCGGACCGTATCCGGATAGATCTCCTTGATTGTGGCAAGGAGTTCGATTCCATCCATGACCGGCATGCGCATATCGGAAACCACAACGCTGAAGGGGCCTTCTTTTTTGAGAATTTCCAGAGCTTCCTTGCCGCTTTCGGCGGTAACGACATTATAGCGCCTACGAAGCTGCCGCTTCATGGATTCGAGTATCTGTACCTCGTCATCGACAAAGAGTATTTTATCCGTCATCGTTACCTGACCACCCTAACCATTTATCCGCAGAGAGCATAAAAGATAACCGCAAGAATCCTCTATCCATACCTCTGTCCAGATTCCATTTTCTGCGTGTCTAAACATGCTCTTCCAGAAAAAAACATATGTCTTACAGGAATCGGCACCATTCTTTCCTCAGCCGCCCCCATGTTCGGATTCTTCTATCCTTCCACCTCCGGCAACTCGATTATGAAGGTGGTTCCTCTGCCCTCTTCACTTTCCAGGAACAGGCGCCCCTGGTGTTTTTCGACCACGACCCGGTGGGCAATGGCAAGGCCCTGACCGGTGCCCTTGCCCCGTGTCTTGGTGGTGAAGAAGGGCTCGAAAATACGATCGCGGATATTTTTTGGGATGCCGCCGCCGGTGTCGCTTATGCGTATGGCTACCCCGCCTTTAGTGATGTCGGATTGTACGGTTATTGTGCCCTTACCCTCTCTGCCTCCGTCGGTTGCCGCATCGATGGCATGGGCGGCGTTGACGATGATATTGAGGAAGACCTGAGAGATTTCCCCGGCGAGACAGGGGATGGCCGGCAAATCCTGGTGGAAATCTTTTTCCATCTCGGCGACATATTTCCACTCATTACGGCAGACGGTTATGGTGGATTCAAGCATCTTGTTGATATCCATGGGTGATTTTTCTTCATCACCGGGATGGGAGAAATCCTTCATGGCCCGAACGATAGTATTGACCCGTCGCACTCCCTCGAGACTTTGATTGACGGTTACAGGTATTTCCTCCCAGAGATACTCCAGATCCGCTCGTTCCTTTTCTGCGGTAAGCTCACGGTCCAACTCCGCGGGCACGGCGCCGTCTTCCTGCAATTGCCGCCATAACCGCTCATAGACACGCAAAAACCCGGCAATATCCTCGAAACTCTCCTTTAAAAAGCTGATATTGTCACCGACGTACTGGATGTGCGTATTGATCTCGTGGGCGATGCCGGCGGCCAGCTGGCCCACCGCTTCCAGTTTCTGGGCCTGGCGCAGGTCTCTTTCCAGGGCCATCTTCTCGGTAATGTCGTCGTAGAGGGCCAGACCCGCATAGATGGCGCCGGATTCATCGCGTATAGGCGTTGTAATGATGCGGAACTCCTTCTTTCCCTCGTTGGTCCTGCAGATTCGCATCACCTCGTTGGTTATGCCGTCGGCAAGCGTCGCCGCCATGGGACAGTCGCCGCATATTGCTTCCTGCTCTTCATCGACGACGGTCTGATAACAGGAGGCCCGGTCTCCCGGCTGTATATCCCCAAACCAGTGGCGCATACGCTGGTTGAACTCCATGATCTCCATGTCGGTATTGACCATCATCACCCCGGCATGGAGATTATCCATGATGGCGACGAGTTTTTCGCTCCGGCGCCTGACCTTCTTTTCCAGTTCTTGCCTGTAGGCCTGCATATGCTGATCGAGACGCAGGTGGCGCAGGGCATTTCCCACGGTTATCAGAACCACGTTCTGCGACAGAGGTTTGATGACATAGCCGTAGACGCCGACGTTCATGATTTCGTTGGCGACATCGGGGGAGCCGAAACCGGTGATCATGATCCGGCCCACCTGCGGATAGTGCTTTTTGCAGTGACGAATGAGTTCCAGTCCGGAATCGCCTGGCATCTTCAGATCAGTGAGAATCAGGTCGAATTCGCGGGCGCCGAGCGCTTCTTTTGCCGATTCAGCGTCTGGGGCCGTGAAACACTCATACCCGGCCCCTTCGAGAAACCTGGTCATCAGTTTGCGTATAGGCAGTTCATCGTCGACGATTAAGAGTGTTGCCTTCATATATATCTCCTGCAGACATTCTTTAGATCGCCTGATGGCGATATCGCTATTTCAGCGATCACATCGTTGTCGGGCCGGTTGCCTGGGGCTGCAGCGATTCTGGCCCAAAAGAGTGCTTTTCCCCTGTCTGCACTGCTCATTTTTTCGGATCAATATCGAGAAAGGCCAAAACATCCGCCGTTCTGGAGAGATCGCCGATAATCCGGCTCTCCGGCGTCGGCTGCCGTCGAATCAAGGTCGGGGTGGCGAGGATGCAATCCAGCTGTGCCCGTTCCGGAGACTCGGCAAGATCGATCACCTCGAATGTACAGCTGTTTTCGAGATATTTGCTGCAGATCCTCTCCAGCGACCGCACGGCCGACTCGGCCTTATCCGTCCTGCCGAAAATATAGAGCCTTAAATCATACATCATTTTGGCCGTATTTCCCATACAGACCTCCCTTCCAAAATCTCGTAGCCGATTGAGGCCCTGTAGCTATACATTGAACACTATGCCCTTGTCAGAGATTGTAAAGCCATGAACCCTGTCGGCATGGGCCATGCCCCGGGATTTGACTATATCTATCGAGCGTTTTTTTCGTTCTTCCCATTCAGTGATCTTGAGCAGAATCCAGGTGTCCATAACGGATGAGATACCGATCTCGGTGGCCATGGGGTCACCTGCACCATGAATGAGATTGGTCGACAGCGACGTAATACCATGGTTCTTCAGGTGATTGAGGATACGGGTGAACATGGCCTTGACATCGGCGACAATGGCCACGTCGGTGAGATTGGAAATCGGGTCGAAAATCACCGCCTCGGGCTTGAAATCGTTGATGGTGTCAAGAATGGTCAGCAGATGCATCTCTGCCCCATATTCGGTCGGCCTCCTGGCATGAAACTTCAGTAAACCACTATCAGCATAGGGCGATAAATCAAGTCCGATGGAATTCATGTTGCGGATGATCTGAGCGGCGGGTTCCTCAAAGGCAAAATAGACACACTTCTTATTGTCCCGGCAAACGGACGCGGCAAAATGGGCTGCCACGCTGCTTTTCCCGCTTCCGGCCGTACCGGATACCAGTATGCTGCTGCCTTTAAAATATCCCTTACCCGAGAGCATGGCATCGAGGTCTTCAATTCCGGTGGACACGCGTTCTTTACTCACTGTGTAATCGAGCATCGTCGAGGTCACCGGAAAGATGGAAATCCCCTTTTTGGTAACGAGAAAGGGATATTCGTTGGACCCGTGCAAGGATCCCCGGTACTTCATGATCTTCAGGCGGCGGACGGAGACCTGGTCGACAATACGCTGGTCGAGCAGGATGACGCAATCGGATATATACTCCTCGATGCCGTGCCGGGTGACGAGCATGCGCCCTTCCCCCCGCTCGCAGGTAAGCAGAGCGGAGACCTTTTTTTCTTTGAGCCAGTCTATCAGTTTTTTCAACTCCCGGCGGATGGTCGATTCGTTTCCAAAAAAGGAGAAAATCGCGTCGATGCCGTCAATGACCACCCGCCTGGCGCCGACGGAGTCTATTCCATGAGCTATGGTGGCAATCAGTCCGCCGAGATCATAACTGCCGATTTCGCCGGCAACCTGCGGCGGAAAAGGAATAGTAATGATGTTGAGCTGCTTGCTCTCTGTCATCGCTTCGATATCAAAGCCCAGGGACTGGACGTTTTCGGCCAGATCCTGCCGCGATTCGTCGAAGGATATGAAGGCGCCGCTCTCGTCGGAGTCGGTAATGCCTCTGATGATAAACTCCATGGACAGCAGGGTCTTGCCGCAGCCAGGACCGCCGCAGACCAGGGTTGCCCGGTTGCGCGGCAATCCTCCGCCGGTGATTTCGTCCAAGCCATTGATCCCCGTCGGCGCCTTGGCCACTCCGGACTCTTTATGCCTTTCACTGTTCGTTTTTGCTGCCATCAACTCCCTCCCTGGTCTTCATCCCCTTTTCAAAGGCCCTGCGTATGGCCGTTGCCATTTGCGCCTTGGTTACCGGTTTGAGCAACAATTCACGGATCCCGATTTCCCTGGCCCTCTCTTCGCTCATCCTCTCACTGAACCCGGTTGCCATGACCACCGGCAGGTCGGGATAGACAACCAGGCACTTTTGGACCAATTGTTCGCCTGTCATCTCCGGCATGGTCATGTCGGTGAGCAAAAGATCGAAGTCCGCGAATCGTTTCTTAAACAGTTGCAGAGCTTCAACGCTGCTGGACCTGGAGGTCACCCTATAGCCCAGACTTTCAAGAATGCGGGTATTCAATTTGAGAATGGGGGGTTCATCATCGACAAGAAGAATATGCTCATCCCCCGTCGGCAGGTCCGTTTTGGCTTCAACTCTGGTCTCTTTGGGTGAGGAGGTCCTCGGCAGATAAATATCGAAGGTGGTTCCGGCTCCCTTCTCGCTGTCGACGGTGATAACTCCGCCATGGTTATGAACTATGCCATGGACGACCGAGAGTCCCAGTCCCGTTCCCTTGTCCTTCTCCTTGGTGGTGAAATAGGGTTCGAATATCCTGTCGACGACACTGCGTTTCATGCCGCAGCCGCTGTCGGCAACCCGCAGGTGGATGTAGCGGCCGGAGCCAAGATTCTGGTGGGGCCTCCTTTCGCCGTCCCTGATCTTCAGGTCTTGCAGCATGATATGCAGTTCACCGCCGTTTTCTTCCATGGCATGGCCGGCGTTGGTACAGAGATTCATAAGGATCTGATGGATTTCGGTCTCATCGCCGAAGATCATGCCCCGGCTGCGGATGTCCTGATGTATGTCAATAGAGCGTGGTATCCCCGAGCGGATCAGTTTGAGCACCTCGTGGACGATGGGCTCCACCAGGATCGGTTTGTAGGTCTCCTCGCCCTGGCGGCTGAAGGCCAGGATCTGGCCGACCAGTTCCCGGGCGCGCGTTGCCGACTGATACACCTCAGTAAGGCAGTCATCGGCGATTTCGTCCTTTCGTACCCGCTCCCTGGCCAGTTCGGTGAAACCGAGTATCGGTGTAAGGATATTGTTGAAATCGTGAGCAATACCGCCCGCCAGGGTGCCGATGGCCTCCAGCCGCTGGAGTTTCTGCAGGCTTTCCTGGTGTTGCTCCCGCTCGAGTTTGGCCAGTACGCTGTTGGTGATGTCGCGAATGGAGGCAAGGAACACCTTGTCGTCGTCCCAGTAGCTGGGGGAAACCTTGATTTCCGCGTAGCGGACGGTGCCCGCTTTTTGGACAATTTCGATCTCCTGGGGGGCATTGAGGGAGAGCGGAAAGCCGAAAACGTTGCCGACCAGATCGTCTGCGGAGCGGTCGAAAAGCGCACAGGCGGCGTGGTTGGCAAAATGGATCACTCCCTCCTGGCTGATGACGATGACCGCATCGAAGAGATTCTCCACCAGCCTACGAAAACGCGCCTCACTTCGACGCAGACGTCTCTCATTTACAAGACGCTCAGAAATATCGCGGATGAGTCCGATATAACCGTATACCTTCCCTGCCTCGTCCTTGAGGTAAAACACATTGGTTTCACCGGCAAACAGTTCTCCGGATGCCTTGCGGTATTCAATTGTGACGAGAAAGCTTTTATCGCTGAAATGTTCGCGGATCGTTTCGCCTACTTCTTCGAAATAGGCGTTGTCTCTGTAGAGAAGGCTGGTATGTTCGCCGACCACCTTCTTCTTGGCATAGCCGAACAAATCGATAAAGGCCTCATTACAGTCGATAATTGTTCTGTCGGTGTTGGCGACCAGAATTGCGTCGTGAATGGACTCGAAGAGGTCGCGGTATCTTTTTTGGCTTTGCCGTAAAGCCAGTTCGGCGTGTTTGCGCCGGGTAATGTTCTGCAGGGTCCCCATCACCTCGATCACCGAACCGTCGGAGGCCAGCACAGGTTTGCCGATGGCGTGGACATATCGGGTGCTTCCTTTGGGCAGGACGATCCTGAATTCTATGTCATAGCCGACCCCTTCGGCGAGGGCTCTGGTGAACATCCTGTCGAACATGGGCCAGTCGTCGGCATGGATATACTGTCGGTGGCCGGCGTAGTCCGGCGGCTGAGTGTCCGGTGGAAGATCGAATATATGATATATTTGCTCGGACCACGCGGGAATCATGGTTTCCGGGTCAAACCACCAGCTGCCGATCTCGGCGACCCGCTGCGATTTGCGCAGCATTTCCTCACTCCGGCGCAGGGCTTCTTCCTCTCGCCTGCGCCCGCTAATATCGATATGGGCGCCCAGCATTCGCGCCTGACGTCCGTCATCCCCGTGGATAAGCGATGCAGTGGCCATGATCCAGCGGTAGGAGCCGTCTTTATGGCGCAGACGAAACTCATTAGTGTACTTGGACCATGGATTGTCGATAAAGGCCGCAATCCGTTCTTTGGCACCCGGCAGATCTTGCGGATGAACGCGGCTTTCCCATTCGTGATACTCATCACCGATCTCGTCATCGTCGAAACCGATCTGCCTTTTCCATTCCGGTGAAAAGCTGACCTTGTTGGTCCGCAAGTCCCAGTCCCACAGGCCGACATCACCGGTTTTATACAGATACTGCAGCCTTTTCTCGTCTGCACTCAAGGCTTCGAGAGGCTCGGCCAGCTCGGTGATATCTCGACCGTTGACGATGATGCCCACAATATTGTTCCGCCGGTCGCGATAGGGAGTATAGACATAATCCATGAAGCATCGCCCTGCGCTTGCACAGGTGAACCAGTACTGATGGTAGGTGATCTCGCCTTGGAGACAGAGGTCAAGCTTATCCTTGAGGCTGGCAGCAAAGACCCCGGCGCCCAGCTGTTCCTCTATGGTGCACCCTATGACTTCCTCCCGGGTTGCCCCACTGAGCCGGAGCCAGGCGTCGTTTACAAGCATATACCGGTAGTGGCTGTCGAGAAGGGCGATACACTCACGGGTGGAGGCAAAAATGGAATGGAAAACCTCCAGTTTTTCTTCTTCGTTTTCCAACATGGCTGATATGTCCAACATGTTTCTTTTATTACCGGCGAATGAGTTATTTTTTCGGGGCTACCTGGGGGGCCTGTCTTTTGTTAGACAGAGTCTGACCCTGCTCCAGTATATGTCTTGCGCTTACACATATGCAAGTCGATTATAGCTCCTCCTCGCCTTGCATGGCATCGGCAACCTACAATGGTATGCACTGGTCCGGCAAACGATCCTGCTCCCTGCGAAGAGCAATCAACGCTCGGGTTATAACGTTTGAGTATAGCACAGGCTGCCGATATGCCCAAACGCTTTTTATTGGTCAGGGTTGTGGTGGTGAAGCATGGTGGGAAATCCCGGAACATATCGAGGCCATGCAGGCGGCGCTGGCGAGAAGATAGGTAAGGGGGCGCACTCAGGGTGGCAGCAGCTCTTCGGCCCGCTTATTCACCGAATATTTTCGAAGAACTCTTTCATAGAGGCCTTCCTTCTTGATATCATTTAGTATTTCCTGCCAGCGGTTGACCACTTTATCGGTGGTGTCGTTTGAAAAAGCAATATATAAATAAATGCTTTGCAGCACAAACGCCTCTTCTACAACCGTTGGATGAAATCCGGCCTGTAGAATACGGGTGTTGATGGCGGCATCTCCTGTCGCCCACAACTGGGTTCTTCCATATATGAGCTTTTGAATATTCAGGCTGTCCACAGGGACGCTCTCAATATTGGTAAAACCTTTATCTTTTAAATATTGCTCAGCCGTATCGTTGTAATAGGTGCCAATGGCGGCGACCTCTCTAGCATCGTCAAGGGTAGTTATTTCAAGCGGCGAACCTGCCTTCTTGTAGAGGATCTGGCGCTGTTCAAAAATGGGGCCAACCCATTTAAAGAGGCTTTCCCTTGCGGTGGTTCGCGTTGTTGAAAAAAGCACCGTTTTCGGTCCCTCAATCGCCAGGGCATACGCCCTTGCCCACGGATATACGTGGATTGTGCTCTTCCAGCCGAGACGAGTAAGTATTTCACGAACGATTTCTGTCGACGGACCTGTGAGGCGTGATTGTTCGTTGATATAGTTGGTAGGAGGGGCGTTCTCGGTGAGTATGGTGAATTCAGAGCCAGCAGCAAAGACCAGGGTAACGGAAAGCAAATACACCAAAAATGTCGGTATTATCGGCTTCATCATGATCAATCCTCCCCTGTTTCGACAACTCTCCGCCAACCCCTTCTCAGGGAGAGGCGCCTGGGCGCTGATAAGAGAAAAATACACCGTCTCTCTATAAGCTTGCAACGTATCTTTCATTATATTTCAAATACATCAAAATCATCGAAAGGTCTTCAGGAGACGCCCTCCTTGGAAAAACCTTCTTCGGAGTGTCTCGATCAATGCTCGCAGCTGTGGAATCTGTGGCTGTGGTTATTTCCTGAAGGCGCTGTAGTGATGGTAAAAAGTACTATTTTTCACCATGCTTCGAGTAGCGGGCCCTTGGCCAGGGGCGACCCCTCGCAGAAGAGATTGCCTGTTAGCCGAAGAGTAGTATTGTGAGTTGAGGTATTAATTCATCGCCATCTCAATGACGATAATCTCGCGGTAAGCCAGTTTGCGGTGCTCGAGGCAGTGTATCACCTGGGCCCCTTTGCCAGGGAGAGCTTGTCGCCTGGGAGTGTGTCTCTTGGAGCAGGGAAGAGAAAACTACTTTACCCGCGATTTTAAAGAAACTTAGCGTCAGCGAAAGAGTTGCAGTGACATATTTCCAGCATATTGACAGTTTACCGGCAGGAGGGTGAAAAAATGAATACGGTTCTCCATAAAGATGCCACACGCGGCCTGGCTGATCATGGCTGGCTGAAAAGCCGGCATACCTTCAGTTTTGCCAGCTATTATAATCCTGAACGTATGGAATTCGGTCTCCTGCGCGTCATCAATGATGATATCGTCGCACCATCCATGGGCTTTGCGACACATCCCCATGAAAATATGGAGATTGTCTCGATTCCGCTAGTCGGCTCTTTACGCCATAGGGACAGCATGGGCAATGAGCATGTCATCTCGGCCGGTGAAGTCCAGATAATGTCCGCCGGCACTGGTTTAACCCATTCGGAGTATAATAACTCCGCACAGGATGAGGTTAAATTTCTGCAAATATGGGTTCTTCCCAAAAAGAAAAACATCACTCCGCGCTACGGCCAACTCCGGTTCGATGCCCACGACAGGAAAAACAGATTTCAGATCATGGTCTCTCCAATCGATTCTGACACAACGGTCTGGATCAATCAGGACGCCTGGTTTTCCATGGCCGCTCTCGAAACTGGAAAGCAAGCAGAGTACACCAAACAGATTGGCAATACCGGTGTGTATTTCTTTGTGATCAAGGGGAAATTCGAAATTGACGGCCATGTCCTTGAGCGACGGGATGGCCTGGGTTTGACGGAAGGGAAAAGCCATCTGGTGCGGAGTGCGGACAATGGCGAGCTGCTGGCAATCGAAGTGCCCATGGTCCAGAGTCAAGATGCTGAGCGCTAGATCTTCGCCACCTCTTGTCCGCTGCGGATGTTTACTGAGAAAGAATTTTTATTTATCTGTCGGCCAGTCCTTTGTCAAGGCTCACTGATTCAATGTGCGGCGCTTTCCTGTTCTTGGCAACAGCAACGACTTCCCGGGCAAGGACATCGGCGGCATCGACGACGGTGATGGGCATATTTTCGGCGATGATGCCAAGTTCGGTACATCCCAGAATGGCAGTGTCGACGCCCTTTCCGGCCAGGTGTTTTCCTATTTCCCTGAATTCCTGGCGTATTTTTTCTCTGGTTTCACCTCGTTTCACCCTGCAAATTATCTGGAAGAGCTCCTCCTGCCTCTCGGGGTCCGGATATATTGCCTTGACACCGCGGGCTTGGAAGGTGGTTGTGTAGATTTTCGTTTTGACAATGGTGTTCGATCCCAGTATCCCCACCGTTGTCACTTCCGGGTTCATGGAGATCACTTGGTCGACCACGAGGTCGATGAGATGAACAACTGGAATGTCCACAGCTTCAGTCACGTAGCTATAATACTCGTGGGCGGTATTACAGGGTATGACAATAAAATCGGCGCCACAGTTCTGGAGTCCCCTGGCCATTTCGGCCATGCAGGGTCCCGGGTTCTCACCACCTTCTTCGAGAATGGCCTGCACGCGGGATGGGATTTTGGGGTTGTTGTCGACAATGCAGCGAATGTGGTCGGCATCATCGAGGGCGGGTGTGTTGGTAAGTATTCGCTGCATGAGATCAATCGTCGCCTCGGGTCCCATACCTCCGAGAATGCCCACTATTTTTTCTGAAGAACCGGGTTGGCCCTTGCCGTTATCAGGCATAGGTAAATCTCCATATCACAAGAGAGAAGTATGAATAACACGACCGGGGTCCCTGAAGGCATCATGGGCCCCGGTCTTTGCAGGCATTGCTGCACAAGCAGGAAACGGGGGAGTGTGTTCACCGTCCCCCGTTATGTCGTGCAAAATGTTTTCTCCGCCAAGGATCCTAGGCGCGGAAGGTATCCAAGTACGCATACAGGGCCGGTGAGCCGCCGGTATGCAGGAAGAGGACATTTTCTCCCTGGGCGAAAACACCTTTGCGCACCAGATTCAGGTAGTTGACCTGAAAGGTTTTGGCCTGCA
>CAKZOA010000361.1 GCA_937132035.1 uncultured Desulfobulbaceae bacterium | reverse complement strand
GCAAACCTCGAAGCATTTCAGGCCGTCATCGCCGATCTGGAAGTGCGTCCCATCGATTCCGTCATGTGCCTCGGCGACCTCATCGGCTATGGTCCCGATCCAGATGAGGTGGTCTGCCTTTTTCGACACAAAGGATACATTTCCGTGCAGGGTAATCATGAGGCTGCTCTCGGCGACAGAAAAATGCGGAGCTGGCTCAATTTTCAGGCCCGGGAAAATTCCATCATCACCGAGCAGCTGCTCTCTCCAGAGAACAGAGCTTTCTGCCGAGCTCTGCCGGAGAACATGACAACGACGGGCGCCCTTTTCGTTCACGGCTTTCCGCCCAGCTCACTGCTGCGCTACCTGACCATGGCGTCAGACGACGATCTGCAAAGCTATTTCCACGAAACCGACACCCCCCTCTGTTTTGTCGGCCATACCCATGTTCTCGCCGCAGTCACCTGGGACGGACAGAAACTGACCCACGATATCCTCCCTGCCGGACACTATCAACTGTCGGATATGACCCAGTACCTGATCAATGCAGGTAGCGTCGGCCAACCGCGCGACGGTACCAACAGCGCCAAGTACATGCTCTGGGATTCCCTGAAGAATCGGCTGGAAATCGTCTGCGTTGACTATGACATAGGCACCACTACTGCCAAGATCGAAAAACGTGGCTTTCCCGAGGCCTA
Source organism: uncultured Desulfobulbaceae bacterium (assembly GCA_937132035.1). GTDB lineage: Bacteria > Desulfobacterota > Desulfobulbia > Desulfobulbales > Desulfocapsaceae > Desulfopila_A. The sequence goes on along the minus strand of CAKZOA010000361.1, from coordinate 18,781 downwards.
CGGCCTCCGACTGTGGTAATCAGCCCATGAAAAAAGTAGGCCGATACACACTTACCGGCAGACTCGGCCGTGGCGGCATGAGCACCGTCTACAAGGCCAGAGCGCCAGTGACAGGACGCACCGTCGCCCTGAAAATACTCAAACCGCGGGACGATATTTTCATCGATCTGGTCGGCGAGAAACGGTTGAAGGAAATCTTCGTCGAGGAAGCCAAAATCATGGGAGAAATCACCCATGACCATATAGCCAAGATTATCGACTGTGACGAAAGTGACGGTACCCCCTTCATTATCCTCGAGTACTTCGCCCATTCCATAGGCGCTCTCATCGGCGAGGCCTACATCCTGGAGAAACCTTCGAGGGTCATGAGTATAAACAAGGCCTATAGCTATCTTCGGCAGACGCTTCTCGGGCTGGAAAGACTCCATTTTGCCGGCATCGTCCACCGTGATCTCAAACCCTATAACCTGATGATTACCAACGACGACAGAATCAAGATCATCGACTTCGGTCTCTCGAGGATCAGGGGAGAAGAGAAAATGGCCATTCCCGGCATGCAGGTAGGTTCACCATATTATGCCGCCCCGGAACAGGAACAAGACCCCAAAAACGCCGATGAACGTGCCGATCTCTACAGTGTGGGCGTTATGGCCTATCGCCTCATCACCGGTATGCTTGTGAGTCATAAGCAGGACGATATCGAGCCGCCAAGCAACCGTAACAGTGACGTTACCGGCGAGTGGGATGCTTTTCTGCTCAAGAGCATTGACAGGGACCCGGATAAGCGCTTTAACAGCGCCCAGCACATGCTGCTGCAACTGGACGGGCTTTATGCCGAATGGAAACGGCAGTCGCAGAAGAGTTGCACCTTTATCGCCAGTGATCAAGCCGGAGCGGACGTAGCCATCAGATCTCTGCGCAGCACCCCGGCCTTTATCAAGGTACAGGAACTGCGAAGAACTCTCGAACTCGACTCCTTGATGCGACCGAAAGCCTATGTCCCCCACAGGTTCCAATACAGAAGCACAGTTCTTCTGGAATGCCTCGACACAGGTTTGCTCTGGCAGAGAAAGGCAGCGGGGTTCATGCTGACATGGGATAAAGCCCACGAGTATATCGCCTATCTCAATGACCGCTGCTGGCAGGGCAGTGACAGCTGGCGTCTTCCCACCACCGAAGAACTGCATTCATTACTGCGACCGCCTACCAGAGAAAGAGATTTCTGTTTTGATGCATACTTTGCAGAGGAGGTCCACTGGATCTGGAGCTGCGATACCTGCACCGGGAATATGGCCTGGACCGTCGACATACAGGAAAGTTTCTTCCAGGAGCTGGACAAGGACGGCATGGCCTCAGTCTGCGCCGTCGCCTCTCTCGAGAAGCGGTGAGGGGTGTCTCTACCCGTATATTTCACGAGTTGAGATGGTCTGCTAGTCGAGGAGACCTGTGATTGGCTATACTTTAGTATGCCAATCACAGAAGCGACGAAGGATAGCAGGCTATATCGACTCGCCCGACGGGTGAAAATGGACATAACCGCCATTGTTTTCTCTTTGTACAGACTGTTACCGCCACAACCACCTCAATACTTGCATAACAATCTGATATTTAACGTTATATTCAAGACCCCAGGCCATTTTTCATGAAATGTTCGGGCTAACATCAGAACAATTACCGTACCGTCAGGCTCCAACACCGTCCATTCAATCCTGGTGAGGGTTTCACAGGGCGTCATTCCGGTCCTGGATCGGGGTCGAAGGTGACGGTGAAATTCATAGCTCTCTTCAACACCTGGATGACGAAAACAAGCCTCTGGGTTTTACGTTTGTCAGTGATTGACTGGGCAGCTGTGCCTCATTCTTTTTGATCGAAATAGTGAGCCTAAACACTGATGCCGGGATCAGCACTGCCGATCAGCGGCAGTATCTTGGTTACCTTGAAATAGACCAAAAATTTGGGCCCGAGTTCCTCTTCCTCCGCATAATTTCTTTTCCGCCTGTGCAGCTCCTCGATTTTCGGCGTATCCTCTTCCTCCGCGGTTTTCTCAAGATACAGGCGAATTCCGGACACGCCTTTGCCCTCGACCATAAACAAATAGGCAGCTTTGGCATTTTTCTGGATATTGGCATGCGTCAATCGGTCCCTCATGATAAAGGCGATCTGTGAATCCTCCATAAAATGGGGGGTGGCGTAAACCGCCGCATTGACATTCCCTTCATTATCGGCTGTGGAAAGTATTCCCCTGCCGCTGTTGTTGTCGAAAAACTCTTTCAGTTTCATCGTATTCTCCAGATATCGATTACTCTCAATTTCACTTACAGCGGCCGCCTGACAGCAAAACTCAACAGAGTCAGGTTCCTCGCCACATAAACGCCATGGCTTTGGAAGATGGACGCTTTTTACGGTATTCAGGCAACTCTAAAACATGCACCCCCAAAAGCAATGAGAGAAAGATCCGTTACTGATATATCGTCAACCTGCCATTGCTACATCCGCTCTACCGGGCGCCGCTCCGGGACCTCGACATGCTCTATTTTATTTTCGTTCCAGGCTCTGGAAACATACAGACCGCAGAAGCAGCTGCCGAACTCGGCCACATCCGCTTGCCGGTAATCGCAGGGACAGAGGATATCCCGGTCCTTTTCCCTGTCGCCGCTGGCAAGCCTGCAGGGGCAGGCCATATAGCCATAACGATCTTTATTGACAAGTAGTCCCCTGAGCAGCTGAAAGGTCTGTTCCTTGTTGCGATTGAATAAATATCCTTTTTTTTCGTTGACCCTCAACAGACGCTCATACAGCTCATCGACTTCGGTACGAATACCTAACTTTTCCTTTATTTCCTGTACCTTGAAGCCAACAAAAACCTCTCCATCGACGACGGTGGTCGGGAACGAACATCGGGGATTGACGCTTTTCAATGTCGCCATCACCTCGGCACGGGCCGAACCTTCGAGAAGGTCGGCCTCAAGGTAGTCATGGTCAACCCCCAAGTCAGTCAACATTTTTCTTATGGCCTGGCAGTAGGCGCAGGTGGACAGGGCATAAACTGCTACTGATTCTGCCATTGATCATTTCTCCATCGTAGTTGTGGGGCTCAACAGAACCTCCAGCATCCTGTAACACTCGAATAGTACGCAATTACCCATGAGTTTCAGCCAATCTCATACTGGTGTTCTGGAGACCCGTGAGACACGCACCTCCATTGCATAAACAGGAAGCTGAGTTTCATCCGTGATCAGATCTTTTCTGATCTTTTCATATGCAATGCAGGGGACTGCCTACAGCATATAAAACTTATAGCAAAAGCACAAATGTGAGAACGGGGAAAGACAGCAGGGTTGAAATGAGAATTGCCGTGGAGGCAAGTTCGGTGTCGCTGTGCATCTGTGATGAAAGCACATAGATGGCAGTGGAGGTGGGCAGGGAAAAGAAGATCATACCTACTTTGAAGGGTGTTCCGACAACGCCCAGCATATCGAGGAAAAAAAAGCCGATAAGGGGAAATACCGCCAGCTTGGCGACGGCTGCGGCAAGGGAGAGAAAGGCATGCTGACGCAGACCGGCAAAGGAGAGGGAGCCGCCGATGGAGAGCAGCGCCAGAGGCAGTGTCACCATGGAAAGAAGACCAAGTGTATTATCGAGAAATCCAGGGAAATCTGAGAATCCTCTGGCGTAGATAATACCTGCGACACAGCCAATGATAAGAGGATTGGAGAGCAGGGCTCGTATCATCAGACGCAGGCGGTGGACGCCTGTCATCTTCTCCTGGGAAAACCAGATAAGCGTGGTCACGGCGGCGACGTTGATAAGGGGAATGGCTAAGGCGATAACAATGCCGAAATAACCTATGCCCTCCTCACCGAGGCTGGTGAGAATTACAGCAACCCCTATATACGTATTGAAACGATAGCAGCTTTGCGCAAAGGAACCAGCCTTGAAATCGGGAATCCGCAAAAGAGCAATCAGCACCAGGCTGAGTATAAACATACAGCCAAGGGCAAGTAGAACGGCAACAACAAGGCTCAGGTCTATACCTTTTTCAAAGGAGGAGCTGCCGATTTTCCAGAAAAGCATCAACGGAAAGAAGAGGGTGTATACCAGTTTGTCGGAAGTCTGCAGGAAAGTGGTGTTCGTCAAGCCGTAGCGCTTGAGAGCATAGCCCAGAAGAATAATCACCATCACCGGAAAGAGGGAATTGAGTATCAGCATGTTATTATTTTAAAGTACATAAAGTCTTCTGATTACCCATGAGTTGCAGCCACTCTCATACTGGCGTACTGGAGACTGGAGGTGCGTATCTCCAGTGCATGAACAGGAAGCTGAGTTTCATGCGCAATCAGATAAAGTATTGAACCAGTCCAGCGCCCAGCAGGTTCTCCGCGGCCCTGATCCTCCAACATTCTCGCTGGTACCGGCCTTTTGGCGTGGGGACGTGCCGGGCAGCAGCCTTAAACGGCCCTTTTCTTCTCATGCCCGTATGTCGATACCATTTCGACGATGGCCAGAAACCCTCCCCTAAAAGACCACGTAAGCCGGCAACACTCAACAGACAATAGTTCCCGTGCCGTAAATAGGACCGAGAACGAGTCCGCCCCCTTAACGTGATACGCCAGGCATAACCTGCGCAGAGCCACTGCTTCAGCCTGAAAATTTCATGAAAAATGGACGATGTAGTGCTCTCTACAGATGGATAGCCATTGGTGAGTTGTGTTCTCGTGGAAAATATGGGTGTAACACTGTGTATACCGCACAGGTCTCTGCATCGCACCTCCCCCTCCCCTTTCAACTGGCGAAATACTCAGGTTAGGGGAACTCTTTTGACAAAGACTACCTTGGGGCAGGATCGTCACCACTGAGCGTAAGATATTCGGGTCAGCAGTGTTGCAAGGGCAGGCATCGATAAAATGTATTGCTTTATCGAAGGCTTTTTTATTATGTATAGATCCAGTTCAGGACGGATTGGCCATCCCATCGTCGAAAGTAGAGGTGTCCCTGTGGTATCGCGGCAGATTCAACCAGTGGATACCGAGACAAAAACCTCCTGATTTCATCGGAACCGGATCCCAAACGGCACCGCCACTCACTTCATACTGTTTTCATGAAAGAATTCACTGCGGACACTATCTATATCGCCGGTCACCAGGGCATGGTGGGTTCGGCTCTTTTTCGTCTTTTTCAGGAAAAAGCCGGTACACTTCTTTGCCGATCGCGCGGTCAGCTCGATCTCACCGACCAGACCGGCGTTCGCACGTTGCTTTGCCACCACCGTATCGATCACATCATCCTGGCAGCAGCCAAGGTCGGCGGTATCTACGCCAACTCCACCTATCCGGCCGAATTCATCTACAGCAACCTGATGATTCAGACCAACGTTATTCACGAGGCCTATTCCGCCGGAGTGAAAAATCTGCTCTTTCTCGGCAGTTCCTGCATCTATCCCAAATATGCCCCTCAGCCGATGAAAGAAGAACATCTGCTCACCGGAGAGCTGGAACCAACCAACGAACCCTACGCCATCGCCAAGATCGCCGGCATAAAAATGTGCGAATCCTACAACAGGCAGTATGGGACCAGCTACCGCTCCGTCATGCCAACCAACCTCTACGGCCCCGGCGATAACTATCACCTGCAAAACAGCCATGTGATCCCGGCCATGATCAGGAAATATCACCTTGCCAAACTTGCATTGAAAGGCGACGCCCCTGCCATCGGCGCAGATATAGACAGATACGGCCCATTGCCCGAAGATATCAGCGCCGCAATTGGCTATTCGCCTGAAAGCGGTGAACTCAAAAGATCGCATGAACCGCAGGTGATTCTCTGGGGGACCGGCTCTCCACGCCGGGAATTTCTTCACGTCAACGATATGGCAGATGCCTGTCTGCATGTAATGGCATTGGAGCAACGATACTTCCAGGGAAACAACCCGTCCTATGTCAATATCGGTTACGGTTCCGATATCACTATAGGCGAGGTAGCTCGAATAATCGCCGAAGTTGTCGGCTTCGAGGGGAAAACACTCTTCGACAGCAGCAAACCCGACGGATCCCCACGCAAGCTCCTCGATTCCTCGCGAATCAGGGAACTCGGATGGCAGCCGAAGTACACCCTTGAAGAGGGAATTCGCCATGCATATGCATCGTATGTTCATGAAATAACGACGAATATCTGCCAGTGAAGACTACAGGCTGCCGGTGTAGCGATTTTTTCCTCTTTCCACTTGAAAGAAGGTATGCTGGAAGACTATACATTGTGAGAATATGCGCCATCAGCCGAGAGGATAATCCAACGCTCATTGCTTCTTGCCCTTCTTCGCTTGCCCTTCTTTGGTTGCCGTCGCAGGCGAGGTGGGGCGATCATACATTAACTCTTTATCAAACGTGAACACGGTTGGAATGATACATTCACTGAAGCAACTGGTACGCAACCAGCTGGCTCTTTTTCTGAGCCTGGCCCGTAATCCAAAGTTCTGGCTGATCCTGTCCACGGACATCGCCCTGCTGGTAGTGGCCCACTATCTGGCCTTTGCCATCCGTTTCGCCGACAGCATCTTTGGGGAACAGAGCTTCAATTACCTTTCCAATACCAAAATTCTCTCCCTTCCCCTCTTTCTCATCTGCGTAAAGATACCTATTTTCTATGCCGTGGGCCTGTACAGGGGGATGTGGCGATATACCAGTTATTCGGATATACTCAATATCCTCAAGGGCACTCTTTATGCCGGTGCCGTCGTCATTGTTCTCATCCTCTTCATCAACCGCTTTCAGGGATACTCGCGCTCGATATTCATACTCGATTCCCTGCTCACCTTTGTTCTTATCACCGGACACCGGGTGCTCATCCGTTATTTTTATAAAAATCTGGAGGGTCCACGGCAGTTTTTCCGCAGGCAACTGCAATCGCGCAAAAAAAATCTTTTGCTCGTCGGCGCCGGTTCTGCCGCCGACAAGGTCCTGCGGGAAATCCAAAGCAACCGGAACCTGCCATACCACATCGTCGGTCTGGTGGACGACGATCCCCACAAAACCGGCCTGAAAATCCACGGTATCCCCGTGGTCGGTCTTATCGAAGATATTGGCCAGCATGCGGAGAGAACCAATACCGAGGAGATTCTCATCACCATATCGGCAATTTCCAGCTCGGACATGCAGCGCATAGTTGCACTCTGTCAGGAAACCGGCCTGGCCTTCAAGGTCCTGCCCGGGATCGATCAGCTTATCGACGGCAAGATCTCCATCAAGGCCATCCGCGACATAAGCTATGCCGACCTTCTCGGCCGGGAAGAGGTGCGGCTCGAACAAGACATAATAGGAGATTACCTCACGGACAAAATAGTGTTGGTCACCGGTGCCGGGGGCTCCATCGGCTCGGAACTCTGCAGACAGATACTGCGTTTCTGCCCCCGGCATCTTCTTCTCTACGATGCCGGTGAGGAGAATCTCTACTCTATCCAGATGGAATTACAGCATGAGTTTGATTTCCGAAACCTTGTTCCCATCCTGGGAAAAGTACAGGACCAGGGACTGCTGGAGCTGGTTTTCTCCACCTACAAGCCTTCGGTTGTTTTTCACGCCGCTGCCTATAAGCACGTACCGCTGGTGGAGACCAATCCCTGGCAGGCCATACACAACAATGTTTTTGCGGCGCAACTTCTCATTGAAACGGCGATCATCCATAAAGTGCAGCGTTTCGTTCTGGTTTCCACCGACAAGGCGGTCAGGCCCACCAATGTCATGGGCGCCTCCAAGCGCTTGACGGAGCTTTTGATGATGGCCTACGGCAAGGCCCGCTGGGACGGCAGTTTCTGTCCGACGCGGACAAAACTGATGCAGAGCACAGCGAACGTGCCAAATGACCATACCACCATCTTTATGGCCGTGCGCTTCGGCAATGTTTTGGGGTCGTCCGGTTCGGTGATTCCACTGTTCAAACGTCAAATACAAAGGGGAGGGCCGGTTACGGTCACTCACCCAGAAGTAACCCGCTATTTCATGTCCATCCAGGAAGCCGCGCAACTCATTCTCCAGGCTGGAGCCATGGGTAAAGGCGGCGAAATTTTCCTTTTAAAAATGGGCAAGCCTATCAAAATAGCACAAATGGCACGCAATCTCATAAAACTGGCAGGCAAAGAGCCGGATACGGAAATTGAAATACACTATACGGGTCTGCGTTCAGGAGAGAAACTGTACGAGGAGCTCATAACCGAAGGCGAGGGAATCGTCCAGACCGGACATGAGAAGATCATGGTTCTGCAGGGTGATGGGAAAAACTGCAGCGAGCTGTCCTCGGTTCTCGAGCAGCTTCTGCAAAAATCAAAAGAACATGACGCTCTTGCCATTAAAGAACTGCTGCAGCAGATCATCCCCGAATACACCCCAGACGTATCTTCGGCGATAGTGTCCGGCTCACTTCAGGATGTACCAGCCGACGACCGCGCCGCCAACTGATTTCGGCAGAACGATAAAGGCGCGGGGGCAGATCAACAGGTCAGGCAAACTGCCTGTATGAATTCCAGTAAATATATGCTACATATTTTTTCTGCTCCAACATTCTCTCTACCGATTATCCATGGAGGAAACCATGATTCCTGTAATACTTGCCGGCGGCACCGGCAGCCGCCTCTGGCCATTGAGCCGTACTCTCTATCCCAAGCAGTTCATGATTCTCGAAGGGGAAAATTCCATGCTGCAGGCCACCGTTAAAAGGCTGCGCGGCATGGACAGCTCTCCCATAATCCTCATCACCAACGAAGAACACAGGTTCATAGTCGCCGAACAGCTCCGTCAGATAGACGAAAAACCCGGAGCGCTGATTCTCGAGCCGGTGGGTCGCAACACAGCGCCGGCTGTAGCTCTGGCCGCCCTGGAGGCCTTGAATACGCAAGAGGATCCGCTGCTGCTCATCATGGCTGCAGACCACATTATCGGCGATGTCGCCGCCTTCCAGAAAACGTTGATGGAAGCGCAGGAAATAGCGGAGAAAGGCAAGCTGGTAACCTTTGGCATCATCCCCACCGAAGCCGAAACAGGCTACGGCTATATTCGCGCCCAGGGCCTTACCGACGGGCTCGACCATACCGGCGGCAGCGGAGGCGGCTATCCCGTGGCCGAGTTCGTTGAAAAACCCGACGCCGAAACCGCCAGAAGCTATCTTGAAAGCGGCGAGTATTTCTGGAACAGCGGCATGTTCATGTTCAAGGCCAGACGCTATCTCGACGAGCTGCAAACCTACCGACCGGAAATACTCTCAGCCTGTATAGCGGCAATGAAACATACCTCCAAGGACCTTGAGTTTCATCGCGTCGACCAGGAAGAATTCGTCAAGTGTCCCGACGACTCCATCGATTATGCCGTCATGGAAAAAACCAAGGATGCCTATGTCGTCCCTCTCAAGGTACGCTGGAGCGACATAGGCAGCTGGTCGGCGTTGTGGGATATAGCCGACAAGGACGCCGACAATAACGTTTGCCGCGGTGACGTGCTCACCGCTGACACCACGAACTGTTACATCAGCACTACGGATAAACTTGTGGCCACCGTAGGCCTGGAAAACACCGTCATCGTCAACACCAAGGATGCGGTATTGGTGGCCACCAAGGACAAGGTACAAAACGTCAAGGATATCGTCTCAATGCTCAAAGCAGGTGACAGAAGCGAGCATTATAACCACCGGGAGGTATATCGTCCCTGGGGCAGATATGATTCCATCGACACCGGCGACCGCTATCAGGTCAAACGAATTTCCGTCAAGCCCGGAGCAAAGCTCTCCCAGCAGATGCATCACCACCGGGCGGAGCACTGGATCGTCGTCTCCGGTACCGCCAGGGTGCAAAAAGACGAGGAGACCATCCTGCTTACCGAAAACCAGTCCGTCTATATTCCCCTGGGAACGACTCATTCCCTGGAAAACCCTGGAAAAATACCCCTGGAGCTCATCGAAGTGCAGTCTGGCTCCTACCTGGGGGAAGATGATATTATCAGGTTCGAAGACGTTTATGGACGTATTTGAAGGTATCCCTTCACCGTCAGCCTGCCGGTTTCGCTTCAAGAGTGAAAACCATCCTGCCGGCGACGGGGATACCCCACCTACCGGCAACACCCTTGCGCAGCTGTAGGACAACCGGGTATCAGCTCTCCATGAGATTTCGACAATATGATGTTTTATACGATATTCCTGCCATGAAAAAATCACGATCCCAGCATGTGGAATTAACCATTGACCACCAGCTGAACCAGCTGCTGCAGCGATGTGCTGCCATAGAGCAGAGAAACGTCGATGACATTCTTCGATCCCTTCTCATGCCCCATCTGCGAAGATATACCCATGACACCATGGAGGAATGGCAGGAGGTTCAGGAGAGAGAGGAGATGGAGCAAATGATGGCCGACTTTGCCAGAAACGACGGATTCGACCCCAACGACATCCCTTTTGAAACCCAGATTCTGGCAATCCGTAAAAAGCTCGACGACATCGAACGGGAAATCCGCATCAGCGATCAGCCGAGGCCTGATTTGCAGGAGCTGCGCTTCTCTCTACTGAAAGATCTTAATTTTGCTGAAAGGGATGCTCTTGAAAAACAGCGCCAGGAGCAGGCTTCGAAAAGCAGGAGATGGGAGAGTGTCTGTAGAAAAATACCACTGGCCAGGTAACGGCAGATGGCTTCACTTCATTCCGGTTTTCGTATAAACCGTTTATTGACCACGACCTCGCCTCTGGCAGTCGCCTGCTCTTCTTTTCTGTCATCCGGGTCGGTGGTATATTCTTCTATTAGAGAAACCGATTGAAAGGGCAGCATGAGCTGACGGACCCCGGCAAAGTTCTGGCGTATGTCATCATCTGCTGGATTGATGAGCACCGGATTTTCCTTGGGCAGAATCAGGTCTTTAATGCACACAAAATAGGGGTGCGTCATATCAAGACTTGTCGCCTTGAGAGTGTATTCTTTGTCCTTCCAGCTGAAATGTACACGAAAAACGCTCATCAATATCACCTTTGACTGCAGTTGCAAGACGTAGACCGAATGCCGATACTAGGTCATTCACTAGCTTATCCCATACATAACTGATCCATGACAACGAAAGAGCCCAGCGGCACGTATCTCTCACCAGCACGTGATCCGCTGTCGTCGCATAGCCCTGCGCGGCGCAGAAATCACCATCGCCCATGACCAGGAGAAGAAAATATTTCTGTCTGGGTGGGTGAAACACAACCGCTACTGCAGGGCGCTTGGGAGTATTGGAAACATGGACTGTCGCCCAGGGGCAACTGCGACAGTGCGCTGCCAAGCTCATGGCCCGGGGAAGATCGACCGGAGATTGGTCGGCTGCAAATGGTGGCAGCCGGCATCAATGCCGCCGGACACCCGGTGGCGAATGGTTATTTTTTATACCATTTACCATCCGGCGCCTGATACCAGCGGCCGGTAACTCCACTTTCGGCAATCATATTGGCCCGGCGCTTACCCACCAGTTCCACCGAAGCGTTCTGGCTCTTAGCTATAGCCTGGTACACAGCCTCCCTGTCCGTGTTTTCGGCCACCACCAGCTGCTCCTTGGGGCGCTGACCTGTGCGGTATTCCAGATACCCCTTGTTGTTCTCGCCGATGATCCCCTTATCCTTGAGTGCGTTTATCTCAGGAACGCGAGCGGCCATTCTTTCCTTGACCGAAGCGGACTGAGCAGCGGGAACGACCAGGAAAAGACAAAGAAGAGCGATTACTCCATAAAAACTGCGGGAAAGGTTCATGCTGCACCTCAATTGGTTTGGGTAGATTTTTCCGTGCGGACTTCGTCAATTTCCTCGAAGAAATCATCAAGAGCCCGGTCAACCCTGACATTGACATCGATGGTTATATGGATCGGCTTGACTTCAACGGGTTCGACTCTCACCTCGTGCCTGGTGCAGGCCGTCGCCATCATAAACGGCAGCAGACAGGCACAGACCAACACCCTCTGTACATATTTCATTTTACATATTCTCCATTAAGGATTGAATACCCTTGCCGTAACGGAACAACTCCTCCACCGGCAGGCGGAAGTTGACATCGAGCCGGATGGGATGCTGTATGCCGTCTCCTTCGGTCTTTTTGACGATGCGCCCATTCTCATAGCCGAAAAGCAGGGGCTTCGTCGGTTTGCCGTCGAGTTCCAGTGACAGCAGCAGTTCATTGCCCTGAGTATCAAACGTCAGCCTGGTCCAGTCGTAGCTAAAATTTCTCAGCGCCTCCAGGGAATATTCGAGATATATGGATCTTTCGGCAGCGGCTATGCCCTGGCGAAACTGTTCGGTGTTGCTGAAACTGACTATACCACTCTTGCCCGGTGTCGAAAACAGGAAACCTTGATCGAATTTCACTCCCTTCCTGTTGATACGAATAGGCAGCCTGCCATTGAGCGAACCTTCCCCCTGCGCCTTGCCAATGCCTAGCTGATCGAGCAATTGAGTGTAACCGAGCCTGTCGCAGTAGAGCGTGGTTGCGAGGGTCTCCATCCCCCTCTGTAGTCGCAGAGCGGCGGCCTCCATCCGTCCCCCACACCAGTGTATTTTCGCCTGTTCAATGAAAATCGTCGATATATCGTCAAGGCGCAGATCGATGCGGGCATCGGCCATAGAAATGGTACCCAGCTGCAGTTTTCCTATATTCAAGCGCTGACTCGGAGCGCTGCGCAGTGCCGGTAGCGCCGGAAATTTCATTTCTCCGGAAATATCCGAAAAGACATAGCTGTCGTAGCTGAGCCTGCCGCCTTCATGACTATACTGCGCCGTCCCCGAAGCGACGCCGTCCCTGATAAAAAAGCGGGACTCTGCCGCCAAAATCGTCTCAAAATCAAGATTTTCCGGCAAAGCAACCAGCCCATTGAGATCTGAGGAGGCAACGCGCATTGCCGGTTGATGACAGTGTATCTCTGCATTCCGGCCATAATCGCTCTTGCCGCTGCAGGTCAGCTGCAGACCTTCCAGCAACGGCGAGGTCAGCTGGGAACTGAAGGCCAGCCCATCGGCGGCGATACTGACGGAGCCCTTGAGGCTGCCGGCGTGCATATCCCTGTAGCGAATCTGATCAATGATCAGGTTCCCCGGAATAACAACCCCGGGTGCGAGTTTCGGCATGTTGAAGGGAAGCTCGACGGTAACTCCTGCAAGTTCGAGATGCCGGGAGGCATCTTTGATGCTGGGTATGGTGCCACGAATATGGGCGGCAATAGTTCCGGCGGATGCGCTCAAGGAGCCGTCGGCCGAAAAGGCGGCAACTTCCATGGTGCTGTCAAGCGTGAAGGCCTTTGAGCTTAACCTGTAGTCGAGATCGACCGCATCGCCGAGGCCTCCTTCGTAGCTGAGTGTAATCGTCTTGCCGATACGGCCGGGCAGCAGATTTGCTGTACCGGTGATGCGCCGGCTTTCAAGATTATACTCACCTTCCAGTTCCACCCTCAAGGATTCGGGCTGGTCGATCTCGAGATTTTCAAGATGATAGTGCAGGTTGGCGGACGTGCCTTCAATGCTGAGGATAATCGGCTTCTCAGCCGCTGCTGCCGATCCCCCCCCAAACCCGAATCTGAAGGAGGCAAACGAAGCCGTGGCTTTATACCCTGACAGCATCGACAAACCCGAGGTTATAAGCTCTCCTTGAAGGTTCAATTTTCCAGCAAGCTCCATCTCCGCCGGGAGGTCGAAAAAAGGAGCTGCCGCACCGATGTTCTCCACGGCCAGGTCAAATGAGAGGCGGTGTCCCCCGGCTGCCGGTTCGGTCTCGAAACTGCCGCTGACGGCCAAAGCACCATCAACGGTAAACGTTGCTCGTAGAGAGGCCAGTCGACTGCCCCCCTGGGTAACATCCTCGTACTCGGGAGAGAATGAACCTTCAACACCGAAATAATGCCTGGTATCGAGGGCGGCAAGATACACGATTCGGCACCTTTTCAGTTCTATATGCTCCACCTCCAACGGCAAAATCGGCTGCTGCAGTTCTTCCAAACCTGGCTCCTTTTGCTGCGTACGCACCTCCATACCCCGCACCGCAAGAGAACCACCGCTCTTCTCGAGATAGAGCGAGGCCGAATCGATCATCAGTGAATCGACGCTGCCGCCAAAAAGTCCACGAGGTGAGTAGCGAAGTTCGAAACGCGGTACGGCGATGCCGCTCTCTTCCTGGTGCTGCAGCAGAATCACTCCCTGCAGACTCCAGGGTGTTGCCCTGACTATGCTGAGATGCTTTTCGGAAAAGGGCAGACTTGCTGCAAGGCGGGGCAGGACATAGCGGTCTGCAACCAGTGGCAGAAGAAACAGAACCGCGCCGGAGAAGGCAGCGGTAAAGAGCAAAAAAAGCAGGAGCCATGTGAGTGTTTTTTTCATTAGGCCTCAACGATTTGGTAGATGAGTGATTGGTGATAACAGGCGCCTCTGCGAAGGTACCGAGACTTCGCATGGTTTTACAACTCCTCGCTCCCTGCGTCCTCAGCCCGTCGTCGGAATATCCACAGTCTTTGTCATTATCATGCTCCTCATAGACTGTTATAGAACCCGCCCCGGCAAATGTCAAAAACCATCATCCCGCCAGGAGAATGGCGCTATAAAAAAGGGTATGCCCGCATCGAATTGCCCTTGCCATATGCAGACTATGCAATATATTTGCATGTACTCTACCAGCTTTGTACAACCAATGAGGAGCGCCATATGAACACCTTAAAAGTAACTTGTTTTTTACTGTTCTTTCAAGTATTTTCCATGGTTTTTTTAACATTCTCCCAAGCCCGTGATGTCGTTTTTGTCTCCATTCTTCCGCAAAAATTCTTTGTGCAACAGATTAGCGGGAACCTGCTTGATATTGAAGTCATGGTGGAACCCGGCGCCAACCCCGCCACCTATGAACCCAAACCTTCGCAAATGAGGAAGCTTGCCGAAAGCAAGGCGTACTTCGCCGTGGGGGTTCCCTTTGAAAATGTCTGGCTGGACAAGCTTATCGGCGTCAATCCCGACATATATCTTGTCCACACCGACGCCGGCATCGAGAAAATGGCCATGAAGAGCCATGTGCACAGCGGCCACGAACATGGGAGACACGAGCATGATCATACGCCCGATACTCCGGAAGAACAGGGGCTGGATCCTCATATATGGCTCTCCCCCACCCTGGTCAAGAAGCAGGCCGCCACCATCCACGAGGCCCTGGCCGCTCTCTATCCTGACGAAGCCGCCGGCCTGCATGCCAACTTGCAGTCCTTTCTCTTTGAAATCGACGCCTTAGACGTCAGGTTGGAGAATGTCCTGGGGCAGCTCGGCGGTAGGGAATTTATGGTTTTCCATCCTTCCTGGGGATATTTCGCCAGAGAGTACGACCTGCAACAGGTTGCCATTGAAATCGAAGGCAAGTCACCCAAACCGGCACAGTTGCGGGATCTTATCACCTATGGCAGAGAAAAGGGTATCCGGGTTATTTTCGCCCAGGAACAGTTCTCCCGAAAAAGCGCGGGTATAATTGCCCGGGAACTCAACGGCGAGGTCGTCTCCATTGATCCGCTGGCGGAAAACTGGTTTGCCAACATGGAGGAAATTGCCCGAAAATTCCAAGAGGCGCTGCATTGACTCTGTACAGAGACCATCTGCTTGGGACCAGGACTCAGAAACTGCCCAGACAACACAGCCTTCATTAGCGGCGATTCATATGGGAATATCACTCTCCGAACATATAATCGGCATAGAGGATCTCTGCTTTTCCTATAGCGGCCAAGAGGTTCTTCATGAGATTAACCTGACGATCGAAAGAGGGGATTTCGTCGCCGTAATAGGACCTAACGGCGGCGGTAAAACCACTCTGATAAAACTCATTATCGGCCTGCTCAAACCGACCCGCGGACGAATCACGCTGGGCGGCAAGCCGCACAGGGCCAATGATATTGAAATCGGCTATGTCCCTCAGCAGATCGATCATAACCTGAATTTTCCCGCCACCGCCCTCGACATCGTCCTCATGGGTAAACACCGTTCCAGAAGAAAATTCAGCTTCGGCAACAGCAAGGCCGATCGCCTCGATGCCCTTACCGCCCTTGAACAGATGGCCATGGCAAAACATGCCCACAGAAAAATCACCGATCTTTCCGGCGGCCAGCGGCAGCGGGTGCTTATCGCCAGGGCACTGGTGACCAACCCCGATCTTCTGATCATGGACGAGCCCACCGCCAGCCTCGATACCAAGGGACAAACGGATTTCTATTCATTGCTGACCAAACTCAACGAACGGCTGACCATTTTTATGGTCAGCCACGATCTGATGACCATCTCTTCCTACGCCAAATCCATAGCCTGCGTCAACAAACGGTTGCACTACCACCGCATGTTCACCTCATCGAGCGAACTGCTGGAGGCATTTTACGCTTGCTCGGTCAACGAAGCATGTCCTGTGGAAAATTTCATTATGCCGGTGAACGGAGACGACGGTCCCGATGGAGGCTCGAATGATTGAAGCGCTGCAGTTCGAATTCATGCGCAACGCCCTGATAGCGGGTATGCTGACCAGCATCATCTGTGGAGTCATCGGCACCCTTATCGTCGTCAATCGCCTTGTTTTCCTCTCTGGCGGGGTTGCTCACAGTGCCTATGGCGGCATCGGTCTGGCTTTTTTCTTGAAAATTCCCTATATGCTCGGTGCCGTCGGCTTTTCCTTCCTTGCGGCCATGCTCATGGCCGCCGTCACCATGAAGTCGAAACAGCGTGCCGATACCATAATAGGTGTCATCTGGGCCGTGGGAATGGCCATAGGCATACTGCTTATCGACATGTCACCGGGATATAACGTCGACCTCATGAGCTATCTTTTCGGTAGTATTTTGAGTGTCCCCTTCTCCGACCTTGTCACCATGTCTATTGCCGGCTCCCTCATCCTGCTGCTGGTGCTCTATTTTTTTCAAGACCTTATGGTTATGTCCTATGACGAGGAATTCGCCAAGGTTCGCGGCGTCCCGGTCAAACGCCTCTATTACATGCTCATTGGTATAGTTGCCATCACCGTCGTTATGGTCGTGCAGGTGGTGGGACTGATACTGGTAATCGCACTGCTGACCATTCCTCCCTATATAGCCGAAAAATATACCAAATCGTTACTGCAGATGATGATGCTTTCCTGCTGCCTGGGCTTGATCTTTACCATCGGCGGTCTCTGGGTTTCCTATACCTTCGATATGACCTCGGGGGCGGTCATCATCTTCCTCGCAGGTATTGCTTTTTTTTTGTCTCTGCTCATCGACAAGCTGCTGCACATGCACAGCAGGCGTCTGCTCTTCTGGGAGCACCAAAAGGAAGACAGGCGGGGGTAGTCAACTATGTGCAAAAAATGCAACTACACTAAAATACTTGACAATTCTGGACTCGAGCCCACAACCAACAGGGTTCAGGTTCTTGAAGTCATCGGCAATACGCCCTACCCGCTCAGTGCCGCCGATATCTATGCCACCATCAGCCGCCATCAGGGGATCAACAAGGTTACAGTCTACCGAATTCTTGACCTACTGGTGGAAAAGAGTATCCTCGAGCGCTTGAGCACCGGCGGTCGGGCCGCCCATTTCGGCCTGGCACCCAATGAACACCATGCCCGCCATGCGCATTTTTACTGTACCCGCTGCGGTCAAATGGACTGCCTTCATCCGCAGAGCATGAATGTCGACACCGACAATCTGCAGAAGACCTTTCCCGGTGAGATTGGCCGCATTGAAATCCGCGTTGACGGAGTATGCAAGAATTGTCTCAAGCTGCAGAACCAGCGTTAAGACGATATCTCTCCCAGTCTCCTGAGATCTAGGATGTGCAGGGACACTCCTGGACAATATGCTCTCCCTTTTAAGAGTGCCGCTCACAGGTGCTATTTCCCCCACCGGAATTCTCCGTTCTTTTCGAGACTCTGTTGAACAATCGAGGTAAATGCATATAATTACCAGATGCGTATTATCCACCTACAAGGAGATCAAAATGGCAGGAAAAATCTTTTATCGACAGCGAACGAAGATCAAGGAAGGAGCCCAGACTCCGCGGTTCAGAATCATCGCCGTGTCCGAACTTGACCTGAAAATCTATGGCAATCATCTGCGCAAAAAAGAGCTTAAACACATCGCCAAAAAATGCGATGCCGAGCTTATCGAGCTGAAAAGAGATAAAAAAGACAGATAACCCCCATAGATGGACAACACAGGGAGAAACCATGTCACTGGTACGCGATAAAGACGGCAAGCGGCTCCATGTCAAAAGTACGCTGATGGGAGAAAGCCTCGTCAGCAAAGAGTTTATCGAAACCCTTGAAATCGCCCCGCAGGAGAGGCTGTATCCCGATGTTGCCGTCCTCAAGATCGGCGGCCAGTCAATATGCGACCGCGGTGTTCACGCCCTGCCGGCCATATTGAAGGAGATCGTCAAAAACCGCGCCGATCATAAAATGGTCATAACCACCGGCGGCGGCACCCGCAGCCGCCACATCTATACCATCGGTCTGGAAATGGGCATGCCCACCGGCGTTATTGCCAAATTCGGCAGCATGATCTCCGAGCAGAACGCCTTGATGATCGCGACCCTCCTTTCCCCCTGGGGCGGGGTCAAAATAGCCCATTCTGATATTGTGAAACTGCCGGCCTATTTTTCCGAAGGTATCATTCCGGTCATGCACGGCATGCCGCCCTATGATTATTTCGCCATCAAACCCAAGACCGGACGTATCCCCATACACCGAACAGACGTCGGTCTGACTATACTCGCCGATCTCATCGGGTCGAAAACCATACTTTTTATCAAGGATGAGGAC
>CAKZOA010000360.1 GCA_937132035.1 uncultured Desulfobulbaceae bacterium | reverse complement strand
CGTTGGGAAAGGGGCCATAGACCACGGAGTCGCCGCAGTTGAAGATCAGATCGGGGCGCTGGTCGCTGAAGAAATGTTCCACCGCCTTCAGGGCAGGGAAGTTGGCATGGATGTCGGAGATTACCAGGATATGTATGGCCATTATCTCTTTTGCGGGAACGGTGGTGGCTCTGCCATAAAAGGAGCGCCAGTGTTTATAGCAGCGGTCCTATGAGCATGGCGACGTTTTCCTTGAACCTGACCGTCAGCGGCCTGGCGGAAAGATCGCTGGGAACCAGATGGTGCGACTGCTGCTGGTAGAGTATCTGTTTTTCCTTGATGCGAGCGGTGAAATCGCTGTCGTATATGATCATGGTCAGTTCGAAATTGAGCCAGAAGCTGCGCATGTCGAGATTGACGGAGCCGAACAGGGAATAGTCGCCATCTACGGTGATGGTCTTGGAATGCAGCAGACCGCCGGTGAAGAGGTAAATATTGACCCCGGACTCCATCATATCTTCGTAATGGGCCTGGCTGGCGAACTGGACGAGTTTGGAATCGTTTTTCCTCGGCAGTATCAACCGCACATCGACACCCCGTTCCGCAGCCGATTTGAAGGCGGTGAGCAGCGTGTCGTCGGGGACGAAATAGGGGGTCGTGAGGATGAGTTCCCTACGGGCGGCATAGATGGTGGTGAGAAGAAGCTTGTGGATGGCATCGGAGGCCAGACCCGGCCCGGAAGGCACCAGCTGTACAGGAATGGTTCCCGCCGGTTTACAGGGATAGATGTCGGCGATGCGACGTATATTGGAGATATCTTCCTTGAGGGAGCGTATGCGTGACTGGTCGGCGTCGGTTTCCAAAAACCAGTCGTTGATGAAGGTACCGCCGAGGCTTTCCACCACCGGTCCTCGGATGCGCACCATCATGTCTATCCACTGGCCTACGCCTTCGCCCTGCTTGAAATAGGTCGGGTCGACCATGTTCTGGCTGCCGGTATAGGCGATCTCACCATCAATGACGACGATTTTGCGGTGGTTGCGGACATCGATGCGGGCGAAAAAAGCCTTTATGATGCCGGCCGGCAGCGATTCCACCACTTTGATGCCGGCCATGCGCAGCCGCCGGGCATTATCGCTTCTCAGAAAGTCGCGGCTGCCTATGGAGTCGACCAGCAGACGACAGGTAACGCCGCGTTCAACGGCACGTATGAGGGCATCTTCGATTTCATCTATCATGCCGCCGCTTTCCCAGATATAGAATAGCAGGTGGCAGGTAGAGCGGGCACGCTCAATGTCGGCCTGAATGGCGCGGATTATTTCTTCCGGCGAGGTAATTATCTCCAGGTCGTTGCCGCTCATGGCAGGCATGCCGATGAGCCTGCTGGCCTGCCTGCTCAGCGGAATCGATTCCGGGTTGACACTGCTCCAGTCTACGGGAGACCGGTCTGAGAGGGACTGCAGCCAGTTTTGATAATGATCGAGCGTCTTCTGGGCTCGTTCCGCCCGTTTATCGGAGATGCGGTTTTCTCCGAAGAGAAGATAGAAGATGGCGCCGATGAACGGCAGCAGCAAAATGACAATGAGCCAGGCGATGGTGACACCATAGGGGCGTTTTTTAAAGACGGCACGGGTTGAAAGTCCAATGCGGATGGTGATATCGGCGACGAAGAGAAATGTGGAGATAACGTGGCTGCTCCAGTGAGATTGTTCCGGATCCATGGGCTGAGTGGCAAGAGGTAGTATTTTCGTTCTGCTCTGACGATGTGATCCTATAATAGTCTCTTTTTTCGATATAGCAAAATATTTCGGGAGCTTCACTCTTAGGCCGCAATCGCTGCCGTATGCTCCCGGCAGAAGGGGAGTACTGCCGGCAGCTACAGATTACCGGGGGCAAAGCGTTTTTTGCAATTATCTCTGGAAAAACAAAGGATAAAGATGGTAGACTGGGAGCCGGTTACAAGAGATTATTTTTCCATCTCTTCGGTTTTTTATGAAAATTGCGGATAGTGAGAGCAGTTTCACGTCCGTACAGAAAGCAACGGTCCTGTTACTTTCATCTTGAGGTTGCTGGTATGAGAATAGAAGGGTTTTCCTCGGCGGCCATAGCCGCAGGAATCAAATACAAAGAACGACTCGATCTGGGCCTCATTTACTCGGAGGAACCGGCGGTGACGGCCGGCGTTTTCACCACCAGCCAGGTAGTCGCCGCTCCCCTGGTGGTGGACATGACCAGACTGAAACAGGGGAGGGCGCAGGCGATCCTGGTCAACAGCGGCTGCGCCAACGCCTGCACCGGTGCGGAGGGTATGAAAAACTGTCTGGCCGTCAGCCGGCTGGCGGCTGAGAGGCTGCAGATAGATGAGGGTATGGTGCAGCTTTCCTCCACCGGCGTCATTGGCGAACAGCTCAATGTCGAGGCCTTCGAAAAGGGGATGCCGCAGCTCGTCGATGGTCTCGGCCCCGAAAACTTTGAAGCCGTCGCTGAAGCGATCATGACCACCGATACCTGCAAAAAAACAGTTTCGCGCAGCCTGGAAATAGGCGGCAAAACCGTTTCTTTCATGGCCATGGCCAAGGGATCTGGCATGATCATGCCCAATATGGCCACCATGCTGGCCTTTGTCATAACCGATGCCCTCATAGGTTTTGTCGAGCTCAATGATGCCCTTAAAAAAGCGGTGGATGCGACCTTTAACCGCATCACCGTCGACGGTGACACCAGCACCAATGACATGGTGCTGATCATGGCCAACGGCAGGGCCGGCAATCCCTGGATAGAAGAGATAGACAGTCCCGACCATGCTCTTTTCCGCTCCTGCCTTGAGGATATGCTCAAGGAACTGGCGATGATGATCGTCGAAGACGGGGAGGGGGCGACCAAGCTGATCACGGTGCGGGTCTGCGGGGCGCGGGAGCAGCAGGAGGCTTTGCAGATAGCCAGAACCGTTGCCAATTCCAGTCTGGTCAAGACCGCCTTTTTCGGCGAAGATGCCAACTGGGGCCGGATAATTGCCGCCATGGGACGTTCCGGCGTCAAGTTCAACCCGGACAAGGTCGACATTTTCTTCGATGAGATACGTATCGTCGAAAATGGTGTCGCCACAACCACGGAGGCGGAGGCTGCCGCCGGGGAGATCCTCAAGAATAAGAAGATCCTGGTGGCCGTTGACTTGAAGGAAGGAAGTGGCTGTGAAGAGGTTTACACCTGCGATTTTTCACTGGATTATGTCCGCATCAATGCCGATTACAGAAGCTGAAACGACTGTGTGCCGATGCGGCTGATGCCGAATCCGATTAAAGATCATGAATCGTACTCGTCGAGATGAATATACTGCGGTGGACGAGCAGCAGGCACGCTCGGCCCTGCAGCAGCTGGAGAATGATTTCGAGGTTAAGGCGGCAGCCGCTATAAACAGCGGTGAAAGCTACTACGACACATTCAACGGCGACTTTTACGCTGGCGGATATCTGCTGAAAAAGAACAAAAAGAAACTGGTGCTCGCTGGTTTTGATGGAGAGATCGTCGCCGCCGGTACGGCGCCGGAGGGTCTGCGCTTTTTTCCAGTCGATATTGTCGAGCCGGAGCTTCGGCAGCA
>CAKZOA010000359.1 GCA_937132035.1 uncultured Desulfobulbaceae bacterium | reverse complement strand
GCGCCAGTAAACTTGATGCTTGTCCAGTTCTCTGTCAGTGGTGTGCGGCACGTTAAAGTCAGCGGCACTCATAGTGAGCAGGGTTTTTCTATCCTGTTCGACGAAATCGAGAAAGGCTTGATTGGCTTCCAGATACCTGCCGGCGGTGTCGATGATGGCGATGGGGTTTCTGTTCCGGGCAAAGAGGGTTTTGTACCATTGGCCCTCCGATGTCTCCGCGTAGTTAGGCGTCTGACTGTCGGTGCCGGAATTATCCGGCGACTGTTCGTGGTGGTGTGCTGTTGCGGGTGGAAATTTCTGCTTCATATATGCTTTCTGGCGATCTTCCTGGATATATCCGGTCGGCGATGTCTGGACCGGCGTATGGTGTACGAAGGGCTTCCCTGTTTCATGTCGAGGAAACAGTTACTGGAGATAGTATCACCATTCGTGATCAGATTACAAAGAAAAACAAGAGTTGAGGAGTGCGTCAGCTATCTGGCTGTGTAGTTTTCGCAGGAGGTTCCTGCGCGGAATACAGCGCAAACGCCCAGCCCCGGACATATCGGCGGAACCGGAGGGATGGCAGAAAAATGGAGACCGATACCAGTGGCACGATCAGATATTGAGGTCAGCCTGGAGAGCTTATGGCGTTGACAAACTCTCCCGGTCGTTTCAATTCAGGGGCTGACAATCAGTTGGCAACGGCGGCGAGCGAAGCCTCTTCCGCCTTTTCCCGGGTTTGCTGTCGGGCGGGAGGACGCACCACTCGTGAGGCCGTCCAGATGCAGAGCATGACCAGCGGAAACAGGATCTGCAGGGTAACCGGTATGAGCCAGAAAAGAAGAAACAGAGAAGAATAATCAGTCATTTTCAACCTCAAAGGGAGTTTTTGGACTGAGATCCGGCAAACAGGAGAAGAACACGTGGTGATGGATAGGTGTTTTTACCTATTTGATGGTCGCAGTACCATTTTATTCGACAAAAAAAACCGCTATCACTTATAATCAAATGTGAGCAGGACAACGTTCAGGGGATACTTACTTACACTCTCATACTCCATTGAACCTGTCTGTCAGTTTTGATTGTAGCCCCTTCAGGCTTACAGATAGCTTACAGGCAGGAAAAAAATGGCCGGCGTACTGAAACGTCGCCGCCAGTTGTACCGAGAAAGCTGGCCTTGGCTGCTGCACCGGCGGTATTCCACTGGCTTGTCTGCAAAATACCGCCTGATGAGACTGTAGGGCGATGGGGGTTAGGTAAAGAGGGGCCGAAATAAGGTGTTTTTTGATAGCTGCTCGAGCTGGTGCAATGCACACTCTTGAGGAACTGATAATACAGGAGGCAGCGACTCTCTACCAACAGGGGCGTCACGAAACGCTCAGGGCCTGGCTGCGCCGGGTCCCTTGGTCGAATGTGGAAAAAGATCCCTGGCTTTTATACTGGAGCGGCATGTGTTCCATGCTCGATGACACCGATGGCAGCGTCGGATTCTTTGAGCGGGCGCTGGCGCGTTTTGAGCAAGAGGGCATCTTCCCAGGTGCTTTCCTGGCCTTGAGCGGGATCAGTGAATCGCTGACCTTCGGCTTCGACACCTATCAGTTTTATGACCGGTGGTTTGAAAAGGCCGAGGCGTTGTGTCACCGTTGTCCAAAGCCGCCGAGTTTAGAGGCGGAGGTGCGATTGACCGTGAGCATGCTCAATGGTGTCACCATGCGCAAGCCCTGCCATGATGAAGCGCGACAATGGCAGATAAAGGGCCTTGCTCTGGTTGATCGTCGGCAGGGGGTCGGCCCGGAGTTGAAGCTGCAACTGCTTAACCCGCTCATTCTCAACAGAGTGACGGCTGGGGCGCTGGCCGAGGCCGGACTGCTGCTCGAGAGCTATAAAAGTCTGGCGGCAAGACACGAAATACCTCCCCTGGCGCGTATTATCCTGAAAAATCTGGAAGCCCTCTATTGCTGGCGTAGGGGAGATGGCAAAGGCTGCATCGTCTGTGTCGATGGCGCTCTGCAGCTGGCTGGACAGCATGGAATCAAGGTATTGACAGCGATACTGCTTGCCAACGGCGCAAGCGGGGCCCTGATCGATGGCAGGACCACACTTGCGGAAAAATATCTTGCCCGGCTGGAACAACAGCTGGAGAGTGCCGGTGTATATATCAAGCAGCTCTATTCTATTCTCAAGGCATGGCTGCATATCCTCAAGAAGCAGAGCACTCAGGCCTGCGAACACGCCCGGCGTAGCCTCCATTTTGCGCAGCTCAGCGGCAATCCCGAAGGGGCGTCCGTATCTTCTCTTGCCGCTGCCATTTCGTTCTTTGTCTCAGGTGAATGTGACGAAAGTATCGGCTGGCTTGAAGATGCTCAGAAAAAGAGCAGAAAGGGGGCATGCCGGCAGGTTGAGTTTGCCTGTGCCTTTTTTGGAGCCGAAATTGCCTATGCCTCCGGCAACCACGAACGCGGAAGGGAGGAGTTGGAGAAGGCCTTGATTATCGGCAGATGCAATGACTACGTCGTTTTTCCTCTCTGGAGACCTGGTGCCGCAGCATTATTGTGCTGCAGAGCGCTTGGGGCCGGTATAGAAACGGAATACGTGTGCCGCTTAATTCAAAGTCGGCAGCTGAGCCTGGCCAGCCCACCGGTAAAGCTGGAAAGCTGGCCCTGGCAGGTGCGCATATATTGTTTCGGTCGTTTTGAAATCGTCCGTCAGGGATTGCCGCTGCGGCCGATGAACAAGGCCCGGCAAAAACCTCTTACCCTGCTCAAGCTTATTATCGCCTCAGGCGGCAGAAAGGTGCCGGTGCATCAGCTGGCGCGCGAACTCTGGCCCGATGCCGATGGAGACATGCAGGTGCAAAGCTTCAACACCACACTGCATCGCCTCCGGAGACTTCTGAATATCAAGGATGCTGTGGTGCTCCATTCCGGTGAAGTCACTCTCAATAATCATCTTTGCTGGGTTGATGTCTGGTGCTTTGAACGCCTGGCCCGGAGTACGTTCCGGCCGAGCGGGCAAAATGACTGCCCCCGCGATGCCTCTGCGGCAGAGAAGGCGGCCGAACTGTATCACGGCCCTTTTTTATCAGGAGATGCCTGCAATTGGGCAGTTCCCCAGAGGGAAAAGCTCCATAATAAATTCACGGGTGTAATCG
>CAKZOA010000358.1 GCA_937132035.1 uncultured Desulfobulbaceae bacterium | reverse complement strand
AATTTCCTGACACAACGAAGAGATTGAGTGAAAAGGCCATTTTTCAAGGTGGCCTGATGGGTATATTGTTGGAGGTATAAGAAACACAGTACTTATATCTCCAATATTTTTTTGTATAAGGAGTACTAATCGTGAGTCGCAGAGTAGTAGTGACTGGAGTTGGCCTTGTCACTCCGCTCGGCATCGGCGCCGAGAAGTCCTGGAAAAACATATGTGACGGTGTCGGCGGCATACGCAGCATCAGCCGCTTCGACACCAGTGATTCTACGGTCAAAATTGCTGGCGAGATCACTGATTTTGAGGTGGAGCAGTTTCTCGACAAGAAGACGGCCAAGCATCTCGATCTCTTCGTCCAATACGGACTTGCCGCCTCCATCGAAGCCATGAACGACAGCGGTTTTACCGTTACTGCTGAAAACTGCGGCAGGGTTGGCGTTATCACCGGCTGTGGCATGGGCGGTTTGCCCACCATCGAAAAATATCACCGGGTGCTGTTCGATCGCGGACCGAAGCGGGTAACTCCCTTCTTTATCCCCATGGTCATACCAAACATGCCCTCGGGACAAATCTCCATGCACTTTGGCACCAAGGGCCCCAATCTGGCTCTGACCACCGCCTGCTCCGCTGGCACTCATGCCGTCGGCGAAGGCTATCGCCACATTCAAAATGGCGCCTGCGATATGATTATCTCCGGCGGCACCGAGGCCGTCATCTGTTCCATAGGCATCGCCGGTTTCAGCGCTATGAAGGCCCTGTCGACACGAAACGATGAGCCGGCCAGAGCCTCACGGCCCTTCGACAAAGACCGCGACGGTTTCGTCATGTCCGAGGGTGCTGGCATGCTCATCCTCGAAGAGCTTGAGCATGCCCGTGCCCGGGGGGCGAGAATCTATGCCGAGGTTGTCGGATATGGGCTCAGCAGTGACGCCTATCACATCGCCGCTCCGCCCGAGGACGGCGAGGGAGCCGTACGCTGCATGCGCATGGCCCTTGAGGATTCGGGGCTGAAAGCCGAGGAGATCGATTACATCAATGCCCATGGCACCTCGACACCGCTTAACGATCGCTGCGAAACCCTGGCGATAAAAACGGTTTTTGGCGATCATGCCCGTAAACTGGCCATCAGTTCGACCAAATCGATGACCGGACATATGCTCGGCGCCGCCGGCGGAATTGAGTCCGTCTTTACTGCTCTGAGCATAGACGGCCAGATTGCTCCACCGACCATTAACCACGAAGAGCCAAGCCCTGAATGCGATCTTGACTATGTTCCCAATGTCGCCCGCAGGATGGAGATCCGCAATGCACTTTCCAACTCCTTCGGCTTCGGTGGCACCAACGGTGTTGTCATAATGCAGCGTTACGATACGTAACCATATGCGGAGAGGATGGCCATGAAAATTGCAATAGCCTCCGATCATGGCGGTTTTGAGCTCAAGCAGCGTCTCAAGGAGCTGCTGGTCGAGTCCGGATACGAACTCAGTGATTTCGGCTGTCACAGCAAAGAGTCCGTTGATTACCCCGCCTATGCAGATATTCTCTGCAAAAGCATAATCGCCGGTGACTGCGAGCGGGGCATCCTCATCTGCGGATCGGGCATCGGCATGTCCATTGCCGCCAACCGCTACCGACGGATACGGGCGGCGCTCTGTCATGATGACTATACCGCCAGAATGTGCAGGGAGCACAACGATGCCAACGTGCTCTGTCTGGGAGAACGGGTGAGCGGCAGCGGCGTGGCCGAGGAGATAGTCAAGCGCTGGCTGACCACGGAATTTGCCGGCGGCCGACATCAGCAGCGGATAGACCAGTTCAGCGACTGATGACCGTGACAAGAAGCTGCAGCAGAGGCTGGTATTTTCCGAGGGGAGGTACCAGCCTTTTGCTTTGCCACCCAGGAGATTTTTCTCCGACAGGCTTTTGCGGTTGTACTATTCTTTGTGATTACCCCGGAAACGCAGCTTATCCAACTCCTGTCTCAGGATGAGTTTGTCAACATCTGGCGTAATCACGATATTTTTCTATAATACTCCATCGAGGGATCTCCCATGAAGACGCTACGTGAAACCGATCCTGAAATATTTGCGACCATCCAGGCGGAATATGACAGACAGGACAATCAGATTGAGTTGATTGCCTCCGAGAACGTCGCCTCTCAGGCCGTTCTTGAGGCCCAGGGGTCGGTTTTTACCAATAAATATGCCGAAGGCTACCCGGCAAAGAGGTACTATGGAGGCTGTGAGCAGGCCGACGTCGTCGAGAATATAGCTATCGAGCGGGCCAAAGAGATATTCTCGGCCGAATATGCCAATGTCCAGCCGCATTCAGGCTCTCAGGCGAATATGGGAGTCTATTTTGCAACCCTCAAGCCAGGCGACAAGGTACTCGGCATGGACCTCGCTCATGGCGGTCATCTGACCCATGGCAGCGCCGTCAGTTTTTCAGGCCAGCTCTATAATTTCATCTCCTATGGTGTGCGTCGCGATACCGAGCAGATCGATATGGCCGATGTCGAGCGCATTGCCTTTGAAAACCGCCCGAAAATGATCATTGCCGGTGCCAGCTCCTACCCGCGTCACATCGATTTCGAGGGATTTCGTAGAATTGCCGATTCCATCGGCGCCCTGTTCATGGTCGATATGGCCCACATCGCCGGCCTGGTAGCCGCTGGCGCTCATCCCTCGCCGGTTCCGTATGCCGATTTTGTTACCTCCACCACCCATAAAACACTGCGCGGGCCGCGGGGCGGCCTCATTCTGGCTAAGGAAAAGTGGGCCAAGGCACTTAACAGCAATATTTTTCCAGGAATCCAGGGTGGACCGTTGATGCACACCATTGCCGCCAAAGCCGTGAGTTTCAAAGAGGCCATGAGTGAGAAATTCGGCCAGGATCAGCACAAGGTCGTGGAGAATGCCGGAGCACTCGCTGAAGCACTGCTGTCCAGAGGGTATCGCCTGGTTTCCGGCGGAACCGACAATCATCTCATTCTCATCGACCTCGGCAGCAAGAACATTTCCGGTAAAGAGGCCGAGCAGCTGCTTGGCAGGGCGGGAATCACTGTAAATAAGAATGCCATACCCTTCGATACCCACTCGCGATTCGTTACCGGCGGCATCCGCCTGGGTACGGCGCTGGTCACAACACGTGGACTTGGCAGCAGGGAGATGGAACAGATAGCAGCCTACATGGACAAAATTATCACTTCCCGCGATGAGCAGACTATCGCCGCGATCCGTGGGGAGATAAAGGAGATGTGCCGGGCGTTCCCTCTTGAGGCCATCATCAAGAAAGTGACCGGTTGAACTCAGACCTGGAGGAGGGCGTATGAAATGTCCCTATTGTGGTCATCTCGACAATAAAGTTACCGACTCGAGACT
>CAKZOA010000357.1 GCA_937132035.1 uncultured Desulfobulbaceae bacterium | reverse complement strand
ATCAGTTCATGCCAGTTCCGATAAAATGGTATATTTTCCTCGACAATCTGGGTCATATAAATCCTTCTAGTTTTTTTCTACGTCGTAAAAAGCGTAAAAACCCTAGAGGCATGTCCATCCCCCGCAACCGTAAAAGTTGAGGGGGATGTCCAGCCAATAAGGCGCTTATGGTGTACAACCAGTCAGGGCTGTCGCCCTGCTGATGAAAACGAATCTTATTTGGAATAGAGCTCGACGATCAACTGCTCCTGTATAGGCAGTGTCAGTTCGTCACGGTTCGGCAATGCCTTGACAGTTGCCTTATAGCTGTCCTTGTCAAGTTCGAGCCAGCTGGGAACTCCTCTCCGCGCTACCGCTTCGAGACTTTCGTTGATGGCACCGTTAGCCCGGCTTTTTTCCTTCAAGGTGATGACGTCGTTTTCAGAAACGAGAAAGGAAGGTATATTGACCTTTCTGTCGTTCACCAGAATATGCTTATGGCGCACCAGCTGTCTGGCCTGGCTTCTGGAAGAGGCGAATCCGGCCCTGAAGATGGCATTGTCGAGACGTCTTTCAAGCATTATGAGCAAATTTTCGCCGGTGACGCCTTTTTGACTCTCTGCCTTGCGAAAGGTAAGCTTGAACTGCTTTTCGAGCATGCCGTAAATTGATTTGACCTTCTGCTTCTCACGCAGCTGCACCGCATAGTCCGACACCTTGCGAAAACGCGATTGACCGTGCTGGCCAGGACCGAAAGCACGTCTTTCAAATGCACATTTGTCCGAATAGCACCTGTCGCCCTTCAAAAACAATTTCAAATTCTCTCGCCTGCACCTTCTGCAGGCGGCACCTATATTTCTAGCCAACTTGGACCTCCACTAATTTTTTGAATGTATACATCTGCATCTGCGCGAAAGCACCTACACCCTTCGGCGCTTAGGAGGCTTGCATCCGTTATGTGGCACCGGGGTAACATCATAGATGCGGCTCACTTCAAAACCGGTGTTGATAAGGGCCCTCAGGGCGGCCTCGCGACCAGGTCCAGGTCCCTTTACCTTGACTTCTATCTTTCTCATTCCCTGGTCGGCAGCTTTTTTAGCGGCATCGGCAACCGCATTCTGGGCTGCAAAAGGAGTACTTTTTCTCGATCCCTTAAAGCCGAGGACACCGGCACTACACCAGGATACGACATTACCCTGCCTATCTGAGATGGTTACGATGGTATTATTGAAGGTGGAATAGATACTGACGATACCTTCCGGTACGTTCTTTTTAACCTTCTTTTTCACTCGTGCCTCGGCACGTTTGCCTTTTGCCATTCTAACACCTGATTATAGTTAATTATTTTTTTCGTGCAGCACCCCGCCGCGGTCCTTTGCGGGTGCGGGCATTGGTTTTGGTCTTCTGGCCTCGGCAGGGCAGGTTCATGCGATGACGACGGCCTCTGTAGCAGCCAAGATCCATGAGCCTCTTGATATCCATGGAAACTTCCCGCCGCTTGTCGCCTTCCACAGTGTATTCATCCTCAATGACCTTACGGATACGGGTAACATCATCGCCGTCAAGATCATCGGAGTTCATTGAATAAGGAAGATCCACCTTATCCAGAATTTTTCTGGCAGAAGTCAAACCGATACCGTGAATGTAGGTAAGGGCTATATCGATATGTTTGTTCTTTGGTAGGTCAACTCCAGCTATACGTGCCAAAATATATCTCCTTAACAAGTGGGTAGAATACGCTGCGGGCGTATATCCCGTTATCCCTGTCGTTGCTTATGTTTTTTAATCTTACAGGAAACGCGAACGAGGCCGTTGCGTTTGTATACCTTACAAGCACTGCACATTTTTTTTACGGAAGATCGCACTTTCATGATTTCTCTCTATTATTTCTTTTTCGAGTTCTTGGATCTGAAGGTCACCCTGCCGCGTGTAAGGTCGTAGGGAGAGAGTTCCACAGTCACTCTGTCTCCGGGCAATATTTTGATGAAATGCATCCTCATTTTTCCGGAGATATGAGCCAAAACCTTGTGACCGTTGTCGAGCTCAACACGAAACATTGCATTGGGCAATGGCTCGATAATAGTGCCTTCAACTTCGATAGCTTCTTCTTTTGCCATGGAGGCTCCCGATTATTTTTAAGTATTTATCCAAAAACTCGTAATTATAATCCATCTGAGTACAAAAGAGAAGGATTTTTTTGAGTTACTCAAAATTCTCGCGAGAACTCAACACCAGCGGGCCGTCGGCGGTGGCAGCCACAGAATGTTCGAAATGGGCTGACGGTTTCTTGTCGGCAGTAATCACTGTCCAGCCATCTTTCAGAACCTTCACCTTGTAGCTTCCGGCATTAACCATAGGCTCGATGGCAAGCACAAGCCCTTCGACTATTCGCGGCGAGCTTTCGCTCTGGACGAAGTTCGGTATTTCCGGTCCCTCATGGAGTGCTGTACCAATGCCGTGACCGACAAATTGCCTGACAATGGCAAGGCCCTTGTTCTCAACGTAGGACTGAATCGCCTCAGAAATGTCCGAGATCCGATTGCCTATCTGAACCTTTTCAATGGCCAGTTCAAGCGACCTGCGGGTCACCTCAAGCAGCTTGCGCTTGGTTGCATCTACCTTCCCAACCGGCAGGGTAATGGCGGAATCGCCGAAGTATCCTCTATGCTCAACGCCAAAGTCAATTGAGATGATATCGCCTTTTTTCAGCTTGCACTTCTTTGAGGGTATTCCGTGCACAACCTGTTCATTGATGGAGACGCAGAGGCTTGCCGGGAAACCACGGTATCCCTTGAAAGCAGGCCGCACCTTTTTTTGTGTGCAGCATTCTTCTGCGATCATATCGAGTTCCCAGGTCGTTATACCGACATCGACACTCCGCGTAATTCGCGACAGGGTTTCGGCAACGATCTGGTTCGCCTCATGCATGATGGTTATTTCATCAGCAGTTTTGACGACCATCGATTTTGGCTCCGTACTGGCAGACACAATCCTATCCTTAGCTCCGGCCCCTGATTCTTCCCTGTTTCATAAACCCTTCATAGTTCCTCATCACCATATGCGATTCTATCTGGGAAATGGTGTCAATACCGACGCCGACGACAATAAGCAGGGCGGTGCCGCCAAAATAAAAGGGTATGTTGAACTGGGAAATGAGGAGTGTCGGCAACACACAGACGACACTGAGGTATATCGCACCAACCACGGTGATTCTGGTCAGTACCTTGTCTATAAAGTCGGCCGTCCGTTTGCCTGGCCGTATACCGGGTATAAAACCTCCGTTCTTCTTAAGGTTTTCGGCGACATCATCGGGCTTGAACTGAACAGCGGTGTAAAAAAAGCAGAAAAAGACAATCATGAACACATAGATGAGGTAGTAATAAACCGTTCCGGGAGACAATGCAGCCGAGGCCTGCTGCACCCAATCGACCTGGATAAAGCTGCCGATGGTTGCCGGGAACATCATGATGGAAGAGGCAAAAATCGGTGGGATAACGCCGGATACGTTGATCTTCAAGGGCAAATGGGAACTCTGCCCGCCGTAGACCTTTCTGCCGACCACCCTTTTGGCATACTGAATAGGTATGCGCCGTTGCGAAGTCTCGAAAAAGACGATGGTGGCGATAACAGCAAACATGAAAACCAGCAGAAAAGGGACGAAGAACATGGCTATCTCGCCTGCCTTCACCAGCTGAATGGAGTTGGCGATAGCCGCTGGGCCGCGGGCGACGATACCTGCAAAAATTATCAGCGAAATGCCATTGCCTATGCCCCGCTCTGTCATCTGTTCTCCAAGCCACATGATAAACGCGGTTCCCGAAGTCAGTGTCAGCATGGTCATCAGCTTGAATTGGATGCCAGGGTTAAGAACGATGGCCTCGCCTCCTGGGCCGGACATACCCTCGAGCCCTACGGCTATAAAGGTGCCCTGGATGATCGAAAGGGCGACAGTGCCGTACCGGGTGTACTGGGTAATCTTCCGCCGTCCGGCCTCACCCTCTTTTTTGAGGGTCTCCAGCTGCGGGATAACCACAGTCAATAACTGGATGATGATTGAGGCGCTGATATAGGGCATGATTCCCAGAGCGAAAATCGAGAAATTCTCGAGGGCACCGCCTGAAAACATATTGAACATGCCGAATAGGGTGCTGGAATTCTGCTCGAAAAAGGAGGCCAAAGCCTCACCGTTAATGCCCGGGGTTGGTATCTGTACACCCATACGGTATACGGCAAGCATAAGCAGCGTGAAAAAGATACGCTTGCGCAATTCCGGTATATTGGCTGCGCTCTGCAATCCGTTCATAAATTACATCCTTGTGCTGAATCCGAAAACGTCGATTCGCCTTGCTTATCGGTGCGCCCTGATTACTTGGCGGCCTCGTCTGCCTCGGTGACTGTTCCTCCAGCCTCCTCGACCTTGGACTTGGCCTGAGCGCTGATCTTGTCGACGCAGATGGTAACCGCCTTGGTAATCTCGCCGTTAGCGAGTACCTTGGACTTCTGGCCTCGTTTCAGTATGCCGGCCTGCAATAACAGTTCATTGTTGATCTCCTGGCCAGCGTCGAACTTTTCGAGCTGAGACAGCGAGATAATGGCATAATCTGTTCCGAATTTGTTGAAGAAACCGCGCTTGGGTAGTCTTCTTTGTAGCGGCATCTGCCCGCCTTCAAATCCTGGCTTGCTTTTGAATCCGGAACGAGATCTGGCACCTTTGTGTCCCCTTCCGGCGGTCTTACCATGACCGGAGCCAGGACCACGACCAACACGCTTCTTATCTTTTTTCGCACCTTTTGCAGGCGTTAGATTTCCCAACGTAAGCATTTCAAGCCTCCTCGATTCGCACAAGATGCCCGACCTTTGCCAGCATACCTCTGATCTCAGGGGTATCCTTGCGGGTCATTGTTTTATTCATTTTTGTCAGCCCCAATCCTGTCAGAGTGGCTCGAATTTTTTTATTGCTGCCGTTTCCACTCTTGACCAGAGTAAATGTGATTGTCTCGGCCATGTTGTAACCTTTTGAAATAATATTTTATTGTCGACCAACATCACGTGGCGTGATCGTATCTGTCTATGCCAGAATCTCTTCTGCCGTCTTCCCGCGTAGAGAGGCGATGGTCTCGGCAGAGCGCAGGCTCCGCAGTCCCTGAAGGGTGGCTTTGACCATATTGTGAGGATTATGGGATCCCAGACATTTGGTCAGAATGTTAGTAACTCCGGCAGCCTCAAGCACCGCCCGAACCGGACCACCGGCAATAACACCAGTACCTTCCGAGGCAGGTTTCAAAAGTACCCTTCCGGCTCCATAATGGCCTGTAACTTGATGGGGTATGGAAACAGAGGTAAGTGAAACCTTTCGCATATCCTTTTTGGCCCGCTCAACTCCCTTGCGGATGGCTTCGGGTACCTGATTTGCTTTTCCCAGGCCATAGCCGACCTTCCCTTTTCCGTCGCCAACGACAACGATGGCACTGAAGCTGAAACGACGGCCACCTTTTACCACTTTGGCAACTCGGTTGATATATACAATTTTTTCAATCAGTTCTTCAGTAGTTTCACTTTTAGAACGTTTAAATTCAGACAAGGGACACCCCCATTAGTACAAAATTCATTAAAATAGTAATCCACCTTCGCGGGCGCCTTCGGAAAGTGACTTGACACGCCCGTGATACAGATATCCACCACGATCGAAAACGACTCGCTCGACACCGGCTCCCTTTGCCCTTTCGGCAATGACGGTACCAACAACCTTGGCAGCGCCGGTCTTGCCCTTTTCCTCACCCATATCAAAGCTCTTATCGATGGTTGACATGGCGACGACGGTTTTGCCTGACGTGTCATCTATGATCTGCGCATAGGTATGTTTGTTACTCTTAAAGACGCGCAGTCTCGGTCTCTCGGTGGTACCGAGAATTTTCTTCCTGATCCGGCTTACCCGTTTAGCCCTCGCCGTTACTTTCGGATTAGTCTTGGCCATAATACACTTCCATATCTTTTGTAAGAGGTGACCGTTTGATCACACATAGTTATGCTGCACCGGACTTGCCCACCTTGCGCACAATCTGCTCGTCTTCGTAACGAATTCCCTTGCCTTTATAGGGTTCGGGTTTTCGTACCTGGCGGATCTTGGCGGCGGTAAGCCCCAACAGGTCCTTGTCAATAGAACTGAGAACGATTTTATTGCCCTCGACGGCAGCTCCGACACCTTCGGGGATTGCAAAAACCACCGGGTTGGAATAGCCGACGTTAAGGGTCAGCTCGTTGCCGGCTACGCTCGCCTTGTAGCCAACGCCTTCTATGATGAGGCTCTTCTGGAAACCCTGATCCACACCTACCACCATGTTGTTGATCAGACTTCTGGTGAGACCTCGAAAGGCGTTGACCTTTCTACTTTCCACCCTGTTGCTGACGGTGAGGATATCGCTTTCCAGAACAACTTCTATATCTTCTAAAACATCAAGCTCCAGCTCTCCCTTGTTTCCCTTGACCTTGACGTGCTGTCCATCAATTTTGACGTCGACGCCGGAAGGGACAGAGATTGGCTGCTTACCTATACGGGACATTGCTTCCTCCGATTATGTATGGGTGCTACCACACCTTACAAAGTATCTCTCCACCTGCATTCTGTGATCGGGCGGTCTTGTCGGGTAAAATGCCTTTCGATGTCGAGATGATCGCGACGCCCAGACCATTGAGGACACTGGGTATACCGTCCGCCTTGGCATACTTTCTCAAACCGGGCTTGCTGACCCTTTGAATTCCCGAGATAACCGACTCTCCATCCGGACCATACTTGAGGTCAATGGTCAAAACGCCCTGTGCACCTGTGTCGGAGACGTGATAGTCGAGTATATATCCTTCTTCCTTGAGCACCTTGGCAATTTCCACCTTGGTGTTCGATTTGGGGATATCTACGCTGTCGAATTTTACCATTACCGCATTTCTAATCCTGGTCAGCATATCTGCCAGGGGATCGCTCATTGACATAGCGAACACTCCTTATCATTACAAACATTAAACAAGTCGTTGAATATAACCGATGGCCTTACCAGCTGGATTTAGTAACACCGGTGACCTGCCCCTTGGAGGCCAGATCTCGGAAGCAAATCCTGCAGATGCCGAACTTGCGGATGAAGGCGCGTGGCCGTCCACACATGGGGCATCTGTTATATTGTCTAACTTTAAATTTTGGCTTGCGTTGCGCTTTCGCAATTATCGATTTTTTAGCCAAACCAACCTCCAGAAAACTTCGTATTTCAGTTTATTCGTCGCCTATTTACGAAAAGGCATTCCCATGAGTTTCAGCAGGGAACGACCGCTCGCATCATCAGCAGCAGTTGTTACTATGGTGATATTGAGTCCCTTGATCTTGTCTATCCTGTCGTAATCAATCTCCGGAAAGATTATCTGTTCCTTGACTCCCATGGAGTAATTTCCCCGGCCGTCAAATCCTTTCGGAGACAACCCTCTGAAGTCACGGACCCGCGGAAGAGAGATGTTGACCAGCTTTGAGAAGAAATCATACATCCGTTCTCCCCGCAGGGTAACCCTGCAACCAATAGGCATCCCTTCCCTCAACTTGTACGTGGCGATCGATTTTTTTGCCTTGGTAACCACCGCCTTTTGGCCGGCGATCCTGGTCAGCTCCTCCACAGCACCCTCAATGATTTTGGGGTTCTGTACGGCTTCACCAAGCCCCATATTGAGAACGACTTTCTCAAGTTTGGGGATTTCCATGACGTTCGCGTAGCCGTATTCTTTGGTAAGTGCCGGCACACACTCTTTTTCATAATGTTCTCTCAGCGCACCCATGTATAACTCCTGACGTAAGCCTGATTCTTATTTTGCCTTGCTCTCGAGAGCCTCACCGCAGTTCTTGCAAAAGCGAACCTTGGTACCGTCTTCGAGAAATTTTCGTCCAATCCGACCAGTCTTGGTACACTCGGGACATATCAGCTGGAGATTGGAAACATCAAGCGGGGCTTCTCTTTCGACTATCTGGCCCTGCTGGTTCATCTCCTGCGGTTTCGTATGACGCTTGATCATGTTTATTCTTTCAACCACAGCCTGATTGGTTGCCGGAAGGACGCTCAAAACCTTACCTACGCGTCCTTTATCCTTGCCAGCAATAACTTCGACCTGATCGTTTTTCTTCAGGTATGTCTTACCCTTTGCCATTTTCAACACCTTTATTCTAGCTGCCTTCAGTTAGCCTGCGAGTTCTGTGGAGGTGAACTTACAGCACTTCAGGAGCCAATGAAATTATTTTCATGAATCCCAGGTTCCTCAATTCTCGCGCAACCGGTCCGAAAATTCGGGTACCAACTGGTTCACCGGTGTTGGAGAGAATGACAGCGGCATTTTCATCAAAGCTGACCCAGGTATCATCCATTCGCTTCATCTCTTTTGCGGTGCGTACGACAACGGCCTTCATGACTTCGCCTTTTTTGACCTTGGCGTGCGGGATAGCTTCCTTGACGGTTATAACAATGATATCGCCAATGGTGGCATAGCGCTTCTTGGATCCGCCGAGTATCTTGATGCAGAGCACCTTTTTGGCACCCGAGTTGTCGGCAACATTAAGTATAGTTTCTGTTTGTATCATAATTCCACCTGATTATACATCAGTTACAGTTCTTTTGAGAAAAGCAGTGTTCTAGGGTTAGACAGCCTGCTCGAGTATTTTTTTCACCCGCCACCTCTTTCTCTTGCTCAGAGGACGGCATTCTTCAATCAGAACCGTATCACCGATGTTGCACATGTTCTCAGGATCATCGGCAAGATATTTAACGCTGGTTTTGACGTACTTGCCGTATAATTTATGGCGGACCTTACGCTCTACCCTGATAACGACACTTTTCTCCATTCTGTTGCTGACAACAGAACCGGTTCTTGTCTTTCTTGATTGTGTATTTTCACTCATAATTTATCAAATATGGAATGTGTCATGCGATATTGGCATATAGTGAACCAGACGCAGTCCTCTCATCTAATTCGCAGCTTTCTCTCGATGTATAGTAAGAATCCTAGCGATATCTTTCTTTATCGTCTTAATGCGGGATGTATCTTCCAACGGACGTATTTTATGTTGAAAACGAAGATTTCCCAGCTCTTCCCGCAGTTCTTTTTCCTTTTTGGCAAGATCCTCGCTGGAGAGGTTTCGTATTTCTGAGCTTTTCATAGCGTTTTCTCCTTCGAAATAACCTTGGTGGCAAATGGTAATTTATTACCGGCCAAAGTCAGTGCCCGCACGGCAAGCGCCTCATCAACACCGTCAAGCTCATAGAGAATTCTGCCAGGTTTGATCGGCGCCACCCAGTACTCAGGGCTGCCTTTACCTTTACCCATGCGTGTCTCTGCAGGCTTCTTGGTGATCGGCTTGTCGGGAAAAACTCGTATCCAGACTTTGCCGCCACGCTTGATTTTTCTGTTGATGGCAATACGGCCGGCCTCAATCTGCTGTGCAGTCATGCGGCCGCAATCGAGAGCTTTGAGGGCATAGCTACCGAAGCTGATGGAACTGCCCCGCAGGGCAACGCCTCTCATTCTGCCCTTGAATACTTTTCTATGTTTGACTTTTTTTGGACTTAACATCTCTTACTCCGTATATTTCACTGAGCACCTTAGTCGAAGTCGCAGCGCCTGCTAAGCAGCCGGGGCTTCGACATCTTCCAGTACCTCTCCTTTGAAAATCCAAACTTTAACCCCGATGATGCCGTAGGTGGTGTTGGCCTCAGCCAGGGCATAGTCGACATCTGCGCGCAGTGTGTGCAGTGGTACACGCCCCTCTCTCACCCATTCACATCTGGACATTTCGGCACCGCCAAGACGTCCGGAACAGGAAATTTTGATGCCTTTGACACCAAATCGCTGAGCTGAATTAACGGCCTTTTTCATGGCGCGCCGGAAAGCAACACGTCGTTCCAGTTGGGTGGCAATGCTTTCCGCCACAAGCTGGGCGTCAGCTTCGGGCCTTCTCACTTCCTGAATATCAAGGGTGACTGTTTTACTAATCAGCTTTTCAAGATCCTTTTTCAGATTTTCAATCTCGGCACCTTTTTTGCCAATGACGATGCCGGGTCTGGCGGTGTAGAGTTTGATCCGCACCTTCTCTCCGGTGCGCTCGATAATCATTCGAGCAAGACCAGCATGGTAGAGGCGCTTTTTGAGAAATTTTCTAATTTTCTGGTCCTCAAAAAGATAGCCGGCATACTCCTTGTCCGCATACCATATCGAATCCCACGTCCGGGTGATATTCAGTCTCAGTCCTAATGGATTAACCTTCTGCCCCAAAATTCAATCCTCCAACAAATGTTAGTTTCTTATGGCAGGCTGCCTGTAGCTGCTACCAATCTCATCGACGAGGAAAATGCTATACTTCATCCAGTACCACGGTTATGTGGCTTGTCCGTTTGATGATGCCAGTGGCTCGTCCCATCGCTCGAGGACGTATTCTCTTCAGCGACGGCCCACCATCTACGACTATTGTCTTGATATAAAGATTGTCGACGTCAATCTGATCGTCCTGTGTGGCGTTGGCCAGGGCCGATTCGATGACCTTGCGCAAAAGCGGCGCCCCCTTCTTGGGCATGAAGCGCAGTGCGGTCACGGCTTGGTCAACATCCATCCCCCGTACCACATCAGCCACCAGGCGTGCTTTTTGCGGAGATATACGTATATATTTTCCTACGGCTTTTGCTTCCATAGTATGTACTCCCAGTGAGTCCTTAAGGGAAACGTTGTCGTTTCGTGTTTATCTCTTCCCTTTTCGATCAGTGGCATGACCATAGTAGGTCCGCGTTGGAGAAAATTCTCCAAGCTTATGGCCTACCATGTTTTCACTGACAAAAACGGGTATGAATTTTTTTCCGTTGTGGACGGCAAAGGTCAAACCAACCATGTCAGGGACAACATCGGAACGCCTGGACCAGGTTTTGATAACTTTACGTGAACCGCTTTCGTTCGCCTTGGTAACCTTATCCATCAGGTGGTCGTCAACGAAAGGACCCTTTTTGATTGAACGGGACATACCTTACTCCTTGCTAGTTATGATCTCCGCTTGACAATGAAATTGTCGGAAGCCTTATTCTTTCTTGTCTTGTACCCTTTGGTCGGTGTGCCCCACGGCGAAACAGGATGTCGTCCACCGGAGCTCTTGCCTTCGCCACCACCCATAGGATGGTCGACCGGGTTCATGGCAACACCGCGAACGCTTGGCCGTTTGCCCATCCATCGCTTACGGCCGGCTTTGCCGAGCTTCTTGCTCTCATGCTCCCTGTTGCCTACCTGGCCGATACAGGCCCTGCAAAGATTATTGAACTTGCGCAGCTCGCCTGAGGGCAGCTTGACAAGTACATATTTTCCTTCCTTGGCCATGAGCTGAGCGGCGGCGCCGGCGCTACGGACAAGCTGTGCGCCCTTGCCGATTTTCATTTCCAAATTATGGATTACGGTGCCGAGCGGAATGTTGACCAGCGGCAGGCAGTTTCCAGGCTGGATATCGACATTATCGCCAGCCTCAATGGTGTCGCCAACCTTTATGCCCCTGGGAGCGAGTATGTAACTTTTCTGGCCATCCACATAACTGAGCAGAGCTATGTTGGCGGACCGGTTGGGATCATACTCAACAGAGACCACCTTGGCGCTGATATCGGTTTTTTCGCGCTTAAAATCAATGATACGATATTTGCGCTTGTGACCACCGCCGGAATGACGTGAGGTAATACGTCCATAATTATTTCTTCCGCCGGATTTTGACGTGCTAACTGTAAGGCTTTTTTCCGGCCTCTTGTTGGTCAAGTCTGAGTTGCTGACCGACACCTGGTGTCGTTTTCCGGCTGATGTAGGTTTATATGTCTTAATAGCCATGATTTCCCAATCGCTCCATCATCATTGTGTTCGATAGATTCATTCAGTATGGTGCCGGCGGCGCTGCCGCCGACTCCCTACGGCCCATTTATAATTCGTCGGCAAAGTTGATTTCGCCTTCGGACAGGGTCACGTACGCCTTTTTCCAGTCGGTGGTTCTGCCAATCGTTTTGCCGACCCGTTTCTTTTTGCC
This sequence comes from uncultured Desulfobulbaceae bacterium, assembly GCA_937132035.1. GTDB lineage: Bacteria > Desulfobacterota > Desulfobulbia > Desulfobulbales > Desulfocapsaceae > Desulfopila_A. The sequence goes on along the minus strand of CAKZOA010000357.1, from coordinate 1,899 downwards.
GTGCATATTCGTCGTACGGACGTCCCTTACCTTGACGTCAAACATCTTCTCGACCGCATTCTTGATATCTATCTTATTTGCTTTCGGATGGACTTTCAGAACGACCTTTCCATCAATCTCATGCTGGATCGTCGCCTTTTCCGTGAGGCAGGGCCCCTTGAGTACGTCATATTGATTTTTCATGCCAAGCACCTCTTTTCAAGACCTTCTACGACGGGCTGAACCAGAACCAGCTTTTTATGAAGAAGAATGTCATAGACATTGACGCCTTCCACGGGCAAGACTTTGAACCCATTGACATTGCGCGAGGATTTGTCCAAATTGGCGTTGGTATCGGCAATAACGATGAGCCCGTTGTCCACCTCAAGGGTGTTCATGATGCCGACGAAATCTTTTGTTTTGATAGCATCCATGGTGAAGTCGTCGAGAACGACGAGATTCCCTTCCTGGAGTCTGGCGCTCATGGCCATAGCCAGTGCCTGTTTTTTCACCTTTTTATTGACCTTGAAGTCATAGCTGCGCGGTTTGGGTCCAAAGGTGACTCCGCCGCCTCTCCACAAGGGGGACCTTCTGCTGCCGGCACGCGCTCTGCCGGTTCCTTTCTGTCTCCAGGGCTTGGCGCCACCGCCGCGTACCTCGACCCGGGTTTTGGTACTGGCCGTTCCTGCGCGCCTGGCGGCCCTTTGCATGCGAACAACCTCATGAAGGACATGTTCTTTGACTTCGAGGTCGAACACCTTCTCGTTGAGCCCGATTTCACCAACTTTTTCCTTCTTGGTGTTATATATATCTACAGTTGACATTTTACTCTCCTTGAACCGGATAAACCCTGGATATCGCTACTTGGTAAAGATTTTGAGAAGGCCGTTTTTGGCTCCCGGTACCGGTCCCTTTACAAGTAAAACGTTATCTTCGCCCCTGATATCAATGACGATAACGTTCTTTTTCAGGGTGGTTTCATTGCCCATACGACCTGGCAGCTTCTTGCCCTTGACGACCCGACTTGGCCAGGCGCTGCAGCCGATCGAACCAGGGGCCCGGTGAAATCCAGAACCGTGACCGGCACCGCCGCCGCCGAACCCGTGTCGCTTCATGACACCCTGGAAACCACGGCCCTTGCTCTGTCCCTGAATGTCGACGATGTCACCGACAGCGAAAAGACCTTCAAGGGAGACCTTCTGGCCGGCCTCATAGTCGTCGGGATTCTCCACTCTGAACTCACGAATATGATAAAAGCCTTCGTCGCCAGCCTTCTGGAAGTGACCGTTCAACGGTTTGTTGATACGGGCTGCTTTTTTGGTCCCGAAGCCCACCTGGATGGCATTGTAACCTTCCTTGGCAGTGGTTTTCACCTGAAGAACGGTGCACGGACCGGCTGCGATCACCGTCACCGGCGTGGCTTCACCCAGCTCACTGTAGACGCGGGTCATTCCAATTTTTGTTCCTAATATACCTATTGTCTTTGGCATAACATTACCTGCTGCTTCAAATTTACTTTGAAATGCTGCTCATTACGGCAGCTTGATCTCGACATCGACGCCGGCGGACAGCTCGAGCTTCATCAGCAGATCGATGGTCTGCTGGGTGGGCTCGAGAATATCGAGAAGTCGGCGATGGGTTCTCATCTCGAACTGTTCCCTGGACTTCTTGTCGACATGCGGTGAGCGCAGTACGCAAAACTTATTGATTGAAGTCGGCAAAGGAATTGGGCCAGCCACTGCAGAGCCTGTTCTCCTGGCAGTCTCGACGATCTCGGAGGTCGACTGGTCAAGTAGCTTATGGTCGTATGCTTTCAAACGAATACGGATTTTTTCTGTAGGTATCATTACGCACCTTTACTTGATAATTTCACTGATGACGCCGGCGCCGACCGTGCGGCCACCTTCGCGGATGGCAAAG
>CAKZOA010000356.1 GCA_937132035.1 uncultured Desulfobulbaceae bacterium | reverse complement strand
GCACCGGTAAACGGGTTTTTCACGGGGAAATGATAGATATCTCCAGAGGCGGTCTGTCATTTACCATTCGTATCAGCAAAAAGGAGAGCGCTCACCTGCTCCTTGGCCGACAGATAGTCTCCGAGATCACTCTCAAGGGAAAGCAGGTATTGGAATGTCTCGGATTGATCATGGGTGTCACCTGCCAGCATGAGATGCTCAAAGAATATTCTGTACATATCAAGTTCTACCAGGAGCTGAAGCAGCATCAGGTAACCGACGTTTTGAATCTTGTCTTATGAACGATCCTGTTACCAGCAACTTCTTTGCAGATCATGGCTGAGGGCCAGCACCTTATTATAGGTGATCTCGTTGTCCAGCCTCCTCTTGCCTTGGCGCCAATGGTAGGACTATCCCATTCGGCTCTGAGAACCCTGGTAATGGAATTAGGCGGTGTTGGGTTATTGTACACGGAGATGCTGTCACCCAAGAGGCTGCCCCAGGAAAACGAAAAGATCTCTCCATTTCTGATACGGTCGCAACAGGAGTTCCCATTATTTTATCAACTCGCTCTCCATGAAGAATCCTTGATTGAAAAGGCTGTTGAAAAAGTGCATGCCCTTGGAGCACAGGGAATTGATCTCAATCTTGGTTGCCCGGCTCCTCAATTGCGGAGACAGGGTGCTGGCTGCGCGCTGTCGAGAAACCATATTGCGGTGCGGAAAATTTTGGCGACTTTGCGCAGACGGACCAGGCTTCCCATATCGGTGAAAATTCGCCTCGGTGAGCAGCTCGATGAGGTTGCCTATCTCGATCTGTGCAGGACAATCGAGGCAGAGGGAGCAGATTGCCTTACGGTTCATGCTCGCCTCAACGGTGAGAAATTCTGCCGCAAGCCCCGCTGGGAATGGATAGCCAGGACCAAAGAAAACATACACATTCCGGTCCTGGCCAATGGTGGAATATTTACCGTGGAAGATGCACGGAAATGTTTACAGGTAACCGGTGCCGACGGCCTGATGCTTGGCCGTGGCGGCGTTGCCAGGCCCTGGATATTCGGACAGATAGCTGCAATGATTTCGGGGAAAAGGGTATTGAGAGAATCCCTTACATTGAGTAATGTGTATAGACGATTTACCGAACTGCTGACATTGCGCTTTCCCCCGGAACGGCGGCTGGGCAGACTGAAAGAATTCACCCATTATTTTGCGTGTTCGTATGCCTACGGTCACCAGCTAGCCTCCAGCGTGCAAACCAGTGTTTTATTTACACAGGCTGTCGAACGGGCCGAGCTTTTTTTTCTGGAGAATGAGCAAATCATCATACCATGAGGGAGATACTATGAAAGATCTGTTAAAAAAATCCATGCTGGCCGGACTAGGCCTTGTTGTTGTCTCTAAGGACAAGATCGAAGAATCGATACGCGAATTGATCGAAAAAGGAAACATTTCCGAACAGGAAGGCAAAAAGCTTGTCCAGGAAATGATCGGTAATGCGGAAAAAGCCAAAGGCGATTTCGAGAAAATGGTGGACAAATACGTCGACAAAGCCTTGAGCCGTATGGATATCGTCAAAAAGAGTGATCTTCAGGAATTACAGGATTCCATTGCTGATATACAACAGCGCCTGGATATGGAGCAGAACCGTTAACGGCTGCGAAATATTCAAAACATTTTCGAACGTATCTTTTTTATAATGTAGGTGAGTTCGTCTACCTTGAGGAAATAGAGTGTTGCGCCATACAGTACGGCCGCGACTGTTATTATACCGAAAAGTGAGGTGATACCGGCTATCAGGCTGGGACCTTCCATATACCCACCGGCCAGACTGCGTGCTGCAAACAGAAAAGCGATCATTAGGGCCGTCGCCACAAGAATTTTCATGAATGCCCACCACAGCGACCAAACAGAAAACCCGTTGAGCTGCCTGTAAAGAACGGTAGTCAGAAAGAAAAAATTGATAATCATCGTTACTGAGACAGAAAAGGCTATAGCCCGATGTTGGAAGAAATCGATGGTCAGGGTGATAATGATGATATTGATACAGACGGTTATAAAGCTGCCGATGACCGGAAAGCGGGTCTTTCCCAGCGCGTAAAAAACCGGCACAAGAACTTTGTTGGCCGAATAGGCAAACAGGCCGACGGCATAGAGGGAAACAGCCTGAGCCGTAGCCACCGTGTCTGCTGCCGTAAATGCACCGCGCTCGAATATCAGCTTGATAATAGGCTCGGCGAGAAGATAGAGACCGGCGCTTGCAGGAATGGTGAGGCAAAAAACCATGGTCAGTGACGAGACGAAGGTTTCTTTCATACCGTCAATGTTCTTGCTGGCTGAATACCTCGCCAGTAGCGGCATTGCGGCAACGCCTATTGCCACGCCGAAAATGCCGATGGGAAGCTGGACCAGCCTGAAGGCATATTGAAGCCAGGAAACGGAACCCTCGGCGCATGAGGCGGCGAATTTGGTGTTAATGAAGATATTGATCTGGGTGGCTGAGAGTCCGATAACGGCAGGTATCATCAGCTTGAGAATACGTATGAGCCCAGGATCGCAAAAATTAAACCGTGGAAGAAAAGTAAAGCCGCAACTGAATAGCGCAGGAAGCTGGACAGCGAGTTGGAGCAGGCCGCCAATGAGTGTACCGATGGCCATGCCGACGATGGGGGCAATGCCCCAGTGAGGAAGGAGAAAGGCAAGGCTTACCCCGCCGATAATGGAACCGAGGTTGAAAAAGCTCGAGGCCAGTGCCGGGATGAAAAATTTGTTTTTGGTGTTGAGTACCCCCATTACCACCGCCGAAAGCGATACCAGCAGCAGAAAGGGCATCATTATCCGGGTCAGTAATACCGTGAGTTCCTCCTTGCCGGCGATCTGGCTGAATTCGGGGGCGAGCAGGGCGACAATAGCGTCGGAGAACAATACGGCCACCAGGGTGATGACACTCAGTGCCGTGGCAAAAAAGACCAGAACAACGGAAGCCAGCTGCCAGGTCTGCTTTCTGCTTTTGTTCTGGTCGTAGTCGGAAAAGACGGTAACAAATGCCGCCGATAGAGCCCCCTCGCCAAAAAGGTCCCGGAGCAGGTTGGGAATGCGAAAGGCAACAACAAAGGCATCGTTGGCCGTCCCGGCTCCAAAAAGCCCGGCAAACACCTGTTCGCGAACAAGCCCCAGGACCCTGCTGAGCATTACGGCAAAGCCGACGGTACCTGCTGATTTGGCAATAGTTGATTTATCCCTGGATGTGGGGGTCACGGATTCCTCTCGTTGTGCTGGGCTCTCGATTTTGGCCGGGCTCCAAACATACATATTCCTGAGAAATACTTCCATAAATTCATTGATTCAAATCAAAAAGTCACCACGGCCTGGAGAAATATGGCCGAATTTACAACCATCTTTTCAAACAAGCTTGACTTTGCCGACGGAAACTGAATATATGTGTATTTGGTTATCTAAGGAACCTGTAACATTCTTTTAAAGACTGAGCAAATCTTGTAATAATTTTGCAGAGCTGTCTATCTTCAAGGAGAATTACATGCTGGAAACAAATATGGTCAGGAATATAGCGATTGTAGGGCACAATAATTGCGGCAAGACATCCCTTGCCGAGGCGCTGCTGTATACTGCCGGCAAAATAAAAAGATTGGGGAAAGTTGATAACGGATCATCAGCTATGGACTATGAAGAGGAGGAGATAAGTCGTAACACTACCATAAACTCCTCTTTTCACAATTACACCTGGAAAAAGCATACGATATTTCTGGTTGATACCCCCGGTGATGACAATTTTCTCAATGAGACGCTCTTCGCTACCAAGGTATGCGACAGTGCCATATTCACCGTAGGCGCTGTTTTAGGTGTCAAAGGGCAAACCATCAAATTCGCCAATTTTATCGCCGATGCCAGGTTGCCCTGCATCATCACTATTACCAAAATGGACCGTGAGAGAGCCAATTTTGAAAAAACGGTAACGGAAATACAGGAGCAGCTGCCCATCAAGCCGGTAGTGATTCAGTTACCGATAGGAGCTGAAGAGAATTTCAAAGGATTTGTCGATCTGCTCGAAAATAAGGCATACCTCTACGCTGACGATAACAGCGGCAAAATGAGCGCTGCCGACATACCCGCAGATATGTCGGAGGATGTAGAGATTTATCGCGAAAGCCTGATGGAAAGCGTTGCCGAGACAGATGACGAACTGATCGAAAAATTTCTCGAAGAAGGCGAACTGACCCACGCTGAACTCGTAGAAGGGCTGAAGAATGCCGTCCTCTCAGCAGATATTGCTCCTGTTACTGTCAGTGCTGCTCCTCTTAACAAAGGCAGTGAGTCGCTTCTCAATACCATTAACGAATTATTGCCTTCCCCCGCTGACAAGCCTGACAGGGAAGGCACTCATCCGGATAAAGAGGAGACTGTCACCAGAAAACCTTCTGTTGATGAGAAATTTTCGGCACTGGTTTTCAAGACCATGGCTGATCCTTATGCCGGCCGCCTTACCATTTTTCGGGTCTATTCAGGCATTCTTTCAGGTGATTCCTTCTATAATTCGAGTAAGAAAACCAGTGAGCGCTTCGGCCAGCTGTATCTGCTGGAAGGCAAAGATCAAAAGCCGGTCGACAAGGTCGGGCCCGGTGCCATGGTCGCGGTGGCCAAGTTGAAGGAGACTGTCACCGGAGACAGTCTTTGCGACGCTTCTGCACCCATCGTTTATCCATGCCCGGAACCCTTGAAGCCGGTAATTTCCTTTGCCGTCAGTGCCAAACAAGGTGACGAGGAGAAACTCTTTTCCTCCATAACTAAAATGCTTGATGAGGATCGGACGCTGAAGCTTACCAGGGAACAGAATACCGGCGAGGTACTTCTTTCCGGTGTTGGCCAGATACACTTGGAGGTGCTGTCATCGAAGATAAAACGGAAATATGGCGTCGAGATGGCCCTCTCGACACCGAAGATTCCCTACCGTGAAACGATCAAGGGCAAGGCCAGAGTACAGGGAAAGCATAAAAAACAGAGCGGTGGCAGGGGGCAGTACGGCGACTGCTGGATTGAAATCGAACCGGTCGAATCGGGAAGTGGGTTGATTTTCGAAGATAAGATTGTAGGCGGGGTTATCCCTCAGACGTACCGCCCAGCTGTCGAAAAGGGAATCCAGGAGGCCATGGAAAAAGGCGTGCTCGCCGGGTATCCGGTCGTTGATATCAAAGCGGTGCTCGTCGACGGAAGTTTTCACAATGTCGACTCCTCGGAAATGGCCTTCAAGATCGCCGGATCTCTGGCATTCAAGAAGGGAGCGCAGGAAGCGGGACTGGTGATGCTCGAACCTATCATGGAAATCACCGTCAAGATCGGCAAAGACAACGTCGGCGACGTCATGGGCGATCTCAACTCCCGCCGTGGCAAGGTCATGGGGATGGATTCAGAGGAAAATTTCGAGATCATCAATGCCCAGGTACCCATGGCCGAAATTCAAACCTATGCAAATGATCTCACCTCGATGACCGGCGGTCTTGGTTCTTTCTCGATCAACTTTTCACACTATGAAGAGGTGCCGGGGATGATCGCTGAAAAAATCATTGCCGCTACCAATACTGAAGAGTAATTGCGCCGATAACTATGCGAGCCGGAACTGAACACTTTACCTGCGCCGTTGTCACTATGAGCGACAAAGGCGCAGCCGGCAAGAGAGAGGACACCAGTGGAGCCGCTCTCATAGCCGTCCTTGAGGAAGAGGGGTACCGTCTCAGACGGTATATGATTCTTGCAGACAATACCGATGTCATAGTCGAAGAACTCGTACGGCTGGTAGATACGGAAAATATAGATCTTATTATCACCACCGGTGGGACGGGGGTCGCCCCTACGGATGTGACTCCTGAGGCTATGCGGAGAATCATTGACAAGGAGATACCCGGGATGGCCGAGGCC
>CAKZOA010000355.1 GCA_937132035.1 uncultured Desulfobulbaceae bacterium | reverse complement strand
TCTGCGTTTTCCGCCATGCAGCGCGTCCACTCCGGCCTGACCATACAGTTTCCGCGAGCCTAAAATCAGCCGTACCTTGAAGAACCGACTGGCACCAGCAGATATCGTTATCGTGGAACTCATTTGTATAATTGAAAATATTTCTCCTGTATAATTCTAACCATACCACAGGGCGGTTGCCAATTTTTCTTTTTCCGGTTATCCATAATTGCTTACCTCTTCACTCTCCGGGAAAGCGAAGTCGCCAACGCCTTCCGTTTGGCCGTCGCCAGGCACACACAGATGAGTGTCTATTGCCGAGTTTACGAAATAAATCTTGCGTGATATCTGGACCGGGGGCGAATATAATGGTAGAGTGGCCAGTCTATCCACTCTTCTTTCTTACTCTCTTGATTTTTTGAATATCGGATGACGCTCAACTGCATGAGGAATTGCATGAAATACACAATTGGATTTATCGGTGGAGGCCAGATGGCCGAAGCCCTGTTGAAAGGCATGCTTGCAGCAAAACTCTATTCTCCTGAAGATATCTATCTGGTGGAACCCAACAGTCTTCGTCGCCAACATATGGAATCGAAGTATGGTCTGCAACTTTGCGAGAACCACCAAGACTTCTGGGATATCTGCAACATCGCCATCCTGGCAGTAAAACCCCAGATCATGGGTAAAGTCATCGAAGCTGCTAAACCATATGTCACCAATGACCATATTATTATCTCCATCGCCGCCGGCTTACCCATCAGCTTCTACGAAAAAATGCTTGGAAGCAATGGCCATAAGATCATCCGTGTGATGCCCAATACGCCGGCGCTCATACTCGAAGGCACATCAGCGATCAGCTGCAATGGCAATGTCAGCGACACCGAACTGAAAAGAGCCGAGTGCATTTTCAATGCCGTCGGCATTTCCGTGTTGCTCGATGAAACCTATCTCGATGCCGCAACCGGTTTGAGCGGCTCCGGGCCTGCCTATGTTTTTACCTTCATCGAAGCGCTCATCGATGCCGGCATCAAGGTCGGTTTGACCCGTTATACCGCCGAAACCATGGCCGTTCAAACGGTACTCGGGGCAGCCAAACTGATGCAGAAGGAGAAAAAACACCCGGCAGTTTTGCGATCAATGGTCACCTCACCCGGAGGTACCAGCATCGCCGCGCATCATTTTCTTGAAAAGAAAGGTTTTTCCGGTATCCTCATGGATGCGGTGGAAATAGCGGTGAACAGATCAAAAGAACTCGGTAATCAGTAAATGACACAGTCTTCACAATTCCGTTCCCTCTCCAACTTCTCTGTCCGCTCGATAGGCATCATCACCAAAAGAGCGGATAAACCGGCGGCAGACTTTGCAGAAGAGCTGGAGGAATGGCTGAAAAAAAGACAGGTGTCGGTTGATATCAACACCATTCACCCCCAGCAGAACATCCTTGTTGTTCTTGGCGGTGACGGCACCCTGCTGAGAATAGCGGAACAGGCGGCCCGTTATTCAATACCCGTTATCGGCATCAATCTCGGTCACCTCGGTTTTCTCACCGAACTCACACGCGAGGAAGCCAAACAGTCATTAGAAGCCATCCTCTCCGCCAGCGTCAATGTCGAGAACAGGATGATGATCAAGGCCGCCGTCGAAAAGGGGAATCAGACAACCACCCTGGGCTATGCCCTCAATGATGTGGTCATAAGCAAAAACAGTCTCGATCGCATACTCAACCTATTCACCACGGCAAACGGCGAACTTATCACCACCTACAAGGCCGACGGCCTGATTTTCTCGACCCCGACCGGATCGACGGCATACAATCTTTCTGCCGGCGGACCGCTGGTATACCCAGGCCTCGCCTCCATTTTGGTCACCCCCATATGTCCGTTCATGCTCGGCAGCAGGCCGATTCTGCTTCCCTCGAAAATCACCATTGCCACCACCATCGACGAGAGCAACTACGCCGGCAGCGCCAACATCATCATTGACGGCAGGCCAAGCGGCAAGCTGCACAAAGATGAACGTATTACCATCCAGACAGCCGAACATCCCCTGCAGCTCATCGTCCCCCCGCACAGGGATTACTTTTCAATTCTGCGCAATAAGCTGCACTGGGGGAGTCACCAGACAACCAGATAACAACAGGCCACCCCCGATGCCGGACGATGAGGAGTCTTCGGCCCTTCCAGCTAACCTGGTGCGGACGTCTTCGCCCTACTTTTTCTTAATGCCGTATTTCTTCATTTTATACTGCAAAAGACTCTTGGTGATGCCGAGCTTGTCGGCGGCCCTCGCCTGAACATAGCCAGTTTCATCCAGGGCTCGGTTGAGCATTTTTTCTTCGACGGAATAGAGGACATCGTTGAGCCCTATGGACGGCGGAATGAACTGCAGAAGATCTATCTCCTCGCCCCAGTTCGAAGCCCTGTCCATACTGACTGATTCTGGCTGTACGTCTTCACCTGTTATTTCCTGGTCGTCGCAGAGTATAGCCGCCCGCTCGATGGTATTTTCAAGCTCCCGGACATTGCCTTCCCAGGGCAGGGTCAGAAGCAGACGTAGAGCATCCTGTGAAATACGAAGGTTATCCTTGCCGAGCTGGCCGGCAAATTTCTCGATAAAAAAATCGACGAGAAGAGGCATGTCATCCATGCGCTCCCGCAACGGCGGCAGCCAGACATGAATGACATTGAGCCGGTAAAACAGATCTTCTCTGAAATTTCCCAAGGCGACCTCTTCTTTCAGATCCTTGTTGGAGGCACTTATGATGCGCACATCAACCGACAATGTTTTTGTGCCGCCGACCCTCTCGAAGGATTTCTCCTGCAGCACCCGCAGCAGCTTCGACTGCAGTACAAGAGGGATCTCACCGACTTCATCGAGAAATATGGTCCCGGAGTTGGCCAGCTCGAAACGCCCCTTGCGCATGCCGGCGGCACCGGTAAAAGCCCCTTTTTCGTGGCCGAAGAGTTCGCTTTCGAGAAGATTATCCGAGAGAGCCGCACAGTTGACCGTAATAAAAGGCTGGGTTTCGCGAGGGCTGTTTATATGAATGGCTTTGGCCACCAGTTCTTTACCTGTGCCGCTTTCACCGGAGATAAGAACCGATGCCGGGGTCGGAGCCACCTTTTCAATAAGCTCGTAGACCTCGATCATTTTGCTGTTCTTACCGACCATGCCGCCGAAGTTGTTTTTTCCCCGGATTTCTTTGCGCAGACGCGTGTTTTCCCGAACAAGCGAATAGTGCTGCGCTGCTTTATTGATATTGACAATCAGTTCATCGTTGGAAAAAGGCTTTGCCAGGTAACTGAAGGCTCCCGCCTGCATGGCAGCAACCGCTTTTTCCACCTCGGCATAGGCGGTGATGATAATGACGGGCAGTTCACCATTGATTTTTTTGACATTCTGGAGAAGCTGCAGGCCGTCGACCTCAGGCATCTGCATATCGGTTATCACAAGGTCGAGGTCAACCTCCTTGACAACCTCGAAGGCTTCCCTGCCGCCGGGGGCGGTATACACTTCAAAGCCTTCTTCACGCAGAAGCTCTGAGAGTACGATCAGATAATTAGGTTGATCATCAACTACGAGAATCGAATACATCACACTACCGTCTCTTCCAGTAAAATTCTTGTCTTTAGATATCATCTCTGATGTGTCTGTTTTCCGACGCCTTCTGCCGCATCCCCTCCAGCACTTCACCCGGTACCCAGAATTTCGCGCCGCCGGCCATATCAGTGCCGGGACGTATCAGTCCATGATAATCACTTCCGCCGCTGATTACCATACTATATCGTTTTGCAATTGCTTTCAATTTCTTGCGGATAGAGGATGACTGAGAAGGGTAATAGACCTCCAGACCATCCAGCCCTCTTGGGGCAAGTTGGGCGACCAGACCCGGCAACCTGTGCAGTGTAGGGTCTATCTGAGCGGGATGGGCGAGAACGGTAATGCCGCCGCTTTCTTTTAAAAATGCTGCGGCTTCGTCAAAGCTGTAGACAAACCTCGAAACATAGGCGCAGGCCCCTTTGCCCAGAAATCGTCTAAAGGCCTGGTTCATGCTGCTGACCACCCCTTTCTCCTTCAGCACCTGGGCAATATGCGGCCGGCCCGTCTGCCCAACCGGCGAAAACTTGAGCACTTCCTCCATGGAAATATCGATACCACGTGCCTGCAACCTGGAAAGTATTTTCCTGTTACGCTCATCCCGGGCTTGTTGGAGCAAGGCAATTTTCCCTTTGAGCCCAGTATCTTCATGGTCAAAGAAGTATCCGAGAAGGTGAAAAGTAACCTCGCCGAATTCCACACTCAACTCCACGCCCGAGACCATCTCGATATTTTCCCGGGCCGCAGCGGCGGCACCTTCGCTAATGCCGGCTATGGTGTCATGGTCGGTCAGGGAAAGGCTTCGCAATCCACGCTTACGACCATGCTCGACAATTTCCGCTGGGGAAAGGGTGCCGTCGGAATAGGTTGAGTGTAAATGAAGATCTATGCTCATGGGATATGCAGTTTAAGGTTCTGTGGCCTGCGGAGATGGGGGCAGACAGTTTCGTCAGCACATTCCTTCGGTTCCTGCCCGGCTCCCGGACTGTCCTTCAGCGGAGGTGTCAGAAGAAATAAAATCGCTTTTCAGCTATTATTTGTCGAATATCATCCGATATACTCATAACACATTTTTAATCAGGAGCATCCATGAAAATATTTGCAATCGTCGCAATCCCATTGCTGCTGCTCTCCTGCAGCCGCATACCCGAACCCATAGGATACCCGCACTCAACCCAGGAAAAAATGCAGGCGGCGCATCACTGGAACGTTCTCGCCCGGGATATGGCCAACAGCATCAACAACGAATTGATCCGCAGCGACTTTCTCGACACCGCCGTCTTCGTCAAAGAGACCTGCGGATCAGATGGGGAGCCCTGCCCGCAACAGGTTACCACGGTATTCGATGAGGGTTTCCGCGATCTACTCATCACCGAACTGGTGAATTTCGGAATACCCACCAGCGCTTCTACCAACAGCGAATCAATAACCATTAATTATAAGGTCCAGACGGTGCATCATCAATCGAGCCGCCTGCGTACCCTGCGTCCCGGCCTGATTACGGCGCTGACCACAGCCGTTACCGTCATTCGCAACGCCCCGGCTGAGCTCCTGGCAATATCGCTGGCAGCAGGAGCCGATTACGGTAATACCACCTACACCAGAACCTCGAATGTCGAGGTCATCATCACCGCCTCCATGGTCTTTAGGGACAAGTATCTTTTCCGCTCATCCAATATTTATTACATTAACGGTGGTGACTACCATCACTATCAGCAGGTTCGGCAAAAGGGGAAAGAAATTCAACTCACCGGTGCCAGGTCGCTTTCTGACACATTTTAACGGCAGGATACCCATCTATTATGCATATCTTCCAATCATCTTTGAAAAACATCTTCGATCGCCGCCGGTTGTCGCTGCTGTTCTCTGCCGCCAGCCTTGGCTTTCTTCTCATTATCGTCAACGGTTGTTCCTCCTTTCAGCACTCTAAAATCTCTCAATTGTTTAATCCGCAGCATAACCTTATTGATGTCGCCTATGAGCTCGCCGAAGAGCTTGAACGACATGCCTACCCTCCACTTCTG
>CAKZOA010000354.1 GCA_937132035.1 uncultured Desulfobulbaceae bacterium | reverse complement strand
TCCACTTAAGGAGACATGATCAGACCATTGCTGGACATTGGTTATAACGGTTTCGCCGGCATTGAGCTGGAAGTTGCCGTTGGGGTCCTCATATACCACATAGGCGGAAGGAGTTCCGCCGACGGGCTGGTCAAAGGTAACCGCCACCGTTCTGTTGCGCTTGGCGGCTTCGGCTTTAGCTTTCATGAAGGCGGTGTGCAGTTCACGGGTATCCGCTTTAAGGTGCATATTGGGAACCCACGAGAAATACGCGGGCAAGCCGACAGCGGCCATTATGCCTATGATGACAACGACGAATAAAATCTCAACCAGCGAAAAACCATCATTTTTTGGAGTTTTTTTCATAATGATTCTACTATACTTAAGTTATGTAAGGATATGCGTATCCTGGTTACGAGATACAAAAGACCGTTTTTAGTTATCGTGTGCTTGCAATAAGCGCTCCATTGTAAAGATATTTCAGGGTAAAATTGCACAACTAACCAATATTCTCTGAAATATATCTTAACTGTCATGTATTGATTCGAGCTGTCTGGTAGTTGCTGCAGCCGGTTTTTGTAAAAAAAATTAACAAAAGCGACAAGTACTAAAATTAATTAATAGTTGTCGGCGATGTGAAGGCTGTAGTATCAGTGAAACAGTATCTTGGTTTTCAGGTTGGCCGAGGTAGAAACGAGTTTTTACCAAACCGGCAGCGATGAATAATCAGAAGAAACGAGAAAGTGTCAGATACGGTCATTGTGGGGAGTATGTTTTTTAGAAATTTTAAAATCGCCGTCGTCGTCAATTTCGCCATTTTGCTTTTTGTGGGTATGGTGCTCACCAATGTGGTGGTTACCTTTTTCTGGCACCAGCACTTGATCGAGAATTCTTTAGACAGAGTCCGGTCCCTTGCCTCCTATATAGAATCACGCGCCTTTTTTTCGTGCAAAAATTCAGACACAACGAATGAGCGGTTTTCGGAGATTGAAAAAGCCTTGTTGCAGGGGAATGTATCTGCGGTGGGATTTGTGGCACAGGATAATGTTTTTTGGAGCCGGTCACTTTCGGCTGCACACTATCGAGAGGCTTTGCAACAAGCCTCTGAGCTGCAGAGGGAGATAAAGCTCACCCGGGGAAATGCTCTCTCTCTGTTTGGGATGAGTGCTCAGGAGGTATTCATTGCCCTGCCGCTGGAGGGGTGTGAAGCGGTAAAATCTTTTGGGATTGCCCTTGATATTCCTGGGATTACCGGAAAAATAAAGCAAAATCAGCCGGTAATTATTCTCTATATGATCATAAATACACTGATTTTGACAATTTTATGGTTTTTCAGACTGCGTCCCATGCTTTTGCAGCCCCTGGACAGTCTCGTCAACAGGACAGAGAAATATGGGATGCTCCATGAAGATTTTGGAAACCTTTCTTCGAGAAAAAATGAGTTCGGTCAATTGGCTACTGCCTTGAATAATATGATATCGCGGATTGAAAACGATAAAGAAAGGCTAAAAGAAACGGTCGAGTCGCTGGAGGAGGCCAATAAGACGATTGTCGCCAATCAGGATTCGCTTATCGAAGCGGAGAAGTTTGCCGCCTTAGGACGATTGTCCGCCGGCCTTGCCCATGAGATCGGCAATCCTCTGGGTATTATACAGGGATATGTCGAGCTGCTGGGCAGGGATGTCGATGGCCAGGAACGACTGCAATACAGCCAAAGAGCCGAAAAGGAGTTGGAGAGAGTTACACTGTTGATTCAACAGCTTCTCGACCTCTCACGGAAAAAGAGCGGCCGGCACCCGCGTAGCGTTATTTCCCCGGTTGTCGTCGAGGTTGTCGATATGCTAAGACAACAAAAAAGTGGCGGGAACATTGCCATAAGAACTTCC
>CAKZOA010000353.1 GCA_937132035.1 uncultured Desulfobulbaceae bacterium | reverse complement strand
TCCGATCTGAATCAAATGATCAAATCATAGACGATATCATGGAAGGCATGCGTCTGGAGAATGGAGAGGAGCGACAGCAGAATTGGCTTCTCAGTTCCGGGGCGCAGACCGGTTTCGTTGTCATTGCCGACAGAAGACAGGCCATACACGCCGCCGTCGCCTACGCCGGCGTGAAAGATGTGGTTGTCATCGCCGGCAAGGGACATGAAAAATACCAAATAACCAACACTGGCAGACGCTTTTTCGATGACGCCCTGGAGGTGCGCGAGGCGATGCTGGCCTGGGATGTGAAAAGTGTTGCTGCTGCCGTCAAGCCATTGTCTTTTGATGGTTCCGACGTGAGAGCTTTTGCCGGAATAAGCACAGACACCAGATCGCTACGGCGGAACGATCTCTTCGTCGCCCTGCGCGGAGAAAGCTTTGATGGCCATGTCTATGTTCCCCTGGCCCTTGAAAAGGGTGCTGCCGGGGTTATCGTGGAAAAAGGTGTTGTGCCGCCAGGGACTTTTACGGCAGCGGAGGCTGCGTTCTTCGAGGTCGAGGACACTCTCAAGGCCCTGGGCGATCTGGCCCACTACCGGCAAAAGATCGTGAGGAAGATTTCCGCTCCTGTGGTTGTTGCCGTCACAGGCAGTACCGGTAAGACCACGGTCAAGGAAATGGTGGCGGCAATTTTTGCATGCCGCTGGCCGGATACACCATCGGCTCCGGCGGAAAGGGTGTTGAAGACCATGGGCAATTTCAACAATCTCATCGGTTTGCCGCTCTGCCTTTTGCCGATTGAGCTCAAGCATAGAGCAGCAGTGCTGGAATTGGGCATGAATCGGCAGGGTGAGATTGCCCGACTGACCGAGATAGCCGATCCCGATATCGCCTGTATCCTCAATGTTCAC
Organism: uncultured Desulfobulbaceae bacterium; assembly: GCA_937132035.1. GTDB lineage: Bacteria > Desulfobacterota > Desulfobulbia > Desulfobulbales > Desulfocapsaceae > Desulfopila_A. The sequence continues at coordinate 10,464 of CAKZOA010000353.1, read as the reverse complement.
GGTGCTCACCTCGAAGGGCTCGGATCCATTGAAGGGGTGGCCCGGGAAAAAGCGGCATTGTTTGCCGGGACATCCCGAACGGGCGTGCTTGTCGTCAACCTCGATGACAGGCATGTGCGCGAAGCCGCAGCTGCATGTCCACACCGTACTACAGTGAGTTGGACGGTGGAAAAGGAAAGAAACGATCACGCTGACGTCGCTGCTTTCGCTCTTACCTGCGGTGATGATGGTACGATCGCTTTCAGATTGCAGATTGGCGAGCGGACGGTGGATGTCGAGCTTCAGGTTCCCGGCAGACACAATGTGGCAAACGCAGCAGCAGCTGCGGCTATAGCCCATGCCGCCGGCATAGCTGCGGAAACCATTGCTACGGGGCTTCAATCGTTCTCTTCCGCCTCCAAACGTCTGCAAATCGTTCCAGCGACCGGTGGTTATACCATCCTCGATGACACCTACAATGCCAATCCGGCGTCAATGGCGGCGGGATTGGCGGCGCTCGCCGATATGGGTGAGGGGAGTAAGGTGGCTGTACTCGGTACTATGCTCGAGCTGGGTCAGGCGAGCGAGGCGGCCCATCGGCAGGTGGGCGAAACGGCCGCTTCCATAGGTCTTGTTCGACTGGCGGTGGTGGGTGACTATGCCGCGCATATGGCAGATGCCGCTATTGCTGCCGGCATGAACGAAGATAAAGTTATGGTATTTTCCAGTAAGGATGATATACCTGCATGGATACACAAACTGCAAGCCGAAGGCGTGCTGTCCGAAGCTTCCTGGGTACTCATCAAGGCGTCCCGGGGATTGCGGCTGGAGTCAGTGGTTGAGCGACTTGCGGAAGAACAGGCAACCTAGGTAATTCACGAAGGACTGCAAACACAACGATGCTGTATCATCTGCTCTATCCACTTCATACAACCTTTGTCGGCTTCAACGTATTCCGATATATCACCTTCCGCTGTATTGGCAGTGCGGTAACGGCCTTCTTGATCCTGTTGATCGTCGGCCCTCTTTTCATCAGGGCCATGCAGCGTTTCCAGATTGGACAGGTGGTTCGCGATGACGGCCCGGAAAGTCATCTGATCAAGAAAGGGGTGCCTACCATGGGAGGGTTGCTCATCATCGTCGCCATTGTCATCTCGACCTTGATGTGGGCCAGACTAGATGATCCCCTCGTCTGGCTGACCCTGTTCACCGTGGTCTTTTTCGGTTCCATCGGCGCTTATGATGACTACCGGAAAATAGCCAAGAAAGATACGAAGGGGCTCAGCGCCAGAGGAAAATTACTCCTCCAGATAGCCGGTGGTGCTGCAGTCGGGGTGTTTATTTATTTCCATCCTGGTTTCGACAGCCATCTGAGTATCCCTTTCTTTAAGAATCTCTATCCGGATCTGGGTTATTTCTACATTGTTTTTGCCGTACTGATTATCGTCGGAGCCTCCAATGCCGTCAACCTCACCGATGGCCTCGACGGGCTTGCCGCCGGACCCACGGTTATAACAGCTGCAGTCTATCTGCTCTTCTCCTATCTGGCAGGCCATGCTGTACTGGCCGAGTACCTGCAGATTCCACATGTTCCCGGCAGTGGTGAGGTTTCCATCTTTTGCGGAGCCATCGTCGGTGGCTGTCTGGGTTTTCTCTGGTTCAATACCTATCCCGCCCAGATATTCATGGGCGACGTGGGCTCTTTGGCCCTTGGGGGGTCTCTGGGGGCGGTAGCGATCATCATCAAACAGGAAATTCTGCTCGCTATTGTTGGCGGCATTTTTGTCATGGAAGCGGTTTCGGTCATCATGCAGGTCGGCTATTTCAAGATGACCAACGGTAAGCGAATATTCCTCATGGCACCTTTTCATCATCATTTCGAGAAGAAGGGCTGGCATGAGCCGAAGGTGGTCGTTCGTTTCTGGATTGTCTCCATAGTTCTGGGACTTTTTGCTCTAGCAACGCTTAAACTGCGATGAAGAAAAACCCGCTGGTACAGACAAACATGGCTGTCGCCGTTATCGGCCTCGGTATTTCGGGAAGCGCTGCGGTGCGCTATCTTCACGCCCTCGGGGCGGAGGTCTCGGTATCAGAGCGGCGCAGCTGGGAGCAGTTGCGGCCGGAGGAAAGGCGGCTGGTCGATGAGTGCTGCCGTCGTTTCGAGGGCGGCGGTCATAGTCCGGACCTGCTGCAGCAGGCAGAGCTTGTCTTTCTCAGCCCCGGAATTCCGCCGACTCTGCCGGTACTGCAGAAACTCGCAGACACAAGTGTCAGGATAGTCGGTGAGCTTGCTCTGGCGGCGCCGGTACTTGCGTCCCGGACCATTGCCATCACAGGAACCAATGGCAAGACTACGGTGACCACGCTCATTGGCGAAATTCTCAAAGCCGCTGGCGAAGAAGTGTGTGTCTGCGGCAATATAGGCCGGCCGCTATTCGAGTGTCTGCTTGAAGAACAGCAGCCCGACACTGTTGTCGTCGAGGCCTCGAGCTTTCAGCTGGACAATGCAGGCGCATTCCGACCAGACATCGCCGTTTTGCTCAACATAAGTCCCGACCACCTTGACCATCACCGCGGCTATGCCGAATACATCAAGGCCAAAGCAAAAATATTCAAAAATCAGCGGCCAGGAGACAGCGCCGTTATTTGTGATGACGACATTCTCTGCGCCGAACTGGGGAGGGATCTGAAAAACGTCGAGGTCTTCTCCTTCGGCCACGACAAGAGGTGTCGGGCCTATATCTGCGAATCGGAGATTTATCTGCGGCTGCAGGCAAACGTGGAGAGATATGATCTGACCGGCACCGTTTTTGATAATTTCATAGGCAGGAGGAATTGCGCCGCAGCGCTTTGCTCAGCTCGACTCGCCGGAGCCCAGCCATCGGTGGCTGCAGCGACCATCCGCTCATTTTCCGGCCTGGAGCATCGCCTGGAACTGGTGGACACGCGTGACGGGGTTCGCTACTACAACGATTCGAAGGCTACCAATACCGGCGCCGTCATCAGCGCTTTGCAGCAGGTGCCGGGTAAGGTCATTCTTATCGCCGGCGGCAGGGACAAAGGAGACGACTATGGCCTGCTGCGGGAAATGGTATCAACCAAGGTGCGACATCTTATTGTTATTGGGGAAGCCGCCACTGCCATAGCCGCGGCAGTCGATGATATCGCTGCCGTTGCCACGGCCGCGAGCATGGAAGAAGCGGTGAAGATGGCAAGTTCGCTGGCGAGGGCGGGTGAATCGGTTTTACTTTCTCCGGCCTGTGCCAGTTTCGACATGTTCGACAGCTACGCTCATCGCGGTAGAGCGTTCAGGGATAATGTTGCGAAAATCCAATCTTCGGCAACACCGGTGGGATCATGAGCAGTGACAGAACGGCGATAAAGCTTCTCCTTACCGGCGGCGGTACCGGAGGACACCTTTTTCCGGCGATTGCCGCAGCAGAAGAGCTCCTGGCGAGAATGCCGCAGGCCGAGGTGATGTTTATCGGCACCCGCAGAAAGATGGATAGCAGCTCGCTTTCACACTATGGGTTCAGAGTGGAAAGCGTCTATTGCTACGGACTCAAGGGCAAGAATCTCGTCAGCTTGATCAAGGCTCTGGCGGCACTGCCCGTGGCCCTGGTGCAGGCGGCGCGGTTGATCCGCTCCTTCCGGCCCGATGTCGTTCTCGGTGTTGGCGGCTATGTCACCGGACCGGTTATCGCCGCCGCCAGGCTGCTGGGGAAAAAGACGGTGATTCACGAACAGAATTCCATACCCGGCCTGGCAAACCGTGCATTGCGGATTATGGTGGACCGCATTTGTATATCCCTGCCGGGAAGTGCCATCTACTTTCCCGGGGACAAAACGGTACTGACCGGCAACCCCGTGCGCAGCCCCATACGTGAGCTGGCAGCGGCCTCTTTGCCGGATACGGTGGCAAAGACCAAAACCCTGGTGGTACTCGGCGGCAGTCAGGGAGCCCACCGGCTCAACGAACTCGTCGGCGAAGCGATTTGTGATCACGGTGCCGGCGCAGATTGCAGAGTTATACACCAGACGGGCGAGACCGACTGCCTGAATGTCAGGCAGAGATATCATGAACATGGGATAAACGCTCAGGTAGAAGCGTTTTTTCGGGATATGGCCGCGGTATATGGCCAGGCCGATCTGGTTATCTCCCGGGCCGGGGCGACGACGCTGGCAGAGTTGGCCATTCTCGGCCTGCCGGCGATTCTGGTGCCCTACCCTCATGCCGCCGACGATCACCAGCAGGAAAATGCCCGCCATTACGTTGACGGGGGAGGCTGTCGGGCTTTTAAGGAGAAGGAGCTGGACGGCAGGAAACTGGCGGCAGAGATGAAAGGGCTGCTGGCAGATGATGCTTCGCGCCATGTGATGGCGGTGAACATGCGCAAACTGGGACACCTTGAGGCCGCAGCAAAAATCGTAGATGTTTGTCAGGCTGCTGTTGCATCCTGATGGCAATGACTCGAGATTTACATGTATAGAAAGTCCAAACATATACACTTTGTCGGCATAGGCGGCATTGGCATGAGCGGCATCGCCGAACTGCTCCTCAACCTCGGCTACCGGGTGAGCGGCTCGGACCTGAACGCCTCGGCCATAACCGCCAGGCTCACCGAACTTGGCGGCACCGTTTATACGGGCCATAAAAAAGGGTGGGTTGAGGGGTCTGACGTTGTCGTCACCTCTTCGGCTATCGGCAACGACAACGAGGAGGTGATCGCCGCCCGAGAAAGTTTCATCCCGGTAATCCAGAGGGCGGAAATGCTGGCGGAGCTGATGCGCCTGAAAAAATACGGCATTGCAATTGCCGGCAGCCACGGCAAGACATCGACCACCTCCATGGTCAGCTGGCTGCTTTTCCGGGCCGGACTTGATCCGACCATCGTCGTCGGCGGCAAGGTCGATAGTCTCGGCGGTAATGCCAAACTCGGCGAGGGGGAGTTTCTTGTCGCCGAAGCCGATGAAAGCGATGGATCCTTTCTCAAGCTGTCACCGGTGATCGAGGTTATCACCAATATAGATCTCGAGCATCTCGACTATTACAGCGATCTGGAGCAGATCAAGCGATCCTTTCTCGATTTCATCGACCGGGTGCCCTTTTATGGCGCTGTCATTCTCTGTCTCGATGATAAGAATGTCGCCGATATTCTGCCGGCCATTGAAAAGCGGACGCTGAGCTACGGCCTGACGGCCCAGGCGGATGTCTATGCCGAGAAGATTTATTTCAGGGAGGGCAGGGTATATTTTACCGTTTTCAGGGAAGGCAGATTGCTGGGTGATATCGATATCGCCCCGCCGGGCAGGCACAATGTCTACAACGCCCTGGCCGCTGTCTGCGTCGGTCTCGAACTGGAAATACCGTTTTCCGAGATTGCCGGGGCCCTGAGGACGTATGAGGGGGTGCAGCGACGAATGCAGCTGAAGGGGATCGCCTGCGGAATAACCGTGGTCGATGACTATGGCCATCATCCCACCGAGATCCTCGCCACCCTTGAGGCCATCAAAGAAGCCTGGCCGGAAAAACGGCTGATCGTCGTTTTCCAGCCGCATCGCTATTCGCGGACCCAGGCTCTGTACCGAGATTTCCTTACCTGTTTCCACAGGGCGGACTATCTCGTCATGACCGATATATACGCGGCCAGCGAAGAGCCTATTGTCGGGGTGTCTGCTGAAAAACTGCTTGGGGAAATAAAGCAGCACGGTCAGCGCCATACCCTCTATGTCGGCAATGTCGATGACGTGCCGGCGGCAGTCAGGGATATGGCGAGGCAGGAGGATCTGGTGCTCACTCTGGGAGCAGGCAACATTGTCAATGCCGGGGAACAGCTGCTGCGGTATCTGGAAGATCCTCAGGGATAGGGATATATGGACAGACGGCTCAAAAATAAGTTGGCTGAGTGCCTGAACAGGCCGGTGCTGTGGAATTATCCGCTTGCCGGCCACACCACCTTTGGCGTAGGCGGTCCGGCCGCCGCTCTGGCTGTTGTCGAGACCCATGCTGAGCTTGCATCCTTTCTGGGTATTGTAGAGCAGGAGGGCCTGGCCTGGCGTGTGCTGGGGGGGGGCTCCAATGTGCTGGTCCGTGACGAAGGCTTTGACGGGGTGGCGGTGCTGTTGGATGGGGTCTTTTCACACCACAGCTTTGGCCTCACAGACGGCGGTGTGACGGTTGAGGCCGGCGCCGCAGTCAGATTTCCAAAATTGTTGGCAATGTGCGTGAAACAAGGGTATGCAGGTCTCGAGTTCAGTGCGGGCATTCCCGGAACCGTAGGCGGGGCGGTGGTGATGAACGCGGGGGCCTGGGGAGCCGCCATAGCCGATGTGCTTACTTCTGTCGATATCATGGGACCGCTGGGCCAGGAAAGAATCGAAGCTGCCAACCTGCAGCCGCAGTACAGGAGGATGGTGATTCCAGTACCACAGCCTTACGTCGTGGTGTCAGCTATACTGAGTCTTCAACACGAGAATCCCGCCGATATTCATAACAGATGCGACAGCTATCTGCAGCAGCGGCGCCTGCGACAGCCGAAGGCGGCAGGCAGTGCCGGATCTGTTTTCAAGAATCCCGAGGGCGACAGTGCCGGACGTTTGATAGAGGCCAGCGGTCTGAAGGGGCTGAAGATCGGGAGTGCCGAAGTTTCGAACCTGCATGCCAATGTCATTATCAATCGCGGAGGGGCCAGCGCCCTGGATATTCTGCGACTCATGGAGCGTATTCAGCAGAAAGTTGCTGCCGACAGCGGAATTTATTTGGATCCGGAGGTGCATATCCTATGACTGCCAAACGAAAAGTTCGTGGCTTGCTGCGAACGCTGCCTCTGAAGGTGAGAAAGAAGAGTGAGAATGCCACATGGTCACGACAGCCCTACGGAAAAAAATCACCAGTTTTTCCCGAGAAGATAACGAAAATTTTCTCCCGGGTTGCGGAGTACAAGTACTTCTGGCAGCGTTTTTTGAGACGACGACTCGACGGATACAGCCATATATCCAGGTCGGAGGCACGCAAGAAAATGTTGCGAAAGGCGGTGAGGTCAGGGGCAATAGCTGTCATGGCTGTAGTCCTGATCCTGGCCCTCCAGGGTCCGGTGAAGCAGTATCTGTCCTCCCTGGAGTTCTTTCGTATCAAGGATATCGGTATATACGGCTATGCGGAAACCCAGCCGGAGGAGATCAAAAAGCTGGCCGGGATCGACTATACAACCAGCATGTTTGTTGTTTCGCCGGAGAAGGTCTCCACCTACATCAGTGCTCATCCCTGGATACAAGACGTTCTGGTTGAAAAAATATGGCCCGACGGCATCCGCATAGACGTTGTGGAGCATGAGGCGACGGCGCTCTTTCTCAAAGGCCCGCCGAATGAGGCGGCTATGGTTTACATGAACAGAAGAGGCGATATCATCGCTCCGGTTCAAAAGGGAGATGATCTTGACTATCCAGTGGTGTCAGGGTTGTATGCTTATTCCCCTGCAGAAAGAGATGCGGCTCTGGCTGATGCGGTAATGTTTCTGAAGCTGATTTCCTACAACAATCCGAATCTTCCGGCGCAGTCGGTGTCGGAGATCCATTTCGACGACGTTGAGGGTATGGTCGTCAGGCTGGTTGATTTTCCCTTTCCCATCTACTTTGGCAGCGGTGAGATAAAAAAGAAATATAAGCAGTTGCGCAGCGTCCTTGCCGTTTTGTATAAAAAGCGCAACAACAATGTAGACATCAGTGAGGTGAAATATATCCGTATGGAATATCTCAAGGACAAAGTCCTTGTCGCCCAGTCACAATCAGGTTGAAAATAATGGTAGAAAAACAAGATACTGCAGCGCCAGTGGAAGCGGAACTCAGCAGACAGGTTGGTGAACGCGGCGAGCTGATCGTCGGACTCGATATCGGCACCACCAAGGTCTGCTGCATCGTTGGCGAGGCCTTCGAAGACGCAGTGGAAATCATCGGTGTCGGCATAGCTCCTTCTCTGGGCATGAAGAAAGGCGTGGTCGTTAATATCGAAAGTACGGTCAAGTCTATCCGTGAAGCGGTGAAAATAGCCGAAGACATGGCCGGCTGCGATTTGCATTCGGTCCATGTCGGTATCGCCGGCAATCATATCAAGGGGTTTAACAGCCCGGGAATACTTGCTATTAACGGCAGGGAAATAAAAAAATCAGATATAGATGACGTCATCGCCGCAGCACGAACGGTGAAAATATCGGCCAACCAGCAGGTAATTCACGTATTGCCGCAGGAGTACATGGTCGATGATCACACCGGCATTCAGAATCCACTGGGCATGACCGGCGTACGCCTGGTAACCAATGTTCATATCGTCACCGCTGACATGGGAGCGGTACACAATCTGGTAACCTGCTGCAATAAAGCCGGTCTTGATGTTGCCGATCTCATCCTCGAATCCATCGCTTCGGCCGATGCCGTCCTCAGCCCTGACGAAATGGAACTGGGCGTGGCCCTGATTGATATCGGCGGCGGTACCACCGACCTTGCCGTCTTCTACGAAGGCACCATTCGTCACACATGTGAAATCGGCCTGGGCGGACACAACCTGACCAACGATCTCTCCATGGGACTGCGTACTCCACTGCAGGAGGCTGAACGGCTAAAAGAGGATTACGGCAGCGCTATATCCTCCTTTATCAAACCGAATCTGGTGGTCGATGTGCCCACCGTCGGTGACCGCGAGCCCAGAAAAATTACGCAGAAGGTTCTGGTTGACATCATCCAGGCGCGAATAGTGGAAATTCTTGAAGTGGTCAACAAAGAGCTCATTGCCTCGGGTCAGAAAAACCGGATCAACGGCGGCATCGTCATCACCGGTGGAACGGCCTTGTTGGCCAATATCGTCGAGCTTGCCGAGCAGATTTTCGATATGCAGGTGAGAATAGGTTATCCTGCCGGCGTCAGCGGGGCTCTGGATATGATCAACACCCCGCGCTGCACCACCGGTGTCGGCCTGGTTCTCCAAGGCAGAAAAAAAAGGCTCGTCCAGCGCAGCAGCGATGTGTCGGTGGTCGGCAAGGTCCGCGGCTGGATGAAAAAAATCATGTGAAGAAAAGAGGTTTTTGTTTATGTGTCAAATGGCAAATGCTATAATGCCGAAACTCTTTGCTAGTGAAGTGGTTGAAGAGATAACTGGTCAAACGTATTTAGCAGGGGGGTGCTATGCCGTTTAGAATGGCAGATGAATCTGAAAGCGTCGCGCGGGTTAAGGTTATCGGCGTCGGCGGCGGCGGCGGAAATGCAATCAATACCATGGTGGCCAATAAGCTGCAGGGGGTGGAGTTTATTGCCGCCAATACGGATAAACAGGCGCTGGATCAATCAAGAGCTGATATCTGTCTCCAGCTCGGGCCGAGCATAACCAAAGGTCTGGGTGCCGGGGCAGACCCCGAGATGGGAATGCAGGCCGCCCATGAATCGATTGAAGAGTTGAAAAACAGCCTCAAAAACAGCGATATGGTCTTCGTCACCGCCGGGCTGGGCGGCGGCACCGGTACTGGAGCTGCCCCTATAGTTGCTAAAATAAGTAAAGATCTCGGAGCGTTGACCGTCGCCGTCGTTACCAAGCCCTTTGCCTTCGAAGGCAAGAATCGGATGCGCAACGCCGAAGAGGGCTGGAATGAGCTGCAGAAGTACGCCGATACCATCATTACAGTACCCAATGACCGCCTTCTCTCCCTGATGCAGAAGAATTCCAAGCTTGCCGACATGCTGGCCCAGGCAGACGATGTGCTGCTCCAGGCCGTCAAGGGTATAACCGACCTCATCAATGTTCCAGGGCTGATAAATGCCGATTTTGCCGACCTGCGAACAGTCATGCGTGAGGTAGGACCCGCCGTCATGGGCTCGGGAGCCGCTGTCGGGGAAAACCGAGCGGCGGAAGCCGCCAGGCGGGCGATGGACAACCAGCTGCTCGAAGACATCGGCATCGACGGTGCCCGTGGTCTGCTCATCAATATTTCGGCCACTGAGGAAAGTTTTGCCATGTCGGAGTTCATGGAAGCCTCTGCCCTGGTGCAGGAGAAAGTCGATGAGGATGCCAAGGTCGTCATTGGCGCTCTCTATGACGAAACCCTGGGTGATGAACTGCATGTCACCGTCATCGCCACCGGCGTTGGCAGCGCCATTAGCAATGGCAAGACCATAAACCAGGTGGAAGATCTGCCCAGACCTCAGGAGCGGCAAAAGGAATCGGTGAAGGTTCAGCTCGCCCAAAAGAATCCGCGGCCGGCGGGGACTATCCTTCCCAATTCGAATTTCGATAATTTCGACAATCTCGGTACCTCCAGAGACAGCACGCGGGAACATGACAGCTGGAACGACGAGTTTTTGGAAACGCCGACCTATCTGCGCAAGAAAGCCAATTAAGCCGGCGGATACCGAGCGTTATTTCTGTGTCAGCAAGAGGGGAACCGGGAGTCTGAAGAAGAAAGCACACAGGTCATCATCCACACTCTCCCGCCGCGATAGACT
>CAKZOA010000352.1 GCA_937132035.1 uncultured Desulfobulbaceae bacterium | reverse complement strand
ATTGATTACGTCGTAATTCTATATAAAAGTCAACATGTTTGCACTAAAAAAACCTACTCTCGTCTATACTATAAGTAAACACGCGAAAAAATCAAATTCCCCACAGGCCACTCACAGCCCGATGGGCTCGCTCCCCCCTTACCCTTCATGTTACTTTTTTGACACAGCTGATGGCGATGACCATGGGCGAAGGTTTCCTAGAAGAAGTCTTCCTGACCAAACTATATGATCATAATTGATATTTCCAGTGTATACACACTAAAACCAACAGTGTCACTTCCAGTGGAACAACAATTGCATATGTTGCAGCACTTGACCAGATTTATACTTGAAGACGGAACCGTATGCTTAAATTTGTCTCTCTCATAGGAGCGTTGCTCACCTTTCTTTCAATCTCTGCATCCGCAGCCGAAGTCGAGGTACAGAAAATCCGCGTGGCCGGCGGCAGCAGCAGCGCTCAGGTCTACCTTAGCTTCGACGAACTGCCACCCTATACCATGTCGCGAAAAGGCAAGCGGGTCGATATCATCCTTGACGCCCGCCTTGCCAACACCGAGCCATTACAGTTTGACACCGATGAGCGCATTGTCAAATTTCTGACACAAGACAAAGAAGAGCAGTCCATCATTACTTTTTTCCTGCGGTATGAACCACAGGAACTGGAAGTAACACGAGCCGGGAAAAACACACTGGTTGTCGACATACTCCTGGGCAACCAGTTTACCAAAACATATCCGGAACTGAGCTCCAAACTTGAAGGTCTTGCAATTGTCGAACAAGAAAATGAGGACTACACCAATCCCTACATCTCCAGTCCCTACTCCAACAACTGGCTTTCGTTTTTCGCCCGCTATGAACCGGACATAGTGACAACAGCCCCCCTCCACTATACCGTCCCTCCATTTCCAGTGGTGGACCTCCTCCCTGATGTAATAAGCAGCGAAATTCTTTCAGCCGATGTTTTCACCCTCTCGGCCCAGGAAAAATGGAAGGAAATGCTTCCCGTCATTCTTGATCTCATAAACGCATCCAGAGAGCAAGAAACTCGCAAACAGCTTGCCCTTACCTTCGGTGAAACACTCATGAGAGCCAAGGACTTCCAGAATGGGTATAAGCAACTCTATGTATTACAGGAAAAATATCAAAAGGGATATGTCGGCATTGCCTCCGCGTATCTTCTTGCCCTGTTGCGTGCGGTACATGAAGACCCCTTCGTTGCCGACTATCAGCTGCGTGAGCTGGAGAACGACGTCGAAGAGGATTTTGCCCTTTCACCGTTCATAGTTCTCTCACAAATAGAAATGGCCCTGATGACCAATCGACTGGAGAGGGCATCTGCTCTTCTCCTAAAGGACAATATCGCATTTTCGCCAAAACTTGCCCATCTCAAGGATATGAGACAAGCCGACTACTGGTTTGCCTCGGGATCCTTGATAAAGGCCTATGTCGGTTATCAGCTTCTCGAAGACAAGCAAATGCTCGAGAACCACCCCTATTCCCTCAATGGCTACTGTAATGCCTTCTATCATCAAAAAAAATATGCACAGGCTTCGCAATGTTTCGATAAACTCAGCAGCCTGGTCGAGAAAAAAGAACATCTCAGCATGATCAGCCTGAAAAAGGCCATGGCTGATCTCCATTTCAAAAGCGCCCGTGAAATGTATGTCGATTTCTCCCGGATCGAAGACACCTTTCCCAACACCGAAGCTGGACACAGAGCATCACTGAAAAAGACCGATATACGCTACCTCTCTCAACCAAGCTGGCGCCAGACCAGTGTCGAATATTATCGGGCTCTCGCAGAAAACGCTACCGACAGAAACATTGCGGAAGAAGCGGCGCTCAAGGAGGCCATCGTCTACTCGGAGCTCGGCGATAAGGAAAAAAGCATAGATCTGTTGCTCGATTTTCTGCGTGATTTCGGCGCCGGCAACCTTACAAAAACTGCCCAGGCGCTTCTTATAGAAATTCTGCCAGGCCAGCTGGAAAAACTGCTTTCAGCAGGCCAGTATGTCGATGCAATAGTCCTTGCCAAGAAAAACAGGGATTTTTTCCAGAACAAATGGATCGACATAGAGCTTCTGGGCCTGCTGGCAAAGGCCTACCATGAGCTGGGAATATTCAGTGAAGCGCAGAATCTTTACCTCTTCCTGTTGCGCACAGCCGGATCGCAGGAAGATGAAAAATATTACCTTCCCCTCCTCTCCATACTCTATGCCCAGAGGGACTATGATCTGGTGGAGGAAATCTCAACTCAATTTACCTACAACTACCCCAGTGGAAAAGATAGAGAGGAAGTCAATCTGCTTCTGCTGCAGAGCCTGATGGCCTCCGGCAAAAACGACAAGGCCCTGGACCTCGTTCTTTCCCGAGCTTTGCCCGATACGCTTCAGGCCCGTGAAATCGCGGCTACGCTCTATTTTACCTCCAGCAGGTACGAGAAAGTCATCGACACCCTCGAACCTTTGTCGCAGTCTGCTTCGGGTCGCAGCGAAGACTCTCTTTTTATACTCGGCGAAAGTTATTTTCAGATGGACCAATATATGCAAGCAGAACCTCTCTTCAGAAAGGTGATGGAGAATGAAAAATTCTCCGAACAGGCGCGCTACAGGGTTGCCACTATCAAGAAGAATGCGGGTGATACGGAAAGTTCATTAAACCTCTTTAAAGAAATTGTCGAAAAAGGAAGTGACCCATTGTGGATAAAACTGGCACAAAGGGAATTGGATTTTTACCAGTTAAACCAGCAGCTCTAATTATGAATATATCGGCCCTGACTCTGGGGCCCACCGGAGTAGTACTATGAAGCCATTCTCACTCGCAGACCAGAACATTGCCTTGCTGAGCAAGGTTCTTGATCTGCGCGCAGAAAAGGAAAAAGTCATTGCTTCCAATATCGCCAACAGCGAAACACCCGGCTATGCACCCTCACGTTTCAGCTTCGAGGATGAGTTACAAAACGTTATCCAGAACGGAGGCTTTTCACTTAAAACCACCCATACCGGACATATTCCCACTTCGTCCCATACGATAGATGCAGTTAAGGGCCGCGTTGTCAAAGAAAAGGACACCACCGGAATCGGCGATCTCAACGGTGTCAGTCTCGATAAGGAGATGCTCGAGCTGTCGACCAACGAGCTTCTCTACGAAACAGCGGCACAACTTTTAAGCAAGAAACTGAGTCTGAAAAAATATTTGATTCAAGGCGGCCAGTAGCAGACGCCGCCCGGGAGGCTACTATGGACATTTTCACCTCGATGCAAATCGGCGCATCCGCACTCAAGGCAAATTCGATACGGCTCAACACCATCAGTTCCAACCTGGCCAATATCGAAACAACCTCGACGCCTGAAGGCGGACCCTATAAACGCAAATCGGTCTACTTTGAAACAACGCCGCTATCCTTCAAGGACTATCTCAATACCACCATGAACAATTCCGTCAAAGGAGTGAAAGTCAAGGAAATACTTGAAGATACAGATCCCCCCAAAAAGGTTTTCAAACCCGAGCACCCGGATGCCGACGACAATGGCTATGTCAGCATGCCTAATATCAGCCTGCTTGAAGAGATGGTCGATATGATGTCGGCGACACGATCCTACAGTGCCAACGCCACCACTATCAAGTCGGCAAAACGCATGGCCATGAAGGCCCTTGAAATCGGGAGATAATACACCATGGAGACTACACCTATAACGAGTGGCAGCCTGCCGCTGACTCTGGCAAAGACCAATGGAGCCGAAGTATCCCAGGCAGCCTCCTCATTCAGTGATTTTCTGCAAAACACTATCGATCAGGTCGGCCGTGCCCAGAACGAGGGGGACAAAGCTATTCTCGACCTGCAGGGCGGACAGGCCCGCAACCTGCATGAAGTCATGATTGCCACTGAAGAAGCGGATATAGCTATCCGCATGCTGGTCCAGATGCGCAACAAGGCCATGGAGGCCTACAACGAGGTGATGAGAATACAAATTTAAACCCGATTGTAGCGCCGATATTTCTGAGTAATCACAGAGTGTTTTCAGCACATTAAGAGTTAAAGGAACTCCATCCATACAAGGTGAGATGTCTTGAGGACAGTGTTTCTCTCAATAGAGAACGATACTGCAAGCGCATCAACTCTTGGGATCTGCACCACAGACTAAAGCTCCAGGAGAGTTTTCATGGCAGAAGAAAATTTACCGACAGAAGAAACCAATGTTCCGGCAACCAGTCCCGACCGGCCGCCTGAGCGCAAAAACATGGTCACCCTCGTCAAGGAATGGCCGCTGAGTCGAAAACTCGCCCTGGCCGGCGTAATCATCATCTCCCTGGCCCTCTTCGGTCTCATAATCTTTCAGGGAAGGACGGCCGACTACCAACTGCTCTATGCCAACCTAACTGAAAAGGATGCGGCCTCGGTGGTATCCTGGCTCAAGGCTGAAAATATTGCCTATCAACTGAAAAACAATGGAAAAAATATCTGGATTCCGGCGGACATTCTCCACGAAACCCGTCTCAACCTGGCCGGTAACGGTCTTCCCACCGGCAGCGGTGTCGGTTTCGAGGTCTTTGACAAACAGAGTTTCGCCCTCACTGACTACGTGCAAAAGGTAAACTACACCAGAGCGCTGCAGGGAGAGCTTTCGCGGACGATAACCTCTCTCGGTCCCGTCGACATGGCACGGGTTCACCTGGCGCTTCCGGAAGAACGGCTATTCAAGGAACAGCAGAAACAGCCAACCGCTTCAGTCATCGTCACGCTTGCAGAAGGGCAGACCCTGGACACTCAACAGGTACAGGGGATCATCCACCTGGTGGCGGGCTCCATCTCCGGTTTGGTGCCGGAGAATATCACCGTTGTTGATTCCAACGGCGTCGTACTCGACGGCGGTCAAAAGGAAGAGGAGGAGAAATTTCTCTCCGTCGATATGCTGGGCTTCCAGCAACAGGTCGAAAGTCGTCTGGAATTGCGTGCTCAGGACCTCCTTGACAAAACCATCGGCCGGGACAAGGCCATGGTACGGGTCAACGCGAATCTCGACTTCTCCAAGGTAGAGAAGACACAGGAACTCTTCGACCCCGAAGAACCGGTAATTCGCAGCGAGCAGGTAAACAGCGAACAGAGCGGCGCACCCGTCACCGGAGGTATCCCTGGAGTCCAGTCGAATCTACAGGGCGTCGTACCTCAACAGGTGGCGGACCCCCAGGGCAGCACCAGCAGCACATCACGGACAACCAACTATGAAATCAGCAAAACAATCAACAAGATCATCAATCCCGTTGGCACCATCCAGGATCTTTCCGTCTCCATTCTTGTCGCCGACAAAGTTGTCCCGGCCACAGAGGACACGCCGGCATCGATAAGCCCTCGAACTGCTGAAGAACTGCAATCCATAGAAACCATGGTTGCAGCGGCTCTCGGTATTGACCTGGAGCGAGGTGATCAGATAAGTGTGACCTCCATGCCCTTTAGCGAGGCCCCGGAGGAAATTATGATAGCGGAGGCGCCGCCGTCCAACCTGCTCTATGAGTACCTGCCCTTTGTCAAACTCGGCTTGGTTGCCGCCGGCGCCCTTCTGACATACCTTCTTCTGGTTCGGCCCATCGTCAAGACGATGAAGGGTGAAATCAAGGAACATTATAAAACCGTGGAGACACTCGAGCAGGAGCAGCGGGCCCAAGAGCGAGCCCTGGAAATGGAACAGCGGGCGGCGGAAGAAAAAATAACCGAGGATCCGGTAGCCGTCATCCGCAGGAGCATCCTGGAGAACCCGACCCCGGCTGCCCACATACTCAAAAACTGGTTGCAGGAAGCATAAGGCTATGAGCAGCAGCGAGAATCTGACGAACATGAAAAAGGCGGCTATCATTCTCATGTGTCTGGGTGAGGATGTAACCGCCAAAATCTTTCAGGAATTCACCGACGACGAGATACGACGGGTGACCAAGGCCATGGCCACTATCAATCATATCCCCGCCGAGCTCAAAGAGCAGGTCATTGACAGTTTTCTCGAATCCCAACAACGCTATACCGGCATGTTCCTGAAGGGCAGCGAATTCGCCAAGATGGCTCTGGCCAAGACTGAATCCGAACGCGCCGACGATCTCCTGGACCAGTTCATATCCGGCACCGAGTCGAAACCGCTGGAAACTATAGCCATGATGCAGCCACGCATGATTGCCAGTCTACTGGAAAAGGAGCATCCCCAGACCGTCGCCCTCATTCTCTCCACCCAGCATGTCCAGCACGCCAGCGACATTCTCTCGTGGATTCCCGAGGAAATGCAAGCGGATGTCGTCTATCGTATCGCTAAACTCGAAAAGGTCTCTCCGGAAGTAATATCCGGTATTGAAGAGGCACTCAACAAGGAGCTGGGCAGAAGCATCGGCAGAGAGCAGCGCCAGGTGGGCGGCCTCGACAAGGTCGTCGAACTACTCGGGCACCTGCAAAACAATCTCGATGCCGACATTCTCGATACAATTGAGGATACGGACGCCGAGATGGCTGAAGAGATCCGCAAGCGCATGTTTACCTTTGAAAACCTCGCTACCCTTGATGGCAGATCACTGCAGATGATTCTCCGTGAAGTCAACAACGATTCGCTGACAATGGCACTGAAGACCGCATCCGATGAATTGAAGGAAAAAATCTTCGCCAACATGTCCATGAGGGCCGCGGAAATGATAAAAGACGACCTTGAAGCCATGGGACCGGTGCGACTTTCGGAGGTTGAGGCCATGCAGCAGTCAATCGTCAAGATCGCCATGAAACTTGAAGAGGAAGGAAAAATCGTGCTCAACAAAGTTGGAGGCGACGAATTTGTCTAAGGTTATTCGCAACAGCACCGGCTTCATTCCCCAAAGAATGGTCCCATCGGATTTTGACCGGCCCGCAGTCTGGGAAAATCTCGCCAAGCAGGTTGAACCGGAACCGGTGGATGAGGACGCCCCGAAACCGGAGAAGGCCCAAGGCGATGTTCAGCACAGCGAATCCGGTGATGCTGAACGGAGTCATGCATCTTCAGTGGGCAAAGAGGCCCAGCAGCCCTCATTCGATAATGATTTTTCCTCTCCGGAGGTTGATGGCAAGGTCGCGGGTGCCCCCCCGCAGACAGCGCCACCTGCTCAGGAACCGGCGCCGCCGGTCGATGTCGACGCCATCGCTGAAGAATATTTTAACAAGGGTCTCCAGGCTGGAACTGACCGTGTGGACAGCGATTACAAACTCAGCCTCAAAACCCTGCAGTCGATCTGCGAAGAACTTGACACTGTCCGGGAAACCATCCTCAAAAACAGTCTGAGCGAAATGCAGGAACTGGTACTGAAGATCGCCGAGAAGATCATTCGTCATTCGGTTACCATTCAGGACGAAACCATTGTCAAAACCGTCAAAGAAGCCATTCAACAGGCGGTAAAGTCGGATGAGTTCATCATCTCCGTCAATCCTAAGGACTACGAAACCATACACTCACGGTCGACGGACTTTATTAACGCCATCAATGGCCTGGAAAACGTAGTCGTCAGATCCGATGCTTCTGTGGATCAGGGGGGCTGTATTGTCGAATCGAGCAACTGCACCGTCGATGCAACGCTGGCCAGCCAGTTGGACATTATAGCTGGTGCTGTCAAAGAAAGCTGAAACAGCCACCTTATGTCAAACATTTGACAATTACCGTCAGGAAAAGGTCATGTCGCTCCAGGCACCCTCACTGCAGGATTTACAAACGATAAAAATATACGGCAAGGTAACACGCATCATCGGTCTGGTCATCGAAGGTCATTGCCCAAACGCCTCCATCGGATCGCTGTGCCACGTCACTGCGTTGGATGAAAAATCAAAAATTCACGCCGAAGTCGTCGGCTTCAAAGATTCGCAGGCACTGCTGATGCCCCTAGGGGAGATACGGGGACTTGGTCCCGGCAGTCGAATCCGTGTGGTCAAGGACTCGGCCGCCATAAAGGTTGGCGACAATCTCCTTGGCAGGGTGATCGATGCCATGGAGACCCCCCACGACGGTTTGCCTCTGCCGCTGCTCACTGAAGAAATGAGCCTTTATGCCAATCCTCCCGGCCCCATGCAGAGAAAAAACATTGCCGAGCCTCTTGATCTCGGCATTCGGGCGATAAACGGCCTGCTGACCTGCGGTATGGGCCAGAGGATGGGAATTATGGCAGGATCGGGTATCGGCAAGAGCGTGCTCCTCGGCATGATGGCCAAATACGCCCGGGCCGACGTCAACGTCATTGCCCTCATTGGCGAACGAGGACGCGAAGTACGTGAATTCATAGAAAGGGATCTTGGCAAAGAAGGATTGGCACGCTCGGTGATTGTGGTTGTGACTTCTGATCAGTCTCCCCTGCTCCGTATGCGCGGTGCCTTCGTCGCAACCACCATTGCCGAATATTTCTGTCGTCAGGGCAAAAACGTTTTACTGATGATGGATTCGGTTACCCGCTTCGCCATGGCCATGCGGGAAATAGGCCTGGCAGTTGGTGAACCACCGACGACTAAAGGCTATACGCCTTCTGTTTTCGCCACATTGCCACGCCTGCTCGAACGGGCCGGCAGGTTCCAGGATCAAGGGTCTATAACGGGACTCTACACAGTGTTGGTAGATGGCGATGACATGACCGAGCCGGTTGCCGACTCCGTCAGATCCATTTTAGACGGTCATATTGTTCTTTCCCGGGAGATCGCCGCCAAGAACCATTATCCTGCGATTGATATACTCAACTCAGCAAGCAGGGTCATGCGTGATATTGTCACTCCTCGTCATCTCGAACTCGCGGGCAAGACGCGCACAGTTCTCTCGGCCTACAGTGATGCCGAAGACCTTATAAACATCGGTGCCTACGCCCACGGCTCAAATCCGCAAATAGATTTTGCCATCAGCAAAATAGACGACATCAATACCTTTCTCCAGCAGCGCTTCGACGAATCAACCTCTTTAAAACAGACCAAGGAGGATCTCGGCCAACTCCTCAGTGAACGCAAGGAAGAACCTGCTTCGCCGCCCAAACGAAGAAAAAACGACAGATGAGTGATTTACGACCATCATGAAACCCTTTACCCTTACACCGGTATTGCGATATCGCCAACAGCTCGAGGAGACTGCTGCGCTCAGACTTGCCAAGGCCCAGCGGGAAATGCAGCAGAAACGTGAACAGTCTGAACAGCTCGAAGCGCAGTATTCCAGACTGCTCAGCAAACTTGAAGAAGACCAGTCTGCAGGCATAACCGTTGATAATCTGCTGCGCTACGAAAACCACATCGACTGGCTTAAACAGAGAAAGGATGAACTTGCTGCCCAGCTTAAAGCAGCACGAGAAAACGTACGAAAAAAACGTGATATCGCCATTGGCAGAAGCCGTGATCGACAGGTCCTGGAAAAACTCAAAGAAAAGCAAAATCGTGCCTGGAACCTCTATATTGAGAAGAAGGAAGCCGCACAACTCGATGAAATCGCAGTACTTTCTCACGAACCCAAACACGATGACACCTAAGAACCTTTACCCCTGAGAGACCATCATGAAAAAGACGACATCTATCTATTCCGCCTGGGCCTGCACCCTGGTTTTGCTCTCTCTTACTCTCAGCTCCGTCTGTTTTTCCCAGGAAAGCGAAGAGAAAAAATATCGCTCTGTTGAGGAAAGAAGGATCTTTGCCTTGATGCAGGAGGAACGTCTGCAGCTTGAGCAGGAAAAGAAAGATCTCGACCTGCGCGAAAAGGAGCTAAAGTCTCTGGAGGTATCCGTCGATAAGAAAATTGCCCAGATAGATACCAAACTGGAGGATCTCCGCAACCTTCAGAGAAAGATTGAAACGCTGTTGGCGGAAAAAACGGTTGAAGAAAGAAAACGAATAAAAAATCTCAGCGCCATCTACGAGAAAATGTCCCCGGACCGGGCGGCACTGGCGATGAGCGGAATGGATCCGACTCTGGCAACGGAACTGCTGGCCAATATGAAGGCAAAATCGGCGGCCAAAGTTCTCAATATGCTCGACAAGCAGAAAACATCGCAACTCAGCACAACTTTTACGACAATTCAAATAGAGTGAAAAACACATGGAAGCAATCGTCGTAGCCCCGATCCCGCCACCAGCTCATCAAGCAAAAAACGTCACTCCCGAGCAAGGCGACAGCGACTCCACATTTGCTCCGACCCTCTCACAGGAACTTTCCAAAAAGAAGGCTTCAGAACAGAATCAGTCGCCTGCCGACAAACAACGCGCCCAGGCCGCTGATAACGCCCTTCGGGATTCCCGAAAAGAAAACAGTGAAAACAGCACGGCCGTCGACGACCAGGCAGCCGTCACCGCTGTGCCAGCAGCCCATGAGGATCAGCCGCAGACAACCAATGCCGGCAGAACAGATCCGGCTAATGCCGAGGCCAGGTCGGCTTTGCAGGCACACCTGACTGCAGGGCAAAAAGAAGGTGTTACACTCGCCAGATCACAGACACCACCCATGCCCCTGCCCGACGAAAACATGCTCTTGGGCGTCGCGAAAACTACTGGCACAGGCCTCGTCTTGAGCAATACAGCAGGTCAAAAGAACATTTTCAACGCTGCCCCTCACCCCGCCAGTTTAGCCGCTGATCAGACCCTGCAGGAGAGGACAGCGCTATTTTCTGCGTCAGCGGTGAGGACCGGCAGCGTACAGGCACAATCACCGCAGACATTGGCCCAGGGCCTTCAAGGCCAAAATTCACTGGAAATGATGCAACACAATGATTATGTCGCCTGGAGCCGGATGCCATCAGAGAGAGCACAGGCTTTCATGCAACAGCCTCTGTCCATTGCCTTTGCAGAGGAAACTGCGTTAACATCCAATCCCCAGACAGCGGTTTCCACGGAAAAACTTCTTGCCGGTTTGTCGCAGATCGCCGCAGATGGAAATGGACCGGTCTCACTGAGAACTGCCGAACAGATTTCCCTCCGGCACGGGATCAGCGGCCAGTTTCTCCAAACCAAGATTGAAACTGCCAACGCCGGGGGCGAACAGAAAAATGCTCAGCAGTTCCTCGACGGCGAAAGCAGCCTTGCCAGACAGATGTCCTCCACCACTACGGCAAAACCAGCCGACAGTTCGCTGGAATCTTCTTTTTCCCAGAGCTTGAGTCAGGCCGGCGGCGACAAAATCGCTCAGGGCACCGCCGTACCTATGCGGCCGGGTGCTCTGCCCTTCTCCACCGTCGTCTCCGAAAACGAAATACTCCAGCAGGTTGTTAACAGGTTCAGGATATCACAACATATGCAGGACTCCAAGATTACTATGAGACTGCATCCGGCCGAACTGGGAAATCTGAAAATCGATATCCATCTCAAAGACGGCACGCTCAATGCCAATATCGTCGCCCAATCGCAACAGGTTCACGAAATATTG
>CAKZOA010000351.1 GCA_937132035.1 uncultured Desulfobulbaceae bacterium | reverse complement strand
TTGGAAACGGTTAATTGGGGCGTTCTTTTTCCAGTGACCCTGGTTCTGACAGGAGCGGGTATTCTCGGTGATCTTACTGAATCGATAGTCAAAAGAGGCTCAGGCGCCAAGGACTCAGGGAAGTTGCTCCTTGGTCATGGCGGAGTCCTCGACAGGATAGACTCACTGCTTCTTGCCGGCCCCATTCTTTACTACCTGCAGATTCTTACGCTTTCATGAAAAAGATAGCTCTTCTCGGTTCCACCGGCTCCATAGGCGTCAACGTCTTGAATGTCGTTCGCCAGTTTCCCCGAAAGTTCCAGATTACGGGCCTGGCAGCCGGCAAGAATATAGGCATGCTTAAGGAGCAGATTATCGAATTCGCTCCTGCACTTGTCTCGGTCATTGATGAGGAGCATGCGGAAAGATTGCGGGTGTTGCTACCCTCGGTGTATCGCGATAGAATTGTTTGGGGCAGCAGCGGCAACGAGCAGGTGGGCGCCATGGATGAGGCGGACTTTACCGTTTCCGCCATCGTTGGGGCCGCAGGCCTGCTGCCGACACTGGCGGCCATCGAAGCTGGCAAGGATATCGGCCTTGCCAACAAGGAGACGCTGGTGATGGCCGGCAAGATCGTCATGAATGCCGTCAAGCGCAGAAATGTCCGTCTTTTCCCTGTCGATTCCGAGCACAGTGCTATTTTTCAGGCCCTGGAAGGCGGCCGACGTCAGGATGTTGAAAAACTAATTCTCACCGCCTCCGGGGGTCCTTTTCGCGACAAGAGTGCACGCCAGCTACAGTTGGTGACGCCGGAAGAGGCCCTCGATCATCCCAACTGGTCCATGGGAAGGAAAATATCAATCGATTCAGCTACCCTGATGAATAAAGGCCTGGAGGTGATCGAGGCCCGATGGCTTTTCGATATTGACAGCGATAACATCGAAGTGGTGGTCCATCCTCAGTCCATCGTCCACTCGCTGGTTGAATTTCAGGATGGCTCGGTTCTGGCTCAACTCGGCATTCCCGATATGCGCATCCCCATTGCCTATGCCCTCTCCTATCCGGCCAGGCTGCCTCTGGAGCTGAAACGTCTGAGGCTGTCGCAATGCGGCAATTTGCAGTTCGAGGAACCCGATTACCACCGTTTTCCGGCCCTGCAGCTTGCCTTCGACGCACTTCGTGGTGGTGGTGTGTTGCCAGCCGTTCTCAATGCGGCCAATGAAGAGGCGGTTGCTGCTTTTCTCGATAAACGTATTGCTTTTCACCGCATTGCGGCACTGGTTGCCGATGCCATGGAGGTGGTTGGACCCGGGGATGAAAATATTCTTGAAGATATCCTCCAGGCGGATCACCAGGCCCGGCAGCTGGTCAAGCGCATGGTGGATGAATCGTACACTACACGCTTCTAAAAGAGTCATTCATGATTAGCGTGACACCATCTTGCACATTTTTCTGAGGGTGGTAAGGCGCCGGGAAAGCCGGTTTTTCAGCCTCGGCTGCCCATGATGACAGATATCTTATTACAAAGAGTTTTTTTATGAACACGTTGTTTTCTTTTATTCTGGTCCTCGGACTGCTTATATTCGTCCATGAACTTGGTCATTTTCTCTTTGCCAAGCTTTTCCGGGTCAAGGTGCTGAAGTTTTCCCTTGGGTTTGGGCCCAAGCTCTTCGGCAAAGTTGTGGGAGAGACGGAATACGTTGTTTCGGCACTACCCTTGGGTGGTTACGTGAAAATGTTTGGCGAAAATCCCGATGAGCAGAACGTCGATCCTGCTGATAAAGCGTGCTCCTTCGCTCATAAAAGCGTCCTGCAGAGGTTTGTTATCATTCTAGCAGGTCCGCTTTTCAACCTGCTCTTTCCGATTGTACTCTTCTTCTTTCTCTTCCTCATGGTTGGGGTGCCGCAGCCGGTGGAGACCACACGGGTCGGTATGGTCACCGAAGGCTCGCCGGCTGAACGCGCCGGTATCATCAAGGGTGATGTTCTCGTCGAAATTAACGGCGAGCCCACCGAACAGTGGGTCGATGTACTTAACAGCGTTAAAAAAAGCGCTGGCGAGACCATTGAAATCGTTTTCAGCCGCGGCGATACGGTTCACAGCGTCGAGGTGGAACCGGCC
>CAKZOA010000350.1 GCA_937132035.1 uncultured Desulfobulbaceae bacterium | reverse complement strand
CTCCCTGGTGAGTGTCCGCAGAGAGAGTCTGCCAAGGCTCTTGATCAGGCGCTGGCCGGTGCCGTTGTCGGTGCGGATAGTATTCCGGCTGCGGCCTGGCTTTTGCTGCATGAGCAGCAGGTATTCGGAGACAGCGTTTGCGATGGTTTTGTCATCGAGGGGGATTTCCTCGCCAGGGAGGGGCATACCATTGCGCAGCGCATGCTCGACGTCCTCCCCCCACCTGGCGGCGGCTGATTTGCGGCTGAAGGTTGCCCGCTGGGGTGGATACGATTGTATCCTTACCTCGACATGATACGACACCCCGTGCTTGCCCTTCCGTTGTCGGATCCTAGCCATCGGCGGTCCCTCAAAAATTTACCCATTTTTTTACCCATTTTCGGGAAAACTAACACCAATTATGCAAACAACGACCAGTGTAGCAAATAAACGAGAGAATAACAACAGGGCAAAAAAAGGGGTTTAACAGCCAGTTATTGCTGTTAAACCCCGTAAACTCAGCTGGTCGGGATGAGAGGATTTGAACCTCCGGCCCCCTGAACCCCATTCAGGTGCGCTACCAGACTGCGCTACATCCCGACCTTGTGCTGCTTATCTAACAGAAGCGTGGTGAGGTGTCAACTGTTAGTGACTACTGGTTATTCTTTCTTCTGGAGCAGGTTCTGAAGCCTCTGCAGCTCCGTTTTGAGTTTTTGCAGTTTGACTTTGGCATCGCCTACGGCGGCCGGCTTTACCGGCTCTGGATCACTATCCCTGCCTTCTTCTAGGTAGCGGCGGGCTCCTGCTATAGTATAGCCACGGCCGTGGAGGAGGGTCTTGATCCGAAGGATCAGCTCAACATCGTCACGTTTGTAGAGCCGTTGGTTTGAACTGGCTCTTTTGGGCGATATCTGCTTGAATTCAG
This sequence comes from uncultured Desulfobulbaceae bacterium, assembly GCA_937132035.1. Lineage (GTDB taxonomy): Bacteria > Desulfobacterota > Desulfobulbia > Desulfobulbales > Desulfocapsaceae > Desulfopila_A. Next base: position 3,725 of record CAKZOA010000350.1, on the reverse strand, counting down.
ACTCCCAATAGCGAATGACATGCGGGGCCACATCGGCAAGCTTGCTTACCTCACCGATCTTGAAATAGCGTTTATCGGGTATCTGGTGGCCCATCCGCTGGTGTCGGTTATTGTCAGTCGTTTATCTGCTCTCGGAGCTTCTTGCTTGGTTTAAAGCTTACCATTTTGCGTTTTTTAATCAAGATGGATTCGCCCGTACGTGGATTTCTTCCGTTTCTGGGATTCTTGTCGCGTAGCGTAAATGTGCCGAAATGAACGATCTTGATGGGGTCGCCATTGGTGAGCGAGGTTTTCATGGTTCCGAAGAAAGTGTCGACAATATCGGCGCATGTAGAGCGCGGATAGCCGAGACGTTCAGCCACTGCCTCGGTCAGTTCTTTTCTGGTGAGATTGTTTTTTTCCATTCTGTTTCTTAGGCCTCGCGGAATTGGGCGCCGTGGTCCGTGAGCATTTTCACGATCTTGGAGTGGGCTTTTTCCACATTTTTTTCAGTGAGTGTTTTGTTAGGCGAACGGTAGGTTATGGTCAATGCGACACTCTTATAGCCTTCCGGAATTTTTTCGCCCTTGAAGATGTCAAAAATTTCGCTGTGTTCGATAAGTTTTTCTTTGCTCTCCCGGACGCTATGCAGCAGGTCCCCGGCAGAAACTTCGTCTGCAACCACCAGAGCGATATCGCGTTTGACGGCAGGGTAAACAGGCAGAGAAGCAAAGGTCTTTGGTGCAGAAGGCAGGGCGCAGAGCTCATCGAAATCGAGATCGAAAAAGTACACGTCCTGCTTGATGCCGAAGCGTTTTACCACATCGGAGTGGAGTTTGCCAAGGTATCCGAGGCATTTTTTACCGGCGACAACAGATAAAAACTGGCTGCCATCGATAAATGGTTCCTTTTCTGGGGGAATTTCAAAACCTATGGAGACTGAGCCATCGTCGGCGGACAGTTGCAATGCTTCGAGAAGATGTTCGATGACGCCTTTGGCGTCGAAAAGATCCACGGGTCGGTGCTTAAAATAGAGTGGATGATGGCTGCCGTGGTTATTGCCGCTGAGAACTGCTGCCAGACGCATTGTCTCTACCGGCTGTTGCTCTTCGACGGTGGGGGTGAAGACCTTGCCGATCTCGAAGAGTTTGACCGAGGTGCTCTGGAAGCGGATATTGCGTCTGACATTCTCGAGGAGGCCGGGCAGCAGCATGGTGCGCATGACGGACTGGTCTTCGGTCAGCGGATTGAGCAGCCTGACCTGAGGACGCCGGGAATCGGAGGCGTCCAACTGCATCATGTCGTGATGATCAGTGCTGGTAAAACTGTAGTTAATGGCCTCGGAGAAACCTATGGCGGCTAAGATTTCGCCGGTTTGTAGCCTGAGACTGCGGCTCCTGTCCTGCTCGGGGTAGCTGATGGCCACCGAGGGAAGAGAGACGGGGATGCGGTCATAGCCGTAGAGACGGGCCACCTCTTCGATAAGATCGGCCTCTCGCTCGATATCGACGCGAAACGAGGGTGGTGTCACCGTCAGGGTGTCCTGGTCCTTGAGCGTGGAGTCGATGTCGATGGAACCCAGGAGGTCGCCCATCTCTGTATTGCTGAGATCGATGCCGTTGAGGGCGTTGCAGCGGCTAATCCGCAGATCGATGGGTTGGGGTGGTCTCCGGCCGGGGAAGGCGTCGATGCCTTCGCCTTCAGGGCAGCGTCCGCCGGCTATCTCACAGAGAAGACTGACGGCGCGACTCATGGCATTGAGGGTGTTTTCCGGATCGACGCCGCGTTCGAAGCGATAGGAGGCGTCGGTGCTGATATTGAGCGTTCTCGCCGTACGGCGGATAGAAACATCGTTAAAACAGGCCGCCTCGAGAAGAACGGAGGTGGTGTTCTCGGTGACCTCGGAGTTCATGCCGCCCATGACGCCTGCCATGGCCACCGGCCGATGGCCGTCGCAGATGAGCAGCATATCCGGATCGAGACTGCGTTCTTTTTCGTCGAGGGTAGTGAATTTTTTCTCGATACTGCGCGGCCTGCGGACGATAATTTTGGACTCGGCCAGCGTGTCGAAATCGAAGGCGTGCAGGGGCTGACCGTACTCCATCATCACGTAGTTGGTAACATCGACGACATTGTTGATAGGCCGAAGACCGATGGACAGAAGACGCCGGCGCAGCCACCAGGGAGAAGGGCCGATGGTGACATCGGTGATGAGTCGTCCAGCGTAACGGGGGCAGAGATCGGGAGATTCTATCTCCACCGAAAACTTTTTGCTCACCGTGGTGACTTCTGCATTATCTACCGGCTGTTTCAACGGCTTTTTGAGGAAACCGGCAACTTCTCTGGCAATGCCGATGACGGAGGCGCAGTCGGCGCGGTTCGGGGTGAGATCCACTTCGATGCCGGTATCTTTAAGGCCGGTGGCTGTGAGAAACGGTTCACCGTGTGGGGTATCCGCTGGCAGTTCCATGATGCCGTCCGCCTCTTCGCTGAGTCCGAGTTCTTTTTCCGAACAGAGCATGCCGTTGGAGACGATGCCGCGCACCTTCGATTTTTTTATTTTCAGGCCGCCCGGCAGCTCGGTGCCGGTGAGGGCAACCGGTGTTTTCAAACCTTTGCGAGCATTGGGGGCGCCGCAGACGATCTCCAGGCGCTGGTCGCCTACAGCTACCTGACAGAGCTGCAGCGTATCGGCGTTGGGGTGTGGCGACGCCTCCAGTATCTCGGCCACCTTAATGGGCTCGAGTTCGTCGAACAACGGTGTTACGGCGTCGACTTCGAGACCGAGCATCGTCAGTTTCTCAGCGAGAGCATCGGCGCTGAGACCGTCAAGATCCACATAGTTTTTCAGCCAGTCCAAGGTGAACTTCATAATTATCGTGTCCCGTTTGCAGGCATGATTTAAAATTGCGAGAGAAAACGGAGGTCGTTCTCATAATAGAGACGGATATCGTCGATGCCGTACTTGAGCATGGCGATCCTTTCGACGCCGAGCCCGAAGGCAAAACCGCTGTATTTTTCCGGATCGTAGCCGACCATGTTGAAAACCTCCGGATCTATCATGCCGCAGCCTAATATTTCCAGCCAACCGGTACGTTTGCAGACGCGGCATCCCTGGCCCTTGCAGATGACGCAGGCAATGTCGACTTCGGCACTGGGTTCGGTAAAGGGGAAAAAGCTGGGCCGGAAGCGCAGCGCCAGATCTTCATCGAAGATTTTCTGGGTGAAGACGGTGAGAACACCCTTGAGATCGGCGAAGGAAACATGCTCGTCAACCAAAAACCCTTCGACCTGATGAAACATCGGCGTGTGGGTTATATCGGAGTCGCAGCGGTAGACTTTGCCGGGTGCGATCACCCTCAGCGGCGGCTGCTGGTTTTCCATGATCCGGGCCTGCATCGGAGAAGTATGGGTGCGCAGCAGAATAGAGTCGCTGACATAGAATGTGTCGTGCATATCCCGGGCAGGATGATGGGACGGGATGTTGAGAGCTTCGAAGTTATAATGGTCTGTCTCAACGTCTGGACCCTCGGCGACGGCAAACCCCATTTTTTCGAAGACGCTGCACACTTCGTTCATTATCTGGGTGACGGGATGCAGCCTGCCGGAGGCGGGGCGTCTGCCGGGCAGAGTCAGATCCACCGTCGAGGGTTGGCTGGTATCGGCTTTTCCTTCGAGCTGTTTTCTGCGTTCGGCGTAGCGTTCTTCGATTTGGATTACTCGACAAGCAGCAAGAAATGGGAAGT
>CAKZOA010000349.1 GCA_937132035.1 uncultured Desulfobulbaceae bacterium | reverse complement strand
CACCTATTTTGGCTTTCATTCCCTCCAGCTCGTCGATCCTGCCGGTTGTCGTCCCCTTGATATCAATAGACGAGGAATGGCCGTGGCCGAGGGCGCCGGCATGCTGCTGCTCACAGGCGACGGGACCGGGACACCGCTTGCCGTCCTCCTCGGAGCGGGTCGTTACTGCGACGCCTATCATGCCGCCACACCCCACCCCGAAGGAGCGGGCGCCCATCGGGCCATGAGCATGGCGCTTGGAGATGCGGGACTCGAGGTGGAGGATATCGATTATATTAATTTGCATGGCACCGGCACCGCCGACAACGACCTGGCGGAGTCCAAGGCCGTCCATCGGCTTTTTTCGCGACCACCGCCGCTCTCCTCGATCAAGGGGGCAACCGGCCACAGTCTGGCCGCTGCCGGCGCCATCGAAGCCGTGATAGCGGCGTTATGCATCTCTTCCTCGCTGCTGCCGGCCAATACTGGTCTGGAGACGGTCGATCCGATCCTTGGTCTTGCGCCTTTGCCTACGCCGCAGCCGCAGGAGCTGCAGACAGTGCTCACCAATTCCTTTGGCTTCGGCGGCAACAACGGTTCCCTGGTGGTTGGCAAGAAAACAACGGCTGTTGCCGCACCGGCTCGACAGCAGCCCCAGGCGCCGCTGTTTATTCACGGCTACTCCTGTCTCAGCGGTGGTGGTTTGACCGAGGCAACCGTGGAGAGCCTGAAGCAGGGGCAAAGTGTTGCCGGTACCGCCAAACTCGACCTCATTGCCCAGGCGCTGCCGCCGCGACTGATCCGCCGATTGAAACGGTTGCCGCAGATGGCTCTGTCACTGGCGACCGATGCCCGGGGCGAGACAGCGCCGCAAGAGAACCTCGACTCGATTTTTTTGGGGACCGGCTGGGGGGCGCTCTCGGAAACCTACGATTTTCTCAGCCGCCTTGCTGAGTCCGACGAACAGTTTCCAAGCCCTACGGACTTTGTCGGTTCGGTACATAACGCCGCGGCCGGCCAACTGGCCATCAGGTATGGCGCCACCGGTGCCAACATAACCGCAGCCGGCGGCGATTACTCCTTCGAACAGTCGCTGCTGGCGGCCGAGCTGATGCTGGAAGATGCAAAGCCGCCGGCCCTCATCGTCGGCACCGACGAAGGCCACGCCGTTTTTTCTCCTCTGCTTGACCCCTCCATAGACGGCGAATCCTCCCTGGCCGACGGTGGCGGCGCCATACTCGTCAGCCGCTCAGAAGTCGGGGCCATATGTCGCATTCGTCCGGCCTACTACGGCAGCGGCAGTGCAGACAGCGCCATCGACGAACTGGCAGGCGCTCTTGAATGCCTGCGAAACCGCCAGCGAAGGTGCGCCCTGGTTTTGGCGGGAATCCCCGCGGCCATGAGGGTACAGGGTGAGAAACAGCTCAAGCGTTTTTTCGCGGCTTCGGCACTTTCGGCTCCGGTTGTCGACTGCCGCCGGTATATAGGCGAGTTTGCAACAGCCACCGCTGTAGGCGTGGTTCTCGGCGTCCGACTCCTCGAAGATGGTGTCGTGCCCATGGCGCTGACCACGCTCGAGGCGATGCCTCTCGATCCGGACCGAGATACGATCCTCGTTCTGTCTCTGGGGTCCACTATTGCCGCCATGGAGCTTAGCGGATCATGAGAATAGTGCTGATATCACCCAATACCCTGACGGAGCCGTATCCGGTCTATCCCCTTGGCCTCGATTATGTGGCCGGATCGGTCGCCGCCGATCATGATGTTAGAATTGTCGATCTCAACGTTGCTTCGCAGCTGGAGCTGGAGACGCTCCTGCAGGAGTTCCGTCCGCAGATCATCGGACTGTCCTGCAGAAATATTGATAATACGGAAGTGGGCGCTCCCCGTTACTTTATAGATGAATACAGAAAATTGGTCGGCTGGCTGAAATCCAAAATTGATGCCGTCATTGTCTGCGGCGGCAGCGGATTCACCATCATGCCGGTGCCTATTCTCCAGGCAGTGGGAGCAGACTGGGGCATAGTCGGCGAGGGCGAGCGCTTCGCCCTGCTGGTCCGTGCCATCGAGCAGGGAGAGGATCCCGGGCTGATCCCGGGGGTTATTTCCCCACCCGGCTCCGGCGAGTTCGGGCCGCCGGAGCCGTGGCAGGGCAAAAGAGTGCTTGATGCGAAAGGCGAAGCTGCCCACAGACGCTTTTATCTCGACAAGGGCGGAATGCTCAACCTGCAAAGCAAACGCGGTTGCTCCTTTAACTGCGTCTACTGTCCCTATCCGGCTATAGAAGGCCGAAAGCATCGCCTGATCGAACCGGAAACGGTGGCCGAGACGGCCCTGGCCCTGGAAGCGGCCGGCGCAAAATATATCTTCATAACCGATTCCGCCTTCAACTCCGATATCGCCCACAGCCTGGCGGTGGCTGAAAGCTTCAAGGCCAAGGGGCTTTCCATTCCCTGGGGCGGATTTTTTGCCCCGGTAAAACTGCCGCCAGGCTACTTTACCGTTATGGCCGAGGCCGGTCTCAAACATGTCGAGTTCGGCAGCGAATCTCTGGCTGAGTCGATGCTGAGGAGCTACAGAAAGCCCTTCACCGTCGACGATATTTTTAGAGCACACCGTCAGGCCCTGGATGCCGGGCTGCATGCGGCCCATTATTTTCTGCTGGGAGGACCGGGCGAATCACCGACGACGGTCAATCAGACCCTGGATGGCCTTGAAAAACTGACCAGAACCGTGTTCTTCTTTTTTTTCGGCATCCGGATATATCCGCAGACAGGGCTCTACGACATCGCTTTAAAAGAAGAGCAAATTACAGCGGCAACAAACCTGCTCGAGCCGGTATTCTATGAGTCCGATACCATCGGTCCAGAAGAGATAAAGGCCCTTGTCACCGCCAGGGTCGGTGGGCGGAAAAACTGCATCATCGGCTCCGGCGGTGCCGAAAGCGCCGCACTTGTCGCTCGAATGCATGCAAAAGGCTATGCAGGGCCGTTGTGGGAATACCTGATCCGCTGACAGTGTCTATACAGTAGGGACGGCGGTTGCGGCCGCTATACGACATCCGGCCAGGCCGTTGGAAAGGCCTGATCATCTCTTACCAGAAGAGGCTATGAATACTGTGGCTTTTCCCCGTAAAGTGGCGATAATTGGAGGCGGTGCCGGCGGTCTGAGTACCGCTGTCATTCTGGCGAAGCTGGGATGCGACGTCACTGTCTATGAGAAGAACTTCCAGCCTGGCGGACTGATGCGCAGTTATCGCCGCGGCGGCATCGACTGTGAGGTGGGAGTGCACTATCTCGGCTCGCTGGACAAAGGGCAGGTTCTGCGAACCTTCTTCGACTATCTCGGTGTCAGCGATGCCATTCCGGTAACGAGAATGGGGCAAAACGGCGTCATCGACCGCTACCATCTGCAGGCACCATCTTCTCCGTCCATAATCTTCGACCTGGTGGAGGGGATCGACGCCTACGCCCATAACCTGGCCCTGGCCTTCCCTGAAGAAACGGGGGTGATAGAAATATTGGCCCGGGAAATACGCGAGGCCGCCAGGCAGTTGCACAACCTCGATTTTCTCAACGCCGCCGACAATGACTTCTCGCTGCTTGACCAGTTCAGGCCCATGGGCGAGATAGTCGACGAGCTCAAGTGCTCGCCGGCCTTGAGGAGCATCCTCGCCATCCCGTCCTGCTGGATCGGCGTGCCTTTCGATGACTGCCCTGCCTACTACCACCACATGGCCCTGGCCTCCTATGTCTCTTCCTCATGGCGGCTGGATAACAGCGGCGCAGCTATGGCCGATGCCCTTGCCGCCAGGCTGGAGAGTCTGGGCGGAAAGCTGGTGACCGGCGAAAAAATATCGCGGATACTGGTTGAATCCAGGGTGGTGGGAGGAGTGGAGCTTGCCACCGGGGAACGGGTAGAGGCCGATACCGTCATCGCCGCGGTGCATCCGAAAGTGGTTGTAAGCATGCTCAAGCCTGAGGATACCAAACCTTCCTACCGACAGAGAATAGCAGGCATCTTTGACACCCACGGAATTTTTTGCGCTCATGTGATGGTCGATTCGCAATCCTGTGAGGTAAGAGATCATAATATCTTCAAGATCGAAACCGATGCCGACGGCGGAGTCGAGGATATGAAATACTACCAGATACGTGCCAGCGAGCGGCAGGGCATCAATCTGCTTTCGATCCTCACATCCGGCAACGACACTGTCTGGGAGCCCTGGCGGCAGACCTTCAGTGGCCGGCGCGGCCCGGATTACGAAAATGCCAAGTACAGACATGCGGCGAAACTGGTCGCCGAAAGCGAAGACCTACTCGGTCCCCTGGGCGAGACGACGCTGCTCGATACCTATACGCCGTTGACGCTGCGCGACTGGGTAGGCAGCCCGGGGGGCAGCGCCTACGGCGTCAGGCGTTCCTGTTCGCAAATGCTGGCCACCGCTCTTCTCAACCGCACAGCGGTAAAGGGGCTCTATCTTGCCGGGCAGAACGTACTCGCTCCTGGTATTGTCGGGACCTTTATGGGATCGTTTGCCACGGTCAAACTTTTGCTGGGTCGGGAGGAATTCGGGCAGCTGGTGCGCTTCTGAGATGGCCGCCATGATTCCAACCATACTCTTTGTCGCCGGTAGTCTCTTTTTCCTGCGCATCTCCTGGAAGGCACTTCATAATCCCGCCAGTCACGGGTTTTACCGGTTTTTCATTTTTGAAAGCATTCTGCTGTTGGGTCTTCTCAATTACCGCCGCTGGTTCGAGGCGGCGTTGTCGCCGCCGCAGCTCCTTTCATGGGGGCTGCTGTTTACCTCGCTTTTCATCGTGCTCCAGGCGGTTGCGATGTTGCGCAAAAGAGGCGGATACGACGGACGCGAGGAGATGCCGGAAAACCTGCCCTTTGAAAACACCGTTCGGGTCGTCGACGAAGGTATATATGCCTACATACGTCATCCCATGTACACATCTCTGCTCTTTCTCGCCTGGGGGATCTATCTCAAGGGGGTGACAGCGACAACGACGCTGCTGATGCTGGTGGCGACGCTGGCAGCCATTGTCGCCGCCCTGATCGAGGAGAAGGAGAATATCCGTTTCTTCGGGTCGGCCTACCGGCGGTATATGCGGCGGACCAGACGTTTCGTTCCCTGGATTATCTGAGAAGCAGGCGGGAGACGAGCTTCTGGTGAGGCGACCTTACACCGCCGTCATGCAGATCCAGCCGACACTGAAGCGTCCACTCTCCGGAACCATTGCCAGTATGCGCTGTCCTTTGCGAAGCTTCCCTGAATACAGCAGTTCTTCGAGCATGATATAAAAGGATGCCGCTCCGGTGTTGCCTTTGCTGGTGAGGTTGGTAAACCAGCGGTCTTCTTCGATGGCAAATCCGCTCTGCGCCATTTTCTCCTGCAGTGGCTTGCGGAAATATTCGGAAGAGTAATGGGGCAGAAACCAGTCGACGTCGCCGGCTTCAAGCTCGTGGGCGGCCATGATTGTCGGCAGGCTTTGGGCCACCGAGGTTTCGAGAATCTCCCTGTTGAGCAGGCGGGCATCCTGTTTGATGGTCATGATGCCGCCGCCGCTGAAATCACCGTCGGCAACGCATTGGCGCCAGCCCTTGAGCCGGCCGTCTTCTTCCTTGACGGCGCCGGCGTACATGCAGGCCTCCAGGCGGTGGGCATGGGAGAGTATCTCGATCCAGTCGAGGCGCAGGCTTATATCGTTGCCGGTGGGGGCGCCTTCAATGAGCGCTGCGCCGGCGCCGTCGGAGAGCATCCAGCGCAGAAACTCCGCTTCGAAGGAGAAGGCCGGATGACTCGGCTCGTCCTGCTCCGGCGTGCGTTGATCCGTCATCGCCTGAAAAAACGCCTTTTGAAGAGAAGCGGATGTCAGTTCAGAGCCGGTGGCGACGGCGGTGGCGGATGGTCTCAGGGCCACGGCCATGGCGGCATATTTGAGAGCGGTGACGCCGGTAAGGCAGATGCCGGCGGTGGAGACAATCTCGCAGGGGCCGATGGCAAGTTCGCCATGGACCATGGATGCGTGTCCCGGCATGGTCTGGTCCGGAGTGGAAGTGCCGCAGCACAGACAGTCTATGTCCCTGCCCTGCGGCAGCTGCCGGATGGCCTCGGCCGTCAGCTGGGCATTGGTATGGGTGGGGCGGCCGGTGTCGGGGGCGATGGCGTAGTAGCGGGTGGCGATGCCGTTGCTGGCAAGAATTATTCTGCGTGTTTTTGCCGAAACCGTGTCGACGCTGCCGAGACAGGCATCAAGAGTGTCGTTGCTGACCGGTCTGCCGGGAAGAAAGGCCGAAACCGCCGTTATAAATGCATTCATTATTCAGATATGTACAGATTTGTGACTGTGGGCGAGGAGGGCCGCATACAGTGAATAAAAGGTCTTCTCCTCGAGTCTGGTGCTGGTGATCGCATTGGTCAGAGTATAGTAATCCAGATCGTGGTTGATGATACGTTTTTTCTCCCGGGCATACAAAGCGGTTCCAGGCAGGGGGGTCATAACCGTTATCATCGGCAGGTCAATGCCGCTGTTTTCCAGGTAGAGACCCAGGCGCTCGAAATCGCCCTCATCATAATCGGGTGAGAGTATAAAATCACCCACTATCTTGATGTCAAGATCGTTGAGTATGGCGATGGCTTCGGTATTAACGGCTGCGGTATTGGCCTTGTTCATGGCACGCAGACGGTCGTCGCCGATCTCTTCGAAGCCGGTGACCACAGCTCGCAGGCCGGCCTTTTTCCAGAGCCGCAGGAGCTCGGGGTGGTGGACGACGGTATCGGAACGAATATCGGCCAGGTAGTGCTTCTGCAGGGACGATGCGGCCAGGGCCTCGCCGAGTCTTCTGGCCCGGTTCACATCGCCGAAGGTGTTGGCGTCGACGAGCCGGACCACGGGAATTTCTGGGCCGAGCCGTTCGATGTCGCCGATAACGGCATCGATGGATTTGCTCAAATACCTGCCGCCCGTCTGGCCTTCGATACAGCAGAAGCTGCAGCGTTGGGGGCAGCCGTAGGCCGAAGCGACGAAGCCCATGCTCAGATTGAGCCTCTCCAGTATGTAATGGCTGCGGTAGTGCCGCACCAGATCGTAGGCAGGCGGCCGCTCTTCGACCAGATCGCTATTGTCATTGCGCCAGGCTGGTCGTACGATCTTCCCTCCGGGATCGGTGGCGATGACTCCTGGCAGGCGGATGTGGGACCTTTTCTCCTCAAGAGCGGCTGCAAGTTCGGCGAAAACCTTTTTGCCGAGGCCGACGACGATATAGTCAATGAAAGGATGGTTGAAAAAATCGGGATCGTTGCTGGCGTGAATACCGCCGACCACCACCGGTACCCGGTAGCTCTGGCGCAGCTCGTCGGCCAGCCGCAGCATGGTGTTGGCCTCGCAGGTGACGCCGGTTATGCCGATGAGATCCGGGGTGAAGTGCCGCAGCATGTCGCTCAGGCCTTCAGGGTCGGCCTTGAGGTCGACGATGCGCACCTGATGCTCTTGCAGGTTGCCCGCCAGTTCTTCCAGGGCGAGGGGTTCGCCGCGGAATATCTGCTTGAGCGAGTCAATGCCGAAACGTTCCTCGGGAATACTGCGGCCGCAATTCGGGGGGTTGACCAGAAGGATATTCATGCTGGAGTCGTGATGTGCATAGCTCCGAGAAGGCACTGGCGCCGCCGGCGCATACGAACACTATAGGAGAGGCTGGTTGGTGATATATCTGGCCAATACATGAGCATAGTGAGTGAGGTTATCTGTTTTTTTCTATGAAGGCGGCAAGCGTCGCCAGTGACTGCAGAACCACCCGGCTGGTCTCTTCCGAGTCCATGCGGACACCGTACTCTTTTTGGATGGTCACGGCAATCTCCAGGGCATCTAGGGAGTCTGTTCCCAGGGGGGAATCCGGACCGATGAGCGGATCGTTGCTGTTTACCGTGTCCATGTCCACTTCCTGGAGGTTGCAGGTTGTACAGATGAGTTCCAGTAATTCTCGTTCAAATGGTGTCATAGTCTTTAGAAGTGCTGCCTGAAAAAAGGAATAAAATTTATAATCGCGATCTGGACAGTTTCCAGGCGCCGAGAAGGGTAATGAGAGCGAAGCCCGCCAGTCTGAAAAAGTCGCTGATAACTGTCGAGGCGGGGCTGTTGCGGATGAGCAGTTCCTGCAGAGCATTGAGGCCCCAGTTTATAGGGGAGAGGATGCTCAGCTGCTGCATGAGTTGCGGCATGGCGTAGACCGGCACCATGACACCGCCGACGGCGGCCGCGGCGACAACCGAGGTCGCTCCAATCATGAAGGCCTGTTCATAGGTGTTGCAGGCCAGCCCCAAAAACAGACCGTAGCCGCAGACGGCCAGGCTGACGGCAACGATGGTCAGAACCGTTGCCGTCGTCCTGGGCGAGACGGTAAAGGCCGGCAGGTCCAGCAGCGGAAAAAGGTAGGCGCCGATGAGCCAGATCAGCAGGAACTGGCAGAAACAGACGCCGATATAGGCCAGCATTTTGCCGAAAAAGAGCTGGAGCTGGGAAACAGGCATACTCTTGAGGCGATGCCAGATGCCGGACTTTCGCTCCTCGAGAAGGGAACCGGCAATGGGCAGGGCGGTGAAAAACATGCCGAAAAGAGCCCAGGCGGCAACATTCTGTTGAACGGGGTTATAGGGAGCCATGCGGGGGGTATCTTCGTCGCCTGGATCGATATCGATCTCCAGCAGCGGCTGTTCAAGACGGCTGTCAAGGGTAGACAGCGGCAGCGGCGTCGCTTCGGGGCTGAGTCCGTAGGAGACGACGACCTCTTCCAGTGTTTCGGCCAGAGCCGCAAGTTTCATCTTCATGGCCACTGCTGCAAGAGCCATGTGCAGCTGGGAACTCAAGCCGGAGCGAAAACCCGGCATGATGCCGGGATCGAAATAGACCCGCACCGATTCAGGAGGTATCGCCGCCGCTTCATTGCCTGCGTCGGGCTCTGCGGCCAGAAGCGACGATGCTTTCTTTTCCAGGGCCGCAGAAGAGCCTCTGCTGATGAGTATGGCCAGTCGGTACCTGCCTGCATTCACCAGCTCCTCCACCTCTGTAACGTCAGTAGTCGCAGGATCGGCGGCGATAATCTCAAAATGAGCTGAACGCAATTGCTCGCCGAGCAGGGTGCCGAGACGGCCGCCGTCGAGATCGTGGAACAGAATCCGCGTTTTTTTCTGACCGGTGAGTTCCATGACGTTGACCTGGACCAGGGTGATGATCACCACCAGCAGCGCCGGCATCAAAAACAGCACCAGCAGGCCGGTTCGGTCACGGCTCAGCAACACGATTTCCTTGCACACGGCGGTGAGTATTTTTACCATTGCAGTCCGGCTGCTGAAGAAAAAAGAAAAAGAATGACCTTACCTCGCATCCGAGTACTCCATGAGTTGAGCTGGTCTCCTGGGCATCATGGAGTGCTCATTATACGAACTCGTAGATTCACGCTTTTCTCAAAAACGGTTGTGGAAGACCACCGCGTATAATGAGCTGCCTCGGCGCTGCGCAGGTTGAGCGTCAAAATTCGGTAGGGCGCAACAGGCATCAGGTATCACGAAGCTGCCTGCCTGTCAAGCCCAGGAAGAGATGTTCCAGATTGCGGCTGCCGTGTTCTTTGAGCAATACAGAGGGTATGCCCTCTTCGACCACCCGGCCGCGGTCGACGATGGCGATACGGCTGCAGAGATCCTGGGCCTCTTCCATATAGTGGGTGGAATAGACGATGGTCATGCCCATCGTGTTCAGTGACAGCAACTGCTCATGAATCAGATGGCGTGACTGGGCGTCGATGCCCACCGTCGGTTCGTCGAGGAGCAGCAGGCTGGGCATATGCAGAAGGCCGACGGCCAGATTGAGGCGTCGTTTCATTCCTCCGGAATACCCAGACACCCGGCGTGAATCGTGGTCCTGCAAACCAGCAAGTTGCAGGCAGTATTCGATGCTCTGTCTGAGTTTCTTACCGCCGAGGCCGTAAAGTCTGCCGAAAAAGGCAAGATTCTCCCGGGCAGTGAATTTTTCGTAAACAGCGAGTTCCTGGGGCACCAGACCGATGAGAGGACGAATTGCCGCCGCCCTGGTTTTGAGATCTGCACCCAGTATCTTTATGCTGCCGCTGTCGGCGTCAAAAAGGGAGCTGAAAAGAGACAGAGCGGTAGTTTTGCCTGCGCCGTTGGGGCCAAGCAGGCCGAAAAAGTCGCCGGCGGCGATGGTGAGACTGAACCCATCGAGGGCGGTGATCGTACCACGGTCATAACGCTTGACCAGCGTCTCTGCGACCAGGGCCTGTGAACCGGGTCGTGTCGTTTGCTGGGAGAGTGACGGGACCATGCTCAGCCTTTCAACCACTGTCTGAGCTGCCGGAAAACATCTTCCTCAAGAAGAGCGCATTGCCGGATTTGCTCGGCCATGGCTCCATAGGTGTCGTCGGGCCTGGCTCTTTTCTTGCAGACCCTGGCGGCCATGACGGCAAAGTGGCGCCATCTGTCTCCGGCTTTGTTAAGGGTAGCCGAGCAGTCCCTGAGGAAATCTTCGCCAAGCACCATGGCGCTTTCCTGGAGAAAGGCGGCATACATGAAGCGGAATCCGCCGCCACCGGTGCCGATCTCCTCCTGCATGCGCACAACATGACCGAGGTGCAGGACCGCACGCTCCTCGCCCAAACGTTTCGGCCACTGCTCCACCCTGCCGGCCAGCAGCCGCATGCCCCTTAT
>CAKZOA010000348.1 GCA_937132035.1 uncultured Desulfobulbaceae bacterium | reverse complement strand
CTGCCCCGATCTGGTGCGGAAACTTGAGATGTTCCCGCCGATGGTGGAGAAGGTATTGCGATAATATATGCCGGCACTGTCGTCGCCTACAACCCCCAGGAAACGACTGGCAATACCTAAGCGCGCCAGGGCGAAGGCCGTATTGCCGGCACTGCCCCCCGGGGTGCTGAGCGGAGGCTCGGGCAGCATGGCCAGAAGCGAGGCGAACTCTTCGGTATCCACCAGTTCCATCCCCCCTTTTTCCCCGTCGATATCATCAACAAAGGAAAATGGTACCCGGGCAACCTGATCGACCACCGGTGATCCTACACCGGCGATGGTATGCATATTCTTCTTCAAACTCATAGCTCCTCTCCTTGATTCATAGAATACTTTGAAATCGTGTCCACCACGGCAGGCGGAGACCTTTCATCGCCGATTGTGGTGATCGCTTTTCGATACCGCCATACTTCAGCACACGGCATGCCAGCACACAAAAAAAAACTACAGGCTGCCCGTGCCCCATCCCAAAACCTCGTCCATAGCTGCGTTTATGGGCATTGTGGTGCTCAACGATCCAACCGGCGAACCTGTCCGTCATGCCACCCTCTCTCCTTCGCAGTCCATCCGACAGCCTCCTCAGCCGGCACTCAAGACCGGCCTATGGGCATTTTATTCTCACCTCTGGAGGCGCTGCCGAGCATCCGCCCTGCGCCCTTTTTCTTGCTCTTAAGAGGGTGGTTTTGATAGAATGAATTGAGGAGCCTGCATGTTCTTCTCTTTGCGAAAAAAGCCCGTTTTCTTCTGGCAACGAAAAAGATGAGGGAGTCATGGACACACATCTTCTGCTGGTAGCCATCGACTGCTCGAGCTACTCGGAAAAAGTTGTCGACAAAGCTATGGAATTCAGCCGGCTTGTCGAAAGTAAAATCCTGCTGGTACATTGCCACCGACGTTTTTCGACCATCATCGGACAGCCGGCCAGAGACCGGGAAATCCCCTTGATCAAGCAAGAGGCGCAGCAGCGCATCGCCCCCTATCTCGCCCGCATCAAAGAGCAGAACATCCCGGTCGAACACCGCCTCATGGAAGAACCGGCGGCCTCGGCAATTATCGATATCGCCACCATCGAACACTGCGATTTGATCATCATGGGCTCCAGGGGCCTGACCAACCTGGCCAGTCTTATCATCGGCAGCGTCACCAACCGCGTGCTGCAGACCGCTCCCTGTTCGGTGCTGGTCGTTAGAGAGTAACCGGCCCCCTCCTGAAGCCCCGGCAGTTTCGCTGGTGGTTTTCCTGCTCGCAACTTGCACCTGCCCCGCCGTTTTGTGCATTTATTTTACACATTTTCCCTGATCAGACAAACGACTGGTTCCTTTTTGCTCAAAGTATGGGGCCAGTGGAATACTGCCAACGACCTTCTCGCCTTCACCTTCTCCAATTCCATCTTTTATCCTCACGGAACAGCGTAAAAAGCGCAACCGACAGTGCCAGTATATATGTAAACAGCACTGCTGGTACGGGTCTTGCTTAAGGCTTTGCTGATCATTCGCAATCACCCGGCTTCAGAACCAAGCACCCGGGCAATATATCTCAACGACTTGACCGAAAAGAGGAATTATTATGAGTAAACTACGCAACACCCACGTCTTCACCAGCGAATCCGTCAGCGAAGGCCATCCGGACAAGATCTGCGATCAGGTCTCCGATGCCATTCTCGATGCCTGTCTGGCAGAAGATCCGGAGAGCAGAGTAGCCTGTGAAACAGCGGTTTCCACCGATTTTCTCATCAATCTCGGCGAAATCACCTGCGGCGGCTGGCACAGAATTGACCCGGAAACCATCGCTCGCCGGGTGGTCGGCGATATCGGCTATAACAGAAAGGAGCTGCTCTTTTCAAATGAGACCTTCGAATACCAGTGCCGCATCCACTCCCAGTCCAGCGATATCGCCCAGGGCGTCGACGAGGGCGAGGGGCTCTTCACGGAACAGGGTGCGGGCGACCAGGGCATGATGTTCGGCTACGCCACCACAGCCACGCCTTCGCTGATGCCTGCTCCCATTCATTACAGCCACCGGCTGCTGGAGCAACTTCAAGACATCCGTAAAAACGGCGACATAGGCTACCTGAGGCCCGATGCCAAGACTCAGGTTTCGGTGCTGCATGAAAACGGTGTTCCCACCCGCATCACCAACGTCGTCATCTCCCAGCAGACCGACGAGGTAGATCTTGAGCGGATCAGAAAAGACCTCATTGAAATCACCAAAAATGTTCTTGAGCCCTCGAAACTGCTCGACGAGCACACCGAATTCTTCATCAACCCCACCGGAAAATTCGTGATCGGCGGCCCCCACGGTGACGCCGGACTCACCGGCCGCAAAATTATCGTCGACACCTACGGCGGTGTCGGCTGCCACGGCGGCGGCGCCTTCAGCGGCAAAGACCCATCCAAGGTCGACCGCTCAGCCGCCTATTACGCTCGCTATGCCGCCAAAAACATCGTTGCCGCCGGACTGGCGGAGAAATGCGAGATCCAGGTGGCCTATGCCATCGGCATCGCCAGGCCCTTGTCGATTAACGTCGATACCTTCGGCACCGGTAGAGTCGACGACCAGCAGATACAGGAGGTCCTTGAATCAGCAGACATTTTCGACTTCCGACCGGCTGGTATCATCAGGGATCTGCAGCTTAAAAAGCCACAGGGCTGGAGCTACCGGGACACTTCGGTTGCCGGTCATTTCGGCAGGGAAATGTTTTCCTGGGAGAAAACCGACAGGGTCGAGGCCCTGCAAGAGGCCTGCAACATCACCGTAGCCGAGGTCGTTTAATTACCGGCGTCTTCTCCAGGCACAAAGATCTTAAAACAGAACACACCATTTTATTTTACCTCTATAAGGAGCAGCAATGTCAGCGGACACAACAACTGAAGCACTAGATGACAACACGGCACTGGCGGCCATAGCCGATATCGTCGCCTCGGCCGGCGCCATGGAAAAAGATTACAAGATAGCCGATATCTCCCTGGCCGACTGGGGCCGGCGCGAAATCGAAATCGCCGAAAAAGAGATGCCCGGCCTCATCGCCACCCGCGAAAAATACGGCCCACAGCAGCCTCTTCAAGGCGTCCGTATCATGGGCAGCCTGCATATGACCGTGCAGACCGCCGTACTCATCGAAACCTTGACGGCACTGGGCGCCGATGTACGCTGGGCCAGCTGCAATATATTCTCCACCCAGGATCATGCCGCCGCAGCCATCGCCAAAACCGGGGTCCCTGTTTTTGCATGGAAAGGAGAATCTCTGGAAGAATACTGGTGGTGCACATTCAAGGCCATGACCTGGCCCGACGGCAAAACACCGCAGCTGATCGTCGACGACGGCGGCGATGCCACCATGCTCATCCACAAAGGCTACGCCGCTGAAAATGATGCCACTTTTCTCGAAGAGAAAGTCGATAACAGGGAACTGCAGGTGGTCCACAATCTTCTCAAGGAAGTCCTCGCTGCCGACAACTCTTTCTGGCACCGGGCCGTTGAGGAGTGGAAAGGCGTTTCCGAAGAGACCACCACCGGCGTACACCGTCTCTACCATATGCAGAAGGAGGGATCACTTCTGGTTCCCGCCATCAATGTCAACGATTCGGTGACCAAATCAAAATTCGATAACGTCTACGGCTGCCGCCATTCCCTGGTTGACGGCATATGCCGGGCCATGGACGTCATGCTCTCCGGCAAGACCGCCATGATCTGCGGCTTCGGCGATGTCGGCAAAGGGTCCGCCGAGTCGCTTGCCGGCCAGAAATCCCGCATCCTCGTTTCCGAGGTCGATCCCATCTGCGCCCTCCAGGCCTGCATGGCCGGCTACACCGTCTGCAGAGTGGAAGACGCCCTCGACAAGGCCGACATTTATGTCACCACCACCGGCAACAAGGATATTATTACCGCCGAGCACATGAGCAGAATGAAAGACCAGGCCATCGTCTGCAATATTGGCCATTTTGACAATGAGATCGAAGTCGATAAGCTCAATAACTGGCCGGGCGTCACCAAGGAACAGGTCAAACCCCAGGTGGATAAATACACCTTTGCCGACGGCCATTCTATTTATCTGCTGGCCGAGGGACGTCTGATCAATCTTGGCTGCGCCACCGGCCATCCAAGCTTCGTCATGTCCAACAGCTTCACCAATCAGGTGCTGGCGCAAATCGATCTCTGGCAGAATAAACAGTCGCGCGGCACAGGCGTCTACACCCTTGACAAAAAGCTCGACGAAGAGGTCGCCAGGCTGCACCTGGACAAACTCGGCGCTGTGCTCACCGAGATGAGCCAGGACCAGGCCGATTACATCGGCGTCCCGGTGGAGGGTCCCTACAAGCCCGATCACTACCGCTATTGAGCCAAAAATCATTGAGCAAGCCGCCCAGGCGGTTCGCTCTCTACGATACGGCAGCCGCAGCCTGCGGCTGCCTGCATACACTATAGACCAATGGAGAGATCAATGACGCAGCAGACACCCGAACTCTGGAAAGCCACCTACGAAGCAACAACACCCCAGGAACTCATCGCCGCCTACAGCAAATGGGCGCACCTCTATGACAACGACACCCTCGACGTCATGGGCTATGTCGGTCCGAAGGTGGCGGCGGAAATGCTCGACTATCACATTGATTCGCCCACGGCGAAAGTTCTCGATGCCGGCTGCGGCACCGGCCTGGTTGGCGAGATTCTTGACGGTCTTGGCTACGCCAGTATCGACGCCATGGATTTTTCCGCAGATATGCTCAGCGAAGCGGAGAAGAAATCGGTGTACGAGACGCTCTACCAGGCCGACATGAACGAGACCCTCGATATTCCCGACGATCATTACGATGCCACCATCTGTGTCGGTACCTTCACCTTCGCCCACGTCGGCCCCGACGCCTTCGATGAACTGGTGCGCATAACCCGCCCCGGTGGCCATATCTGTTTCACCATCCGCGACGGCGCCTATCAGGAATACGGCTACCGCAGCAAGATGCTGGAGATGGAGGCCACCAACAAATGGCAGCTGCAGGAACTGCGGGAAGAAGACTACCTGGTAAAGGAAGGCGTCACCGCCAAATTCTGCACATACCAGGTACTCAGCAACTAACCCTTTCCACTCACCAGGCCAGCCGGACCGGCCGGAACACTGCAGCCGCCGGCATCGCTATTCTAATTTCTCAGCTCATTACCTATGAAGCGCAGCTTCCTGTTCAGGAAATTGAGGTGCATATCTCACTCACCAGAGACCATAAAGCCATCCCCCCCGGGGCTTCGCTGCAGCCGCCCCGGCTCACGATCGGTGAGATAAGCACCTCCAGAACACCAGAAAGGGACTGGCTGAAACGCATGGGTAATCAGATTTACTAAAGGAGCCATATCATGGTAAGTGACAATAAAACCCTTGATAAAGTATATACCGCCGAAAATCACGATGAATTGATGGACGCCTACAAGGACTGGGCGAGCAATTACGATGCCGACACCGTCGACCATTTTGGCTACGTCGCCCACATAGAATCGGCCGAAGCCCTGAACCGGGCGCTGGATTCAAAGGACGTCTATATCCTCGATGCCGGCTGCGGTACCGGCCTCGTTGGTGAGGAACTGGCGAAGCGCGGCTACACGAGGATGGATGCGCTTGACTATTCCAAGGAAATGCTCGTCGAGGCCGAAGGAAAAAAAGTGTATAAACGTCATATCCAGGCCGATCTCAGCAAGAAACTGCTGGTGGAGGATAATCGCTACGACGCCGTGGTCTGCACCGGTACATTCACCTACGGACATGTCAAAGCCCATGCCTTCGACGAACTTGTACGCATCACCAAGCCCGGGGGAGTCATCTGCTTCACCATCCGCGAAGGCGCCTACGAGGACTATGGCTACCGTCAGCGGATGATAGAGCTGGAACAGAAGAATTGCTGGGAACTGCTCGGCATGGAGAACGCCGAGTACCTGAAAAACGAAGGTGTCAGCTGCAAAATGTGCACCTACAGGGTCAATTGAAGCCCGCCACATTCATGCGTCCACTAGCCCGAGTAGTACAATTCTGGAGAGACTGGCGTGTTCTTTTCATGGGTCGCTGCAACCTGTACGGCTGCAGTCAAGCCCTGCAGTCAAGCCCTTAGGGACGGGGGTGGTGACATCCCGAAAAAGTGTGCCCCCTCTCTTGCGGGTGTCTGCCCGGGATTTACTCATAAACGACACCCGCCGTTCCCTATCTCTATCAAGAACAGAATTCCATTGTTGCCACCGCATTCAGCGACCTTTTTTCTTCGAAGGGTTGATCTATCGCCACCGGTGTTATTATTATAGGTAAGAGTTCCGCAACATCACAGCGACCACCATGAAACGCACAGTGCAGCTTCACCAACAGCGTGATGCTGCCGAGAAGACGGGGAGCACATGGGTAAGACCAATACCACCGAAGATAACGATATCTTCACCACGGGATATGACAAGGCGATAGAACTCCTCCACCAATGCTCGATGGAGGACGGTTTCCTCGCCTCCCCCACCGACAATGCCAATTATCGAAGGGTCTGGAGTCGAGATGGGGCCATCATTGGTATGGCGGCTCTGCTCACCGACGATGAAGAGCTCATCACATCAACACGGCAAACCCTCAAAACCCTCATCAAATACCAGGGGCCCCACGGGGAGATACCGAGCAATGTCGACACCATAAGCGATAGAATAAGTTATGGCGGCATGGCCGGCCGGGTCGATGCCAACCTCTGGTTTATCATTGCCTGCGGCGAATACTGGCTGGCCACAGGCGATGGTGATTTTCTCGAAGAGGCCATCCCCGCACTGGAAAAGGTACGCTTCCTCCTCGGCGCCTGGGAGTTCAACAACCGCGGTCTGCTCTACATACCCGAAACCGGCGACTGGGCCGATGAATATATTCACAGCGGTTATGTCCTTTTCGATCAGCTTCTCTATCTGCAGGCGCTGCGTACCCTCTGCATGGTGCGCAAGGAACTGCATGACAGCGAAGACCACAACCTGAGGGAGAAAACTACCCGACTCAAACACCTCATCCGTGCCAACTACTGGTTTATCAACAGCGGTCAGGTTCCAGACGATGTTTACCACGAAATACTCTACAAAAAAGGCCGCAAGGCGGCGACCAAGTGCGCCAGACATTACTGGGTGCCGTTCTTCTCTCCACACGGTTACGGCTATCGTTTCGACGCCTTCGCCAATATCCTCAGTTCCCTGCTTGATGTCGCCGACGATGAGCGGCGGCAGGCGGTCGAGAAATATATCCGCGACGAAATAATGACGGACGGCGAACAGCTCATGCCCGCCTTCACCCCGGTCATCAAGCCGGTGGACAAGGATTGGGATGACCTGCACATGACCTTTTCCTATACATTTAAAAACAAGCCCTACGAATATCACAACGGCGGTTTGTGGCCGATGATCTCCGGTTTTTACGTAGCCGACCTGGCCAAACAGGGGAAAGAGGAAGCCGCCAGGCGCCATCTGAGAAAAATACACCAGGCCAACGCCATGGAGATGGACGGCGAACCATGGAGCTTTCCCGAATATGTCCACGGCAGGGAGTTGACTCCCCAAGGCGTCCACCACCAGGGCTGGAGCGCTGCAGGGGCAGTTATTGGTACCAAGACACTTGAAGGACAACCTTTTTTCCGGATTGACGGTAACGATGAAGAAAATACTTCTTTGTAGCGATCTCGACAGAACGATTCTCCCCAATGGTCCTCAGCCCGAATCACCGAAGGCGCTGGAAATATTGATGCATCTGTCAGCCAGGGAAGAAATAACCCTGGCCTATGTCAGCGGCCGCAGCGAGGCGCTGCTGAAACAAGCGATCAGCGACTACTCCCTGCCCATTCCCGACTACGCCATCGGTGACGTCGGCACGACCATCTATGAGCCGCTGGAGAACTGGCAGCCCTGGCATGACTGGGCAGAGGAGATAAGCAGAGACTGGAACTGCAAAAGCAGGGAGGATCTGGCAGAGCTTTTCGGCGACCTCGACGAACTCACTCCGCAGGAGGATGACAAGCAAAACACCTTTAAGTTGAGCTACTACGCACCCTCCTCCTGTGACCCTCTCCCTTTGAAAAAAACCATAGCTGCCCGGCTTGAGGAGGCGGAAGTCAAGGCCAGTATCATCTGGAGCATTGACGAGCAAAAGGATGTGGGCCTTATCGATATCCTTCCCTCACGTGCCACCAAGGTCCACGCTATACGTTTTCTCATGGATAAACAGGTCTTTGCCCACGACCACACGGTCTTCGCCGGCGATTCCGGCAACGACATGGAAGCCCTGACCAGCGGTCTTTATGCCGTCCTCGTTAAAAACGCCCGCGACGATGTCCGCAGGGAAGCCATGCGCATAATGGAAGAGAGTGGCATGGCCGACAGACTCTATCTGGCGCGGGGAGATTTTCTCGGAATGAACGGCAACTACTGTGCCGGCGTACTCGAAGGGCTGGCACATTTTCTCCCACAAACCCGCAAATGGATGACTTCCGGCTGAACAGAACGCCAGGTAAACGCTCAGTCGCCAAGGCTTCGACGAAAGCGTCTTTGCCTGCCCGCCAAGACCATCATGAAAAACACCTCAACCGCATACCGTAAAGACACGGCAACGCTCATTCATACGCTCTCTTTTTCCATCACACATCTCATCAGAAACATTTAACCTCCGCTTTGGTCAGGGTTTTCCAGACGGGGCCGGCTTCGTCCCTGGCTACCGGTATCACCCGGAGATGATTGCTGCGCACCGTTTTGATCTTCTCCCCGTTGAACTCCACGCGGGCATCAGCGGCAAGCATGCTGCCATGTGCATCAACAACGCCGTCGACCTCAGCGTGCGAACAGAGATCTTTGACCATGGCACTCTGTCGATTCTCTCCCAGCTGCAGCCAGCCGCGGATGCGGCCGTCGCTGCCGGAAAGATACAGTCCTATTGCCGCCAGGGCACCGATAATGCCATCTCCGGTGCCACCATGTTCCGAGAGGTGCACGCCGGTTTCACGGGCGAGCGCATAGGCCAGTGATTTGGTGACCACCGATTGTTTAACCGCTAATCCGAACTCGATGATCCTGGCGCGATCCAGGCCATCATTTTCCACCGCCACGCAGAGCCCCGGATCGGAACCGACAGCCGATCGCCTCTTGAGAAAAGACTGGCTATATTCAATGACAGCGGCAAGGCTGTGCTCGGCAATGGCCGCTTGAAAACACATGGAGCTGTTGTGCGAGGTATAGGCTATCGATGTATGCTCAAGGAGCTGGTGCCTGGCAATGGAGGAAGACCAGCTCACCAGCCCGTTGTCCTGCAGCTCATGGCGGAGGAAGTCGGCAAGCTCGCCGGAACCGGGGCTTTCAAGGTTATCGGTGTCGTCAATGCTGATGTAGATATCCATATGGCTCCTTTCTCCACGGAAAATGATGAGGGCATGTTCATAAACTTCATAGTAGACCCGCCCGTGCCATCACCTGTCAACAGGGGTCGAAGAAGAAACCGGGAAAGACCAGAAACGACAGAAACGGACACCCTGTTATCGCCAGAAGCGCATACAGCCGGTCAGGCGGGTGCCAACAGTCACCACCAATGATGGATAGTAAAAGGGTCTATGGCTTTTTCCATAGACCCCCAAACGGCAGTATAGCGATCGCGATGCAGGTTATGTCCTTTCCTGGGGCAGGATAAGGTTGAGCAGAAGGCCGAGGATGCCGGCCAGACCGATTTTCTCGATGGCGAAGCTGCCGGCAGTGAATTTCATACCGCCGATACCGGCCACCAAAATGACGGCGACGATCACCAGGTTTCGGGGCGTGGACAGATCCTTGCCCGATTTTACCAGGGTATTGATGCCGACCACGGTTATCATACCGAAGAGCAGGATCATAATGCCGCCCATGACGGGTGTCGGAATGGTTGCAAGAAAAGCGCCGAGTTTGTCGACGAAGGAGAGAAGAATAGCGAAAATCGCCGCCCAGGTCATTATTGCCGGGTTGTAGGCCTTGGTCAAGGCCACGGCGCCGGTGACCTCGGAATAGGTGGTATTGGGCGGCCCGCCGAGAAAAGAGGCAAGTGAGGTGGCCAGACCGTCACCTAAAAGCGTGTTCTTGATACCTGGCTCCTTGATGTAGTCCTTACCGGTGATGCCGCCGATCGCCAGAACATCGCCGAAGTGCTCTATGGCCGGTGCCAGGGCCACTGGCACAATGAAGAGTACCGCCTCCCAGCGCCATTCCGGCATGACGAAATCGGGAACAGAAAACCAGGCACGTTCCACCACCGGCTGCATGGAGATTAGGGTCGGCGCCGTCCAGTTCTCCAGGTCGCCTGGGTTGAAAGAGGCCTGTACCGCAGCAGAAATTCCTGTAAAATCGAGCACCAGGGAGGCTACGTAGCCGGCGACAATGCCGCAGAGAATGGGGATGAGTTTGAACCATCCTCTGCCGAGCAGCGAAGTCAGGGCCGTGGTGCCCAGGGCAATGGTAGCGATGATCACCGCCGTGGTATCGGGCACCAGCCAGGCGGAACCGTCGCCTGTGCGGCCAACGGCCATATGGACGGCGACCGGGGCCAGCACCAGCCCGATGACCATGATCACCGGTCCGGTGACGATCGGCGGCAGAATCCTGTGGAGCATGTCCGAACCGAAGATGCGGACGATAAAGCTCATAACCACGTAAAATAGCCCTGCCGCGGCCAGGCCGCACATGGTCGAGGGTATCCCCCAGGTCTGGACACCGTAGATAATGGGGGCGATGAAGGCGAAGGAGGAGGCAAGAAAAACCGGCACCTTGCCCCGGGTGATTATCTGGAACAAGAGGGTGCCGGCCCCGGCAGTGAACAGGGCAACATTGGAGTCGAGTCCGGTGAGTATCGGTACCAGCACCAGCGCCCCAAAGGCCACGAACATCATCTGGGCGCCAATGAGGCCGTCCTTTAACCTAAACGTGTAGTCTGAATCGATCATCTGCTCTTGCTCTGCCATACCTCATCCCCCTTCGTATGCGCACTGAATCTTCCCGGTAAATATCTGTGATAACGCTTATTTCGTGCCAAAAATCTTGTCGCCGGCATCTCCGAGACCCGGAAGAATGTAGCCGACCTCATTGAGACGCTCGTCCATGGCGGCGATGTATATTTCCACATCGGCATGGGCTTCGGTTATCTTCTTCACCCCTTCCGGCGCCGCCACCAGAAAAAGTCCTTTGATATTTTTGCAGCCGGCCTTCTTCAGTGTTTCGATGGTCGCCAGTAGCGTCCCGCCGGTGGCCAGCATCGGATCGAGAATCAGGGCTATGCGTTCTTCCATGGCGCTGGCCATTTTCACATAGTATTCCACTGGCTGCAGGGTTTCTTCGTTTCGATAGTAGCCGACAACGCTGACCTTGGCCGAGGGAATGAGATCGATAACGCCGTTCATCATACCCAAACCGGCGCGCAGGATCGGCACGATGGTGATTTTCTTGCCTTTGATCTTTTCAACCTCAACCGGACCGGCCCAGCCTTCGATGGTTTTCTTCTCGGTGGGCAGATCCTTGGCCGCTTCATAGGTCAACAGTCGTGCCACCTCCGAAGACAAATCACGAAAGTCCTTTGTGGAAATATCCTTTGCCCGCATCAGCCCGAGCTTATGATTGATCAATGGATGATCGGCGATATGTACGGCCATGCTTGCCTCCCTTTTGCAAGTATCCGGCTGCGGCGAACGGCCGCAGAAAATCGGAGACGCCCGGCTCGAATGCCTCCTGAACGAAGGCGCACCGCGTCCTTTACCTTTTTCTCTGCCACTCACACCAGCCCTGAAGGTTTCTGTATCTGTTGAGCAAATATTCAATATGGGAAAAAAATGCAAGGCTTTTCAGGAACAGGACCGCAGGATCGACCGGGCTCCCCGAGGCTGACTCTTAAAAAATTCTGCGCAGTGGAAAGAGACGAAAAACAGACACACGGTGCCAGAATGGCAGTACAGGTCGCCCCCTGGTTGCAGGTGGCGGTTTCGAAATTGTTGGAGATGATTTTGGTAAACCAGAAACGGAAGGGGCTGCCGTTTTCCGTCTGGGTTCAGTTGACGATTCCTCTTTTCTTTATGTGCAGTTTCGATTCACTTTTTGCTAGAGTGAGTTAGCAGCACCATGGCATTAGCGGACAAGCAGCTGGAAAATCTATAAGAATCGCCACCAGATCCCGGTACACAGCACTACATAGCGACATCTCAATCACATCGGTTAGCACGATTTTGCCCTTGCAGTCAACAAAGAAATCATTCCTGCTGCAGCGATGGAGTTTCTTTGTCGACACAGTCACAGCAAAGCCGATGATGGAAAAAATAGAGTTTGCACCATTAAGAATTATTCTTATATTTTCCAGAAATGTTCTAGTACACTGGAATGATGGTAGATATGCTGTCTTAATCGATGCCTGTAAAAGATCGCTGTCGTCTACTTCCATTTCTGATCGCTACGACGGCCGTCAGCATTTCCTTCATTACCTTCACCAGGAGAACAGTTAGCAGTGACACAGGACACTATACCATCCTCACCAGCACATCCCGGCCACTATGTCGGCATCGGTGCCTCCGCCGGCGGACTGGAAGCCATCGAGCGTTTCATCACCAGCATGCCGGCGAAAAACACGCTGGCCTTCATAATCGTCCAGCATCTTTCTCCCGATTATAAAAGCCTGATGGTCGAGCTGCTGGCCAAAAAGACCAAGATGAAGGTGCATCGGGCCGAGGAAGGCATGGAGGTGTTGGCCGGCACTGTCTATCTTATCCCGCCCAAAAAGAATCTGACCATATTCCATGGCAAATTGCTGCTCAAGGACAAAAGCCAGCGGGAAGGCATCAACCTGCCCATTGACATATTTCTCCAGTCCCTGGCTGAAGATCAGGGGAAGAAGGCCATCGCCGTCATACTCTCCGGAACAGGCAGCGACGGCGCTCGGGGTGTACGCGCCATCAAGGAACACCACGGCATGGTCATGGTCCAGGAAGAGTCAACGGCCAAATTCGACGGCATGCCCAGAGCCGCCATTTCCACCGGGGCCGCCGATTTTATCCTTGCCCCGGAAAACATGCCGGAGCAGATTCTTTCCTATGTGGCCCATCCCTATATCTCCGGAGAAAAGCTCTCCGAGTCGCTTTTGGAAGACGCCGACTCGCTGACCCGGCTTTTTGCCGAGCTGCGCGCCAAGACCAAGGTCGATTTCACCCATTACAAGACAAGCACCATAAGCAGGCGCATTGAACGGCGCTTGACCATCAACCAGATAACCGATTTCGACGAATACGTCCGCTATCTCACCAACTTTCCCGGCGAGGTCATGGCGCTATACCGGGAAATGCTCATCGGCGTCACCAGATTTTTTCGTGATGATGATGCCATGACTTTCATGCAGGAAAAAATCGTACCGAAACTTTTCAGCCGCATAAAAAACAGGGAAATTCGCTGCTGGGTGGCCGGCTGCTCCACCGGTGAGGAGGCCTACACGCTTGCCATCATGTTCAAGGAGCTGATGGAACAATATAAAGTCAGCTGCGACGTCAAGATCTTCGCCACCGACGTCGACCGCGAGGCCATCGTCCGCGGCAGCAGCGGCATCTATCCGGAATCAATCGCTGCCGACCTCCCTGCCAGACTGCTGAGCAAATATTTTTACCACAAAGAGGACTCCTTTCACATAACCAGGCTCATTCGGGAAATGGTGGTATTCGCCCAGCACAATGTGGTCCAGGATCCGCCCTTTACCAACATCGACCTCATCTCCTGCCGCAACCTGCTGATCTACCTCCAGCCTATCCTCCAGTCCAAAGCTCTGGCGATGTTCAACTTCTCGCTGACCACAGAGGGCATCCTCTTCTTAGGCAACAGCGAAACCGTCGGCGAAATGACTGATTTTTTCAAACCGCTCCATCAAAAGTTCAGAATATTCGAGTCCAGGGGACGGACCAATCCACTGCCAGATGGTCTGAAGGGTCCCGGTTCCGGCAAGGCGCGAGAGATCGACAGCTCCTTTGGCGCCCGCAGGGAGAGCCGCAAAGCCAGCGACCGCGAGACCATCCTCCTCAAGACCTTTCTCGATCTCGCTGCAGAACGCTATATACCGCTTTCGGTCATCGTCGACGAACACCTCGACATCCAGCAGATCATCGGCAATACCAGCGACTACTTCACCATTCCCTCCGGTCCCATCGTGTACAACATCTCCAAGCTTGCAGCCAAGGGTCTGGCCATCCCTCTGGCCACGGGTATTCAAAAGGTTTTTCGTACCGGCGAGGAGGTCGTCTACAGCAATATCCACCTCGAACGCCATGCCGACAAAAAAATCATCCGTCTCTCTATCCGGCAGCTGCCCCAACGGAAGGGATATGAAGACCTGGTGGTGATTTTCTTCGAAGAGTCCAGTACAGCGCCATCGCCAACGGCGTCCCCCGCTGACGTATACGATGTCGATCAGGAGGCACAGCAGCGCATCGACGACCTCGAACAGGAGCTACAGTTTGCCCGGGAAAACCTCCAGGCCACCATTGAGGAACTGGAAACCTCCAACGAGGAACTGCAGGCCACCAACGAGGAACTGCTGGCGAGCAACGAGGAACTGCAGTCAACCAACGAAGAGCTGCAGTCAACCAATGAGGAGCTCTACACCGTCAATGCCGAGCATCAGAACAGAATCATCGAGCTTACCGAGTTGACCAACGACGTCGACAATCTGCTGACCAGTTCCCGCATCGGTACCCTGATAATCGACGAGAACCAGGAAATACGCCGTTTTTCTCCTGAAATAGCAAATATCTTTAATATCCGCGACAACGATATCGGCAGACCGTTTTCCCATTTATCCCATTTTTTAGTTGATCTCGATCCGGTGACGGCTGCCACCAGGGTACTCAAGTCCCACGAGCCCCTGGAAACGGAGGTGCAGACCAGAAACGATAAAAAATACCTGGCACGGATCGTCCCCTATCAGATCGGGCCGAAAATCTACTCCGGCGTCGTCTTCACCTTTGTCGACATCTCCGAGCTCAATCTTATCCGTGAGAATCTGCAACAGAGCCGGAAAACCGAACAGCATATCCGCGAAAACTTACCCGTGGGCCTGCTGATTTTCCGTCAGGATAAAGAAGGAACACTGCGGCTGGCCGACAGCAATCCGGAGGCCGAAAACCTCACCGGCATAACCATCAACGACCACAAAGGAGCGCCCTTGCCCGATATATGGCCGCAGATGGGAACCAAAGACCGCCTCGACGAATTGAGAGAGGTCGTCAAAACCGGCACTACCTGCATCGTCGATGAAATCGATTTTTCCACCAACCGCGGCAAGAGCGTCTTTCATGTCCATATCTTTCGCTTGCCCGACAGGAAACTGGCCGTAAGTTTCGAGGATCATACCAGCAGGCACAATTTCCAAGACCGTCTCAAAAACAGCGGCAAGCGCTACGACAAGCTGCTCAAATCCACCGAATTTCCCTGGTGGGAATGGAATATCGGCAACAACTCTGCTCACTTGAGCAGGGCCCTGACGGAGATGACCGGCGATGCAGAAAACGACGTGGAAGATGTCGACGCCTACTGGCCCAAGGTCATACACCCCGAGGACTACCAGCGTGTTGCTGCAAACAGGCGTAAATATGTCCAGGAAAATACAAAAAGCTATTCTTCTTCCTACCGGCTGCGGCTCCAGGGCGGCACCTATGTTGAGGTATCCGAGCAGGGCGAAATTTCCGGCTGGGATGAACAATCGAAGGCCTGCCGTTTCATCGGCATGGTGAACCCGGTCTCTTCCTCCACGTGAGGGTCGGGGGCAAAAAAACAGCATTTCGTAGATCACAATGAATAATGACAAATCCCACAACAAAAGCGATGCTCTGCGCCAAAAAGCTGAAGAACTGCTGACTAATCTACCCGCGGAACAATCAGAGACCGCCACTACCGATATCCTCAACGTCATCCATGAACTACACGTTCACCAGATAGAGCTGGAGCTGCAGAACGAAGAGCTGCAAAACGCCTCTGAGTCGCTGGAAAAAAGCAAATCCGACTATATGCGCCTCTATCATCAGGCACCGGTGGGCTATGTGGTTCTCGACCAGTCGGGTATTACCCGCAAGGTCAACACGACCTTTGCGGCGATGCTGGGTCGGGATGCCGCCACCATGAGCGGTACGCCTTTTGCCGATTTTCTGGTCGCTGAAGATCGAGCCATCTTCCGGGCACGGCTCAAGGCCTTCTATAAGAATCCCTTTGAAAAGCAGATTGACGTTCGGCTCTCGCAGCAGGGCAAGCCGCTCTACGTCAGCCTCAGGGCCATCGTCAACGCCGAAGACCGGACGGAAGCCGGAGGCCCCTTCAACGAACTGCTGGTGACGGTCACCGATATCAGCGAGAGGCATGAATACCAGGTAGCGCTGGAAAAAAGCAGGCAGGATCTGGAGGAAATCCTTTCCAGCATCTCGGACGGTTTTTTGGCCTTGGATGAAAAGCTCCATATCCTGTATTTCAACAGCACCGCCGAACAGCTGCTCCAGGCCGACCGGGAGGACGTTATCGGTCGCAAGCTTTTCGAGGCCTTTCCAATGGCCAAAGGGTCCTATTTTGAGAACAGATACCGCAAGGCCCTTGAAAACGGCGAGGTGGTCCATTTCGAAACCTTTTTCAATGAGCCGCCCTTCAACGACTGGTTTGAGGTCACGGCCTACCCTTATCAGGACGGGCTCAGTATCTTTTTCCGGGTGATAACCGAACGCAAGCGCGTGGAAAATGACTTGAGTGAATCGCAGCGAGCCCTGGCCCTCTACAACAGGGTGGCCACCATCTTCCTGACATCATCGGAAGACACCATATTTCATGACGTGCTCGACCAGTTGCTCGAGACCTTCAGCTGCAGTTACGGCTACTTCGGCTACATCAACCAGGAGGGCGATCTGGTCTGTCCAACCATGACCCGTGAAATATGGGGAAAGTGCAAAATCAAGGACAAAGACATTCACTTTCCGCCTTCCAGCTGGGGTGGGTTATGGGGCCGCTCCCTGACCGAGAAAAAGGCCTTAAAGGCCAATGGCGCCCTCACGACGCCACAGGGCCATATCTCCCTCAACAACGCCCTGGCCGTCCCTATTCTCAACCACGGCAGACTGGTCGGTCAGTTCGTGCTGGCCAACAAGGACGGCGGCTTTACCGAGACCGATCTCACGCTCCTCGAAAGCACGGCCAAGCAAACAGCGCCGATTCTGCAGTCGCTGCTGGACAGAATGGAGAAGGATAAACTTAAAAAAAGACTGGAAAACGTAGGCCGGCAGCTCGACAAAGTTGAAGGCCTTAATCGCATGGCAGCGGCGACTGCCCACAACTACAACAACCTGCTGACAATCATCATGGGCAGCATCGAACTGGCCCTGGAAGAGCTGCCCGTAGAGGACAGCAGGATCCGCGCCCGCCTCTGCGACGCCCTCAAGGCCAGCCAGAACGGCGCCGATATCGGCGCCATGCTGCTGATGTATCTGGGACATACCGTCAAGGGCCAGGCCGCCGTCGATTTTTCCAGACTGACGGCTAAGTACATCGACCGCTTCGAGCATGAACAGAGGGATGGGGTAGCAATTGATTTCAAGGCTGTGGAGCAGTCACCGATAGTCGCCGCCGATCCTGAACTCTTAGAAAGACTGCTCCACAGCCTGCTGACCAACGCTGTGGAATCGTTTGAGGACAGAAAGGGAAAAATCACTGTCACAATCGGCATCAGGACCACCGAACAGATACCTGGGCGAAGAAGGTTTCCCCTGGAGTGGCGCCCGGTCAATGATCGATACGTTTTTCTGGAGATAGCCGACGAGGGGTGCGGCATCGCTGAGGACAATATCGACAAACTCTTCGACCCTTTCTATTCGGAAAAATTTACCGGTAGAGGTATGGGCCTGGCCATGGTTTTGGGTATCATACGCATCTATAACGGTGGAATTACGGTGGAATCCGGAAAGGGTGAAGGATCTGCTTTTTGCGTTTTTCTGCCGCTCGCGGAAAACGGCGACCAGTGACGATCTCGTCTCGTCCACGGTTCCCCTGTGTCCAGAAGCTTGCACGATTCTCAAACCATACTTAGCATTTTTACATGTTGCAAAAGCCCCGGCGGTGGCAAGGTCCAACACAGCGGTCCACCACCAGACATTGGTAGCAGCCCCGGGATCGGCAAAGAGCGCCTGTACCAGCGGATATACCCTGGCACTGGCACAGATCAGCAGTTATCGACTTTAGCGAACAACAACAATCGGATATCACATATGAAACATTTCGACGTCGTCGTCATCGGCTCTGGAACCTCCGGCCAGTCCGCTGCCATGGAACTCAGCCTCGAAGGCCTCGATACAGCCCTGGTCGAGAGCAGCGACAGACCGGGTGGCGTCTGCGCCCTGCGCGGCTGTCAGGCAAAAAAATGGTTTTACGAGGTAGCCGAAATAGTCGGCCGCAGCCGCCACCTGCGCGGCATGGGTCTAGAGGCGGAACCTCGGGTTGACTGGGACCGTATACGTGCCGAAAAAGACACGTTCACCTCCACAGTACCCGAAAATACGGTCAAAAATCTTCGCGGTCACGGCATCACCTATATCGATGGAAAAGCCCGTTTCCTGGACGAGAATACCCTTGAGGTGGGCGACACAAAGATAGGCGCCCAGTTTTTCATCATCGCCAGCGGTGCCCAACCGGTGGAGCTGCCTTTGGACGGCAGCGAATACCTGGCCACCAGCAGCGATTTTCTCGCTCTTGCGGCCC
>CAKZOA010000347.1 GCA_937132035.1 uncultured Desulfobulbaceae bacterium | reverse complement strand
TAACCCGTATGGAGAGTCAAAAAATGAATTTGATAAATGGGCATTGCAACAACCAAAGAAGCCTTACTTCTGGGCCGGTCTGAAATTTTTTAATGTGTATGGGCCGAATGAGTATCACAAGGGTCGTATGGCATCCGTGATTTATCATGCATTTCAACAAATAGAATCAACCGGGAAAATGAAGCTTTTCAGGTCGCATCATCCTGATTTTAAAGACGGCGAACAAAAAAGGGACTTTGTTTATGTGAAAGATGTTTGCCAGGTGATGTACTTTTTAATGAAGCAAAGGAAAGACTCCGGGATATATAATTTGGGAACCGGCAGGGCGCGTACTTTTTTGGATTTAACACTGGCAACTTTTCATGCCATGGATAAGCAGGAAAACATTGTATTTGTTGATACACCGAAGGATATACGGGATAAATACCAGTATTTCACAGAGGCTGATATGACTAAACTGCACGCTGTCGGATACAACCGGAAGTTTTATACCCTGGAAGAGGGTGTCGATGATTATGTGAGAAATTATCTCGAAGGGAACAAGAGGAATTAATCCTCTTCATTCCCGATAATTTCTTTTATCTGGTCAATTTCTTTTGAAATGGCTCTTCGCTTAATGAACGTGTAGGCTTCAACATTCATTTCATTCAGCCAACCCTGCCACACTCTGGGGCTGGAACTTCGGCTTTGATTATTCGCCAACGGACTATCGCCTGCATGCCTCGCATCAGCAGATTCACCAGCAATACGCAATCATACCCGATATGGTTGAGGGCTACAGCGGTACACCTGACACTCCGGCAACCAGCCTTCCCGCCTTCAGTTGCGGCGACATGGTTACCACCGCCATTGATGAGTATCGCCGCCATACCGGCAGCAGCCTCTTCCATGACTATGCAAAGGCTATTGGTGCTAACACGCGCCTGGACGGCCGACATGATCTGCCTGCATCCCTCGTTGTCTGGGAAGATGAAAATATTGGTATCAGCGTTCCCAAGGCCCAGACATCGCAATGGGAGCTGCAGATCATGACCAAAGCAGACAAGAACGGTCTTTTTGCCGGCAATATCCTTGAAACGAACAGTGCCTGCCGTCTTTCACTCAACAAAGCCATACTTACAAGCCAGCAGGTTCTTGCATCTCTTGGCGCCAAAATGGTTACCTCCATAGAATATTCCAAACGTCTTGGGGATCGCCACCGTTTCGATCAGCCGCTGCTCTACTCGCTGCTGCCGAAGTTGCCATATTCCATGGGCGCATTCAGCGAAGCCCAGCTCCGCTTCATCAACTCCCATTATCCTGAGGATTTTGCCGCAGTCTGCAGAAAGCAGCTCTGATAGCTTGATCGTTTTTACAAAAATCATTAGAATCACTGAGGGGAATGGAAGAGGAGTCCATTCATCCTGTGGATGAGTTGACAGATTGCTGCTTATTATAAAGCACCACCAAGC
This sequence comes from uncultured Desulfobulbaceae bacterium, assembly GCA_937132035.1. Lineage (GTDB taxonomy): Bacteria > Desulfobacterota > Desulfobulbia > Desulfobulbales > Desulfocapsaceae > Desulfopila_A. The sequence continues at coordinate 5,195 of CAKZOA010000347.1, read as the reverse complement.
CAGAGAGCACAGCATCCGACAACGGACTGCCGGCTGTTTATACAGCCGGAGCCCGCACCGTGTTGGCGGTGGAGAAGAGGAGTGCTCAATTCTTTGATTCCCAGGGCAGTGTACACCGCTTGAATCGCATTCGGGCAGCTTTTAGCTGAGAAGATGACATGATAAAAAAGAGAGGCAACCACTTAGGCTACCTTTCTTTGGAGAAAAGCACATGACAAAAGACGGATATTTTGGCAAATGGGGTGGAGCCTTCATCCCCGAAGTACTACAACAGACCTTCAAGGAGCTTGGCGAGTATTATCGTCAAGCCAAGGAAGATCAGGAATTCTGGCAGGAGTATCTCGATCTTATGTCAAGCTATTCCTGCAGACCGACCCCCCTCACCCATGCCGGCAACCTCTCCAACCATTTTGGTGGTGCGCAGATTTACATAAAGCGGGAAGACCTCAATCATACCGGCGCCCACAAGGCCAACAACGTTATGGGACAGGGACTGCTGGTCAAGCGCATGGGCAAAAAACGGGTCATCGCCGAAACCGGAGCAGGCCAGCATGGCATGGCCACCGCCACCATGGCCGCCAAATTCGGCTTCGACTGCACTATTTACATGGGTGAAGTCGATGTACTGCGTCAGCGCCCCAATGTTTTCTGGATGGAAAAAATGGGTGCCAAGGTCGTTGCCGTCAAGGACGGATCCCGTACACTCAAAGATGCCATCAACGAGGCCTTTCGCGACTGGGTCACCAACGTCGATACCACCCACTATGTATTCGGCACTGCCTGCGGACCGGCTCCTTTTCCCGAAATGGTCTCCTGGTTCCAGTCCATCGTCGGCATCGAGGCCATAGAACAGATACATGCCCGACATGGCAGAAATCCGGCCCGTGTCTATGCCTGTGTCGGCGGCGGTTCTAATGCCATGGGCATTTTCGGCCGCTTTCTACTCGAAAACGGCGTCGAACTGGTCGGCGTAGAAGCCGGCGGTCAGGGTATTGCCAGCGGCAGGCACGCCGCCAGGCTCTGCGGCACCGACGCCTCCGCCGGCGTCGCCCAGGGATACCGCACCATGTTTTTGCAAAACGACGATGGGCAAATGCTGGAAACCCATTCGGTCGCTGCAGGCCTTGATTATGTAGGCGTCTCCCCCATTCTCTCCGACCTCTGGGAGCAGGGCAGGGTCCGCTTCGAATCGGCAACGGACGACGAGGTTATGGAAGCTTTGGATCTGACCATGAAAAAAGAAGGCATTATTCCGGCCCTGGAATCAGCCCACGCCTTCGTTCAGGCCTTCAAGGAAGCACCGGAGCTCTCCCCCGACGATGCCGTCATCATCAATATGTCCGGACGCGGTGACAAGGATATTTTCACCATAGCCCACGCTTTTAACGATCCTTCCTGGAAGGAATTTATCATTCGTCGCGGCCAGGAGTACAGTGAGCAAAAATAATCGGCCGGCCTTCCGCCAGCGGCCTCAATCATCGGTGAACCATGCAACTTGAAGCGTATTTGAAAGACAGGCGAAAACATAAAGATATTCTGCTCATGACCCATATTGTCCTGGGCTATCCCTCCTTCGACACCAACCGCGAGGTCATCCGGCAAATGGTGGAAAACGGCGTCGACTGCATCGAGATGCAGATTCCCTTTTCCGAACCGATGGCCGACGGACCGGTCATCATGAAAGCCAATCTCGACAGCCTCGCTGGAGGTACGCGGGTTGAGGAGTGTCTCGCCTTCGGAGCGGAGATGGCGCGCACCTACGACATCGCCTTCCTCTATATGACCTACTACAACATCGTTTTCAAATACGGTGAGGAAAAATTACTAGACCGGTGCGCCGCCGATACTATCCGGGGGCTGATCATCCCCGACCTGCCGCCGGACCAGAGTGAGTTTTTTTTCAGCCAGGCCCGTAAAAAGGGTATTTCCCCTATTCTCATCTACTCTCCGACCTCCAGCGAAGAGCGCATGAAAGAGGTCGATGAAGCAGGCAACGGCTTTATCTACTGTGTAGCCAGACGCGGTGTAACAGGCAAGAAATCAGAGCTTAATGTCGATTTCGACGCCTATATGCAGCGCTGTCGCCGGGCCACTGACAAGATGCTGGCCGTGGGGTTCGGCATCCAGAATCACGACGATATCGCCACTCTCATGGGTAAGGCAGACATCGCCGTTATCGGCTCGGAAACCATTCGTCTGGTGGATGCCGAAGGCCCCGAAGCAGTCGGACCCTTCATAGCCGGATTAAAGAGGTGACGCATGACCACAAACGATCTCAATGACAAACTGCAGACCACCGCCATCCTCTGGAATCTCGACGATCTCTATAAAAGTATCGACGACAGGGCAGTGGCCAACGACTGCGACTGGTGCACCAAGGAAAGTCAGGAACTGGTCACAACATATAAAAACACCATAGCCGGTCTTGCCGCCGAAGAGCTGCAGGCCCTGGCAGAACGCCTTGAGCGCCTGCAGAGCCGGCTGGGCAAACTCGCCACCTTTGCCTTCCTCAACTATACAACCCAGGTCGACAATACCCCCGCCGGTGCCTTTTATCAGCACATACGAGAACTTATCAGTGAGGTCGAGGGTCGCCTTATCTTTTTTGAACTCGAGTGGAACGACCTGGACCAGCAGCGGGCGCAGCAGCTGCTCGAAGACGATGTCCTCGACCATTATCGCCATTACCTCCGTTCCCTGCGCCGCTACCGGCCGCATCTGCTGTCCGAGGCCGAGGAGAAGATTCTCATCGAACGTAAAGTAGTCGGCCGCAGCAGCTGGATTACCCTCTTTGAAAAGGTCTTCGGCAATCTCCGCTTCGGCGAAAAGGGCAGGACCGAGGAAGAGGTGCTCTCCGATCTCTACAACGCCAACCGGGAGGTACGCCAAAAGGCTGCAGCGGAAATGACCGAAGGGTTGGAGAGTCAAAATCATATTCTCACCCACATCTATAATACCCTGGCCGCCGAGAAAATGATAAGCGACCGCCAGCGCAGTTATTCCAGCTGGGTCAACTCGATGAACCTCGACAACCAGGTCGAGGATGCCACCGTCGATGCTCTCATTGCCGCCGTCACCGGCCGTTATGACATCGTCCAGCGCTACTACGGGGTCAAAAAGCGACTGCTGGGACTCGATACCCTCTACGACTACGACCGTTACGCCCCGCTGCCGGCACTGCCGGCGCAGGAGTTCAGCTGGTCGGAATGCCGGGAGATCGTTCTTTCTTCGTTTGCCGGCTTTTCACCGGAAATGGCCGATATCGGCAAACGCTTTTTTGAAGACGGCTATATTCATGCACCGGTGATTCAGGGCAAACGCGGCGGCGCCTTCGCTCACCCCTGTATTCCCGAAATTCACCCCTATGTCATGGTCAATTATACCGGCAGTCTCAGGGATATCTCAACTGTCGCTCACGAACTCGGACACGGTATTCATATGGTGCTGGCTGCCGACAAAGGCTATTTCTACAGCGACACACCGCTGGTGCTGGCGGAAACCGCCTCTGTTTTCGCCGAGTTGGTGGTCTTCCGCTCACAGCTGCAGCTTCTCGAGGACGAAAATGCCAGGAAGGCCTTCACCTGTCAGAAACTCGAATCGATTTTCGCCACGGTTTTCCGACAGACATCCATGAACCGTTTCGAAGAAGCCATGCATCAGGGGCGCAGGCAACAGGGAGAACTCGGCAGCGACGCGTTGAGTGAATACTGGCTTGCAAGCCAGCGGAAAATGTTTGGCGATTCCGTCACCCTCACCGACGACTACGGCCTCTGGTGGAGCTATATTCCTCATTTTCTGGCAACACCCGGCTACGTCTACTCCTATGCCTTCGGCGAACTGCTGGTACTCGCCCTTTACAGGCTCTATCAGGAAGAAGGAGATGCATTTATAGACAAGTATTTCTCCCTGCTCGCCGCCGGCGGTTCCGATACCCCATATGCTCTGCTTACTCCCCTGGGTATTGACCTCAACGACGAAAACTTCTGGAACCAGGGGCTTGAACTGATAGATTCAATGCTGCGCGAAGTAGAAGACTAATAATATACTGAAATAAGAGATGAATATGGAAATCGTGGTATTAGACGGCTATACTCTCAACCCCGGCGACCTCGACTGGGCGCCACTCTACACTTTCGGCCTGCCCCAGATCTACGACCGTACCGCCCCAGACCAGATCTGGAGAGCCCGTGAGGCCGAGGCCGTCTTCACCAACAAGACCCCTCTGGACGCCGACGCCCTCGAGACACTGCCCAAGCTCAAATATATAGGGGTTCTGGCAACCGGTTACGACGTGGTTGACGTAGAGGCGGCACGCAGAAAAGGTATCACCGTCACCAATGTTCCTGGCTATGGGGCCGAGTCTGTGGCCCAGATGACCTTTGCCCACATCCTCAACATAAGCAACAACGTCGCCGGACACGCCGCTGACGTCGACGCCGGAGGCTGGAGCCAGACGGAAGACTACTGCTACTGGCTTACGCCGCAGGTGGAGCTGAAAGACAAAATACTTGGCATAATAGGTTTTGGCGAGATCGGCAGGGCCGTGGCTCGTCTAGCCCGGGCCTTCGGCATGCAGGTGCTCATCGTCACCCGGACGCCCCCTGATCCCCTGCCGGACGACATTCGAGTGGTCGACAGCGATGAGCTACTGAGAAAAGCAGACGTCGTCACTCTGCACTGTCCTCTTACCGAAACGACACGGTCTCTGATCAATGAAGAGACAATCGGCCTGATGAAGGATTCGGCCATACTTGTCAATTGCAGTCGCGGTCAGCTCATCGACGAGGGAGCCCTTGCAGGGGCTCTGGAGAACGGCCGGATAAAGGCGGCCTGTCTCGACGTTCTCTCCAGGGAACCCGTCCGCGGCGACAATCCTCTAATAGGCATCAAGAACTGCTATATAACGCCGCATATAGCCTGGGCCACCAGGGAGGCGAGAACCAGGCTGCTGGCCATAGCCGCCGACAACCTGCGTTCATTTCTTGACGGAAAACCACAGAATACCGTTTCCTGAACGTTGAAGCCTTTGACTTTTCATCAGAAGTTCGGAAAGGGAGTCTTTCACTTTATAGCTATTTTCCCTCTCTCAAGACATTTCCCGGAAATCAAGCGCAGCCATTTAGATGATATTGCAAGCATTCATTTTCCTGATTACCCCTGAAACTCAGCCTAGCCGATTATGTGGAGACAGGGGA
>CAKZOA010000346.1 GCA_937132035.1 uncultured Desulfobulbaceae bacterium | reverse complement strand
GTGGCAAATATTTCACTCACGATGTTCGTGTTATTCGTCTGCCCCGCCATGGTGCTTCCTGTCCCGTGGGCATGGGCGTGTCCTGCTCAGCCGATAGAAACATAAAGGCAAAAATCAATAAGGAGGGTCTGTGGATAGAAAAGATGGACAGCGATCCGGGACGCCTGATACCGGAAAAATATCGCCGCAGCCATGATCACGGCGTGATGATTGATTTGAACAAACCGATGAAAGAAGTCCTGGCTGAACTGCGCAAACATCCGGTGGGTACATCTCTTTTGCTCTCGGGTACCATCGTTGTCGGCAGGGATATTGCCCATGCCAAATTCAAGGAACTGCTCGACAACGGCAAAGATCTTCCGGAGTACCTGAGGAAGCATCCGATCTATTATGCCGGTCCGGCGAAAACACCTCCTGGCAAGCCTTCCGGGTCCTTCGGTCCGACCACCGCAGGCCGCATGGACAGCTATGTCGATCTGCTGCAGTCCCACGGTGGTTCCATGATCATGATAGCCAAAGGCAACAGATCACAGCAGGTTACCGACGCCTGTGAAAAACACGGTGGCTTCTATCTCGGTTCAATAGGCGGCCCGGCCGCAATTCTTGCTGAGGAGAATATCAAGAAAGTGGAATGTATCGACTATCCGGAACTGGGGATGGAAGCGGTCTGGATGATTGATGTGGTTCATTTTCCGGCGTTTATCCTCGTTGATGACAAGGGTAACGATTTTTTCAGTGAACTTATGTAGAGAAGTTTAACGGGAGAGGTAAAAAGGCATTCTCAGTCTTTTCCGGCGGAGAATGCCTGTTGGCCCTTCTCCATCTTTGCTGCAACATCACCCAGCATTTTTCCCACCTCCGTTGAAATGGTGCCATGCTGGACCAGTTCTCGCCGCTCATGAGAGGCGATCTCCAGATAAATCTTCGCTTTTTTGTGCTCCTCATGGGTGAATTTGTCCAGGAGATAGTGCTTGGCCATGCCCTCCAAGGTCGCTTCAAATTCATAGCCCTTCTTGTGTATAGGGTCGGCCAGAACATAATCTAGAAAATCACGGCGATTTTGGGTCATGGTCTGCAGTTCTTCGGTGGTAAAGGCATTTTCTATAAAGGCAATATGCTCCACCAGCGCCTCCAGGTTAGAGGTCGTCATAGGCATGGCCTTGCGTTCATAGGTAACAGCCCATGATAGGGCAAAGAGCACACAAAGTGAAAAAAGCAGCAGAAAAAGAAAATACCTGTTTTTCACAAGCGCCTTGGCCCCGTCGATCTCAAAATCCGATTGGATGGACTCAGAAGCGTGTTGCCAAAAGGCAACGGTCTTGTTTTTGGTGCCATTGAAAGATTGCCTGGATGTGTTCGGCAAGGTTGAAAGTCGACCGAGAAAGGCCTTCCATTTCTTCTGCGATTTGACAGTATCCAGGCTCGGTGAAGAAGATTCGGATGATTCAATGATCTGGAGGGTATCTCCGCCTTCGGTATCTTCCTCAGAGGCATCCTGCGGTTTGGGATCCTTGATGTAGCAGACCGCGCCTACGGCAATGAAGGATCTGCGTATTCGTTCACATGTTTCAAGGTCAGCATTTTTCTTGATAACGTAGGTCTGCCCGGAAAACAGCGTGTCGATATTCTCCTGATCTTCTTGCAAAAGGGAGACCAGTTTCTTTTTAACATCTTCGATATTACATCCATTTACTACGTCACCGCAAAATAGTATACGATACCGATTACTCATAACATAAGCCCTGAATTGGCTTCATTGCTTGAAGAATGTTGACACAGTGTCAGATGCACGAAGAGGGATGATCTTTGCCAACAGTATGTGGCTTTGAATAATAATTCGATTTTCCAGCTATTTACCATGAACATTTTGCTGTAAAACATCAAAACTATACTACCCGGAAAAAATTAACAACAAAATTATGCGATGGTAGAGAGATCAGCGGCGGAAGAGCGAGTCATCTCGGTTCGAGCGAAGCGGTGAAAGGGGAGGGAAACTT
>CAKZOA010000345.1 GCA_937132035.1 uncultured Desulfobulbaceae bacterium | reverse complement strand
TGGAAACATCGCCAGGATGAGCAGGCCGGTGACCTGCAGCAGCACGAAGGGGATGATGCCGCGGTAGATGTGGCCCATGGTGTACCCCTCGGGAGCCACGCCCTTGAAGTAGAAGAGCGCATAACCAAACGGCGGGGTGAGAAAGGAGGTCTGCAGGTTGACGCAGAGCAGGATCGAGAACCACAGCGGGTTGAAATCGAGCTCCATGGCAATGGGCATGAAAATAGGCACCGTTACCAGCAGAATCGCCGCCCAGTCGATAAACATGCCCATGAAGAAGACGATGCCCATCATGATCACCAGCACGAGCCAGCGGTTAAGTCCCGAACCCACCAGCACGTCGGCGACCACGTCGCCGCCGCCCATGGAGAGAAAGACGGTGGAGAAGAGCTTGCCGCCGATAAAGAGCATCATCACCATGGCGGTGGTCTGCATGGTGGCATAGGCCGACTCGCGCAGTACCGTCCAGTTGAATTTACCGTTGAATATAGCCAGAATAAGTGCTCCCAGTGCTCCCAGAGCCGCAGCTTCCGTCGGCGTTGCCACGCCCAAGAGGATGGTACCCATGACCGCCAGGATCAGGGCCATCGGTGGAATCAGCGATTTAAGCGTCAGCACCAGCTTCTGCACTGCAGACCACTTCGAGGCCTCCTCGCGGCTGATGGGCGGGCCGAGCTTGGGATTGATGGTGCAGCGCACGAAGATGTAGAGGAAATAGAGCGTGGCCAGCAGCAGGCCGGGGAAAATCGAACCGGCGAAAAGATTGCCGACGCTGGTCTCCTTCATGCCGGTGAGACCGCCGTAGACCACCATCATGATCGACGGCGGGATAAGAATACCCAGGGTGCCGGCGGCGCAGATGATGCCTGCGGAAAGCTCCTTCTGGTAGTTCTTGCGCATCAACGCCGGCGTCGCCAGCAGCCCCATGGCCACCACCGAGGCGCCGATGATGCCGGTGGTGGCGGCAAACACCGTACAGACCACGACCACGGCCAGGCCGAGCCCGCCCTTGAGCCCGCCAAGCACCACGAAAAGGGTCTCGAAGAGCTTGTCGGCCACCCGCGAGCGGTCGAGCAGCTGGGCCATGAGAATGAACAGCGGAATGGCGACGAGCACATAGTTGTTCATCAGCCCCCAGGTGTTGTTGGCAAACATGTCGAAGAGGGGGGCGATGTTCCAGCCGTTGTCGATCAGGCCGAAAAGGGTGGCCACCGCTGCCAGGGTGTAGGCCAGCGGATGGCCCAGGGCAATGGCGACGATCAGGGTGGCGAACATCGCCAGTGTCATCATTTCAAGACTCATATCAACGCCCCTCCTTGTCGAAAAGTGCCTGCAGATCCCGGATCAGGTTGGAAACCCCCTGGAGCAGCAGCAGGAAAAAACAGAGCGCCATGATCATCTTGAAGGGATAGATGGGCGGGGCCCAGCTGGTGGAGTTTTTCTCCAGGCCCTGCACGGAGTAGATGGCGAATTTGGTCGACCAGATGGTCATGCAGGTCATCACCGGCAGGAAAAAAACCAGCGTGGTCAAGGCGCTGATCGCCGCCTGGATCTTTTTCGGGGCGAGAGAGGTGAAAATGTCGACCTGGACATGGCCCTTTTTGACATCGGTGTAGGCAAGGCCGAACATGTAATGCATGCCGTAGAGAAAGGCCGTGGCCTCAAATCCCCAGATCGTCGGCGAATTGAAGCCATAGCGCATGAAAACCTCGTAGAGAACCACAAGCAGCAGCGGGATGATCAGCATCGAGGTGATCTTGCCCTGCCAGAGGTTCAGCCGGTCAATGCCGTCTGCTAATTTTGAGAACATGGTGGTATCCTTGGATCTCGTAGTGAGTTGACAAACCAGACAACCCTCTCCGGCTGACCGGCAGAGGGCTGTCGTAGAACCATGCACAAAGGTGTGCAGGCGTTATTCGGTTATACGTCCGGAAATATAGGTCTCATAGGGCCACGGAGTGGCGCCGGACCTGGCATTGCGCCAGACGGCGTATTCCTGGATAAAGGCTTCCTGGCTGTCAAGCGCCCGCTTGACATCCGGGTACTTCTCCTTGACGGAGTCGAGATAGGTCTTGGCCACCTTACGGAACTCGATGAGGGTTTCCTTGTCCATCTTGACGATTTCAACCTTCTCCTGGAAGCGGTTGATGGCCTCGGCGTTGAGAGCGTTGATCCAGTTATAGCTCCAGAGCTGGGTTTCCTTGGCCGCCAGCTTGACGATCTCCTTGAGATCCTGCGGCAGCTCGTCCCAGGCCTTCTGGTTGAAGAACAGGCCGCACTGGATGCCCGGCTGATGGACGCCCGGCTGGATCACGTACTTGGTGATCTCGTCGAATCCCATGGGGTAGTTTATGGCCGGTGAAGAGAATTCGGCCGCGTCGATAACGCCGCGCTCCAGGGCGAGATAGACTTCGCCGCCGGGCAGGGGAGAGACGGAGGCGCCGAGGTTGTTGAGAATATCCATGAACCAGCCCGGGGTACGTACACGCATGCCTTTAAAGTCTTCCATCTTGGTGGCGCGCTTGTTGGAGAACAGACCCATCTCCTGACCCAGCTGGCCGCCCGGCAGAGCGTAGAGGCCGAACTGGCCGTAGACGTCCTGCATCTGCTCCAGGCCGCCCTTCTCGTAGAGCCAGATATTGTAGCCCTCGGCGTCGAGACCGAAGGGTACGGAGGCGAAGGCGACGAAGGCTTCATTCTTGCCTTTCCAGTAGCCCGGCCAGTCATGGCCTACCTGAGCCGAGCCTTTGGATACGGCGTCGAAACTCTGCATGGCCGGCACCAGCTCGCCTGCGGAAAAGGGCTTGATGTCAAGCCGGCCGGCCGAGGCCAGACGGACGCTGTCGGCAAAGTGGACGGCGATATCGTAGAACAGAAGCCCCTTGGACCACGGCATTACCATCTTCCAGCGGATCTTCTCCTCGGATGTGTCGAAGCTTACGCGCTTGGCGCTTTCATGGCGAGGATCACTCCCGAATTTCTCGCGCTTGGCCGAGGCCGTACCGGCGCCGACACTTACGGCAAGAGCCACTGTAAGTGCTGCAGTTACGAAACGTTTCATTACAACTCCTCCTTAATGTTATTCTCTGTGTCTTGCAAGAAGACATACCCATCGAAGAGAGACCGGGCGTGCAATACCATCAGCATCTCTCCTTACCGAAAATACCAGAAGCACCTCCCGTGCCAGGATGACGAATGATTATTTTTAATATGTAATTCCAGGGATGTGTGTGCTTCGACAGTCGTCAAGCGATATCTGCCGCCTCTTCAGCCCCCTCTGTCTGTCCGAAAAAACGGATAAAAAAATTGAGACCGACGGAGCTGCCCTTTTCCTGACATGAAAGAAAAACGGCACGACCCTGACTATCTCATTGTATTTGCGAATATGATGGAAAAATATGTTTGCCGATGAGCGCAGTGCCTCGAGCATGAGCATTGCCAGGTCCACGGCCAGCTGTCCGAAAAAACGGACAAGAGCCTGGAAGCCACCATCAATCTATGCAGGTCTGCTCGCCATTCATGGGCTTCTCTGCTTACATACTGAGACCGTATTTTTTCAAAAGGGTATAGAAATGAGAGCGCGAAAGTCCGGATTTTTCCAGTATGGCTGTTATATCACCCCGACACTGTCGCATGAGTTCGCTGAGATAGATCTTTTCGGCGGTGGACTTGAACTCTTTCAACTGCGGCAGCTCACTGTCAAAAATATCCTCGAATATTTTCTGTCCTATATTGCGGACTCCTGCAGTTCTCTCTTCCCCGTTATCGCCGGAAAGAATCTCCTTGCCCGTCATTTTTTCTATCTGGGTTCTGGCGACCTGGATGCGCAGATCCCGCGGCAGATGAACTGAATACAGTGTTTTTTCATCACCGGCTTCTACCATGGCCCGCTCGAGAATATTATGGAGCTCACGTATATTTCCTGGCCATGAATAGGTGTTCAGGGTGACAATGAAGTCCTCGCCGAAACCTTTTTCCTCCAAACCATATTTATCACAGAGGTGGCGCATGCGCGCCTCCAGCAGTGCCACTATATCGTCGATGCGGTGGCGCAGGGCAGGCAAGCGTATACGCATGGTCTTTATGCGAAAGAGAAGATCGCTACGGAAGCTGCCCTCATCCACCATGGACTCGAGATCCCGGTTAGTCGCTGCGATCAGTCTGAAATTGCTGTTTTCTTCACTGGCCCCTCCCACCGGCCGAAATCTGCGCTCCTGGAGAACCCGCAGAAAGACCTTTTGCAGAGAAAGCGGCATCTCCCCGACCTCATCGAGAAACAGGGTGCCTCCGTCAGCCAGCTTCACAAGTCCTGGAGAATCGCTCTCCGCCCCGGTAAATGCGCCTTTGACATGACCGAACAACGTTGACTCCACAAGGGAAACCGGCAGTGAAGCACAGTCGACAACAACAAATCGTTTACCTGCCCTGCTGCTGTTTTCATGAATTGTGCGGGCGAAAAGCTCCTTGCCCGTTCCAGTCTCTCCAGTGATGAGTACGCTGGCATCTGAATGAGCGGCCTTGGTGGTCAGTTGCAGACTGACCTGAATTTTCTGGCTGGTACCAATGACGAAGGGAAGATTGAGTTCCTGTCGCTCCTCCCTCGTTGCTTTTTCCGCCCGGTATTTGAGTGCCCGATTGAGCGTCAGCGTTATCTCCCGAACGCTGGAGGGCTTGAGCAGATAATCCCAGACACCGCCTTTAATCGCCAGCTCAGCACCATCGACATCGCCCTTGCCGGTGAGGATGATAACCTCGGGAGCGTTGGGTATGTCCATTAATTCAGGGAGCATTCCCAATCCGCTGCCGTCGGGGAGACCGACATCGAGAAAAACGACGTCATAACTTTCCTGCTGTAGCCTCGTTCTGGCTTGGGAGAGTGAATGCGCCATGTCACAACGATGGGACTTTCTTGTGATGAGGCTTTCAATGGTCTCGCAAGCTTCAATGTCATCATCGACGATGAGCATTTTCTTCATAGTTGCTCTCCGTGAAAATGAAGATTCAGGATCCAGCGAAGATCCTGTATATCATAAGGTTTTATGATAACCCTGCAAATATTGTCATGGTTCTCGGAAGCAGCAACGGCATCGTTTCTGCCAGAGACGATTATTGCCGGCAAAGGAGCGAGCCTGGATGCCAGAGCAGTACCCCTCATGGCTGGCATGTCAAAATCGGAGATAAGCAGATCGAATGCTCCGCCCTCCTGTTCGACCAGTCGAATAGCCTCAGCTGGATCTCGCAGAGCCGTGACCGTATGACCAAGACTCTGGAGTATTCGCGGAACAGAATTGAGCTGATCGACGTCGTCTTCGACAAAGAGAATCTGCAGCTGGGATTCGAGAATACCGCCTGCCATCTTTTTTTCTGCCACATTCCGTACACTGCTCTGGGGCAGAAAGATCTCAAAGCGGCTCCCGGCGCCAAGATCGCTCTCGACCCGCAGACCGCCGCGGTGTCCCTTGACGATACCATGGACCACGGATAAGCCCAAGCCGGTACCTTCGGTGATATCCTTGGTGGTAAAGAAGGGATCAAAAATATTGTCGATGATTTTGGGGTCTATCCCAAGACCGTCGTCGGCAACGGTGATCTTGATATATTTACCAGAAGACGTATTCAAGGTTTCGGCGGTTTCTGTGTCAATAGTCTCTTCTTCAAGTTCTACATAGAGGTTGCCACCATCTTCTCGCAGTGCGTGAAAAGCGTTAGTGCAGAGGTTGAGGATAACCTGGTGCATCTGGGTTGGATCAGCGTCCACCAATACGCCGCTTGCGGTGATACGGGAATGCACCGAAATATTCGAAGGCAGTGAAGCCTCCATCAGGCTGATGACTTCGCGGCTGACCAGGGCCAGATCCGTCGGCCTGAATCCCTCCTGGGATGGTCTGCTGAAGGAGAGTATCTGTTTGACTACCCGGCTGCCCCTTTTCGCCGCCTTCAAAACCCGCTCAAGGTCCCTGGCCGTCTGAGAGTCAGGTTCAACATCGCCCAGGGCGAGTTCCGTCGAGTTAAGAATAGAGGTGAGAATATTATTGAAATCATGGGCGATTCCACCAGCCAGGGTGCCGATCGCCTCCATTTTCTGGGACTGTAGCAACTGCTTTTCCAGATCCTGCTCTTTGGTAACGTTTTCAGCAGTGGTGAGAATGCCAATTATTCCCCCTCCCTGTGCTCTCAGAGGCACCTTGTTGACTTCGAGCCAGCCGATCCTGCCGCTGCGGTCGGTGATCTTTTTACGCAGCTTACGAAACTCTTCTCGACGGGCGACGACAACCCTGTCGGCCTCTGTGGACCAGCGGACATACTCTGTGTCGTTTATGACATCTTCGGTCACCTTGGAAATCATGTCGGTGTGCCCGCCTATCTCAAAAAAATCGATAAAGGTTTGATTGGCACCCAGATATCTGCCTTCGAGGTCTTTCCAGGAGACCAGCTGCGGAATGGTATCCATAAGCGTCTCCTGGAACCTGAGCTGCTCCTGGACCTTCCTCTGAACTTTCCGTCTTTCAGCCATATTCATCACCAGAAAGACCATGACCACCACCAGCAGCAGGAAGCTGACGATTATCGTCCAGAAAAGTTCCTTGGGCAGTTCATAGAAAGCCTTCGGGCTGTTGATGATAACCGAAGCCGGCGGGAGCAGATCAAGGTCTATATTAAGTTTTTGCATCACATGGTAATCGAACATATACTGTCCGGAAGGATCGATAACAACTGGAATATTCTCAGGGTTTTCTCCTTCTATTATTCGCAGCGCCATCTCAGCCGCCATTTTGCCGTGGTGCAGTCCCGAGAGCAGGCTCCCTCCGACGGCGCCATGGCCGAGCAGAAATTGCCAGGTCGTATAGATCGGCACCGAAGAATGTGCATAGATATCCTCCATTACCTCTTCGGCAGTATAGAATTTCCCCTTGACCGTCTGATACCAGGGACTGAAAAACAGAAAAGTATTATCCGGCAGCCTTTCAACCTTTTCCTTAGTTTCCTCCAGGCTGAGCTTGAACCAGAACTCCACTTCGAGACCCTTCTGATAGCGTTCGAGCATGGTATACACTTGCTGCTCGATGGATCTGCCGGTGATCGACTGATCGCCGACCACCACCATTTTCGTCTTGTCGGGATGGAGTTTTCTGGCTACCTCGAGGGTACCTATGAGATCGAAATTTTCGACGATTCCGGTGAGATTGCCGGAGCTGATATCGGCAGATTCATAATTGTTCATGCCACAGAAAACAAGGGGGATTCCCTGAAAGAGGGCCTCTCTGTGCTCAATGACGAAGTTATAAGCATGATTGTCGGAGACGATGATGACATCGAACTCTTCATTCTTGAATTTTTCATTATAGAGTTTGAAGAGACTGGCATTGACGGGATCGTAGAGGTACTTCTTGGTATCCATATATTCTATCTGCAGATCGACCTTATATATCGAATCTGCCAGAACTTCGCGGATGCCTTCGAGTATTTCATCGGACCATTGATAGCCATGGTGATAGGAGTTGATGTAGAGAACATTTTTCTTGATTTTGGCACCGCAACACAGTCCGGGCGCCAGTAGTGAACAACATATGAGTAAAAGCAGATATTTCTTCATTGTGATGTATTTGAAATCTCCCTCCCCACCTGATTTTTAAGCAGCGGTGCACTGTTGACCCCTCCAGGTTGTGGAACAGAGAAGCGCTGCATGGCGTAAAATTGCCGAGGTGATAACTGTACCATTTCCTGCTGCAGATTGGTCGTTTTTCTCCGAGCGACGCCTCCCGGTTCAGCCCCGAATCAAATCGAGAAACACAAAAAACGCTTTGTCATCGCGACAGAGGACACAACGATTCGATGTTTTTAATATATAAAACTAACACTTAAACCATTCATTATGAGACATACCTTACCCGACATCGCCCCGACATTGGCTGATGTCGGGTGAAAGTCTACCGATGTCCCCTTTTTCTTCATTCCGTTTTTGCTTATTCTCTCAGTCAGACAAAGACCGGAATCATCCTTATTATATAGGCAAGACCTTGATGATACGAAACAGCAGAGGAGGACTTTGACATGAAAACAACAGCTGCAGTTGCCTGCATCGCCGCCATCATTGCTTTTTACCACCCACCAGCGCTGGCAGGGGAAAGGGAGATCACCGGAGCGCTAATCGGCGCAGGCACCGGTGCCGTCATCGGACATGTTGTCGGTGGAAATACAGAATCGGCCCTCATTGGCTCGGCCATCGGCAGCATTGTCGGCATAGCCGCCGGTCATGGCAGCATTTCGCTCCATCCCAGGGTATACGACAATTCACCGCGCCATCACTACTACAGCAGAGAAAAGCATCACCGCAGATATTTCACCCATGGTATACGAAGTTGCCGGATAGAAAGATACATAACCTATAAGCATGGTCGCAAATACATAGTCAAAGAAAGCATCTGCCAGGGAGACAGCCCTTCCCGGTATCATCGCTATCAGCAACCCTACGGTGACCGGGGCTACAACCATCGTGGCTACGGCGACTGGCGCAGTAAACAACGTGACTGGCGCCGCTGATGCACGGCTAGCGACCATCACCCACACTCTCTGCGGACAACGCGCAAACCAGCTGAGATTTTGCCCGCAGATTGTGTCCCGCCTCCGACAGCTACGCCCAGGATTCTGCTTTTGAATTTTTCTCCGATGGCCATATTCACTGCCAACTCTACTTTTCCAGCTGCCCACTTCGCTTTTCCGTTTTTCTTCATCGATTACGCCCGACCTTTAATACAGTAGTATATACTATCACTTTACTACTTTTTTCCGATCATTGTACCGCGCCAGTTTCTGGTTATGGTGTATGCTATGATAAGAAACGACGTTTACTGTTAAAGGTTAGTATAAGTGGGTGAAAAGATGAGAACTCTTATGGCGGTGATAGTATCGGTACTGTTTTTTTCAGGATGTTCAACCGTTGAAGTAACGCAGTTTAAAAAATCAACACCTCGATTTGATTTTTTTGAGTATTTCCATGGCGAAACACGAGGATGGGGCATGGTCCAAAACTGGCAAGGTATGGTCACCCGCAGGTTTATCGTCGATATGGTCGGCAGCTCGACCAACAACGGTGAGTTCCTTCTCGAAGAGGATTTTTACTGGAGTGATGGTGAGCTGGAAGAGCGCACCTGGACGGTTGTCGCCAGCGATGATCATCATTTCTCCGGTACCGCTGCAGACGTGGTGGGTACCGCTCAGGGCGCAGCCTACGGCAACGCTCTCAACTGGCAGTATCACATGCTGGTGGATGTCGAAGGAAAGAAATGGAAAATACATTTCGACGACTGGATGTTTCTCCAGAACGACGATATACTCATCAATAAGCTGCAGATGAGCAAGTTCGGTATCGATGTCGGCGAAATAACCATAGTATTCAGCAAAAACCACCACAGGGAGCAGATGAAATGAAACTGTTTTCGACCGCGGTGCTGACACTGCTGCTGCTCATGGCATCACAGACACTGCAGGCAAAACCTGCGGGCCTTGTCCGCATTGGCGAAGGAGATATCCGCTACCTCGGTCTTTTTCATGTCTACACCGCCGAGTTCTTTGCGGAAGAAGACGCCCGCCTGAGCGCGGTCCTCGACTCTCAGACTTCGCGCTGCCTGACTATTCACTACACCGTCGACCTCACGGCAGATGACATCATTACCGGGGCCAACGCCGTCCTAAAGCGACAGCACACCGAACAACACATTCGCCCATTTCGACATCTGATAGACCAGCTCCATAGCGCATACCAGGATATCACCGAAGGAGACAGCTACAACCTCTGCTATGACTCCGATACCAAGACAAATACGCTGTATTTGAATGGCCAGGCGATAGTCTCTATTTCCTCGTCGGATCTGGCCGCACTCTATTTCGGCATCTGGTTAGGAGAGAAGCTGCCGCTCGACGCCTCGCTGCGCGCCGAGCTGCTTCGGGGACTCACGGAGATACGATGACATGAAAGCGCTGAATACTTTTCTCGACACCTATCAGCAACTCGACCGCAATACTCTTTCGCTGCTCCCGACAATCTACGAGGATGAGGTAACTTTTGTCGACCCTATGCACACCGTACACGGCCTGGGCGACCTCAAAGAGTACTTCGCCGGCCTCTACGAGAACGTTAAGGAAGTCTCCTTCGATTTCGGGCACAGGATAGTCGCAGATAAACACGCCTGCATCCAATGGCGTATGCGCTTTGCTCACCGGAGGCTGGCATCTGGTCGGCCAGTGGTTGTCGACGGCGTCAGCGTTCTCAAGTTTTCCGAACACGGCAAGGTTGTCCACCACAGCGATTATTTTGACGTCGGCAGCATGGTCTATGAACATATCCCGGTCGTTGGCAGAATCATCAGATATCTCAAGGAGAAGATTTCCACATGAAAATTCTTATCACCGGGGCAACCTCGGGAATAGGCAGACAACTGGCACTGGACTATCACGGTGAAGGACACGAGGTTTTTGCCCTAGGCCGCAATAAAGAGGCGCTGGGCGAACTGGCAAGTAAAGGACTGCATACGGGCAGGGTGGATCTCACCAATCGCAAGG
>CAKZOA010000344.1 GCA_937132035.1 uncultured Desulfobulbaceae bacterium | reverse complement strand
CCTCAAATCCTCATGGCCGCCGGTCTTTCCGGAAAAGCCGTGAGCCAGTGCGGTATTGTCTGGTTGAAAAGGCCAGGGAATGAAGGCGGTAAAGCCCCCGGTCCGGTCCTGCAGCTGGCGCAGCCTACGCAGATGCTCAAGCCTCTCCTCTAGAGTCTCGACATGACCGAACATCATGGTGGCAGTGGTTCGCAGGCCTCGTCGGTGCGCTTTCTCCATCACCTCAAGCCATTGGTCGGAACTGCATTTGTTCGGCGACGTCTGGTTGCGCACCCTGTCAGAGAGTATCTCTGCACCGCCTCCGGGTATAGAATCAAGACCGGCCTCAATCAGTCTGTCGAGAACCTCCTGCACGGAAATATTGGAAACGGAGGCAAAATGATAGATTTCGGGAGGGGAAAAACCGTGGAGGTGGATACCTTTGCTTTTGATAAAGCGAACCATCTCTTCGTAGAATTCAATAGTAAGATCCGGGTGCAGGCCCCCCTGCAGGAGAATCTGTGTCCCCCCAAGCTTCTGGGTTTCCTCAATTTTCTCTCCCAGTTCTTCAAAGCTCAGAACTTTGCCTCCAGACTCGGGCGGTGTTTTGTAAAAAGCGCAGAAACTGCAGGCGGAAATGCAGATATCCGTGTAGTTGATGTTTCTGTCGATAACGTAGGTTACTTTTCTCTCAGGATGCTTCCTGCGGCGGACGGCATCAGCCCAATGGCCAAGCTGGTGCAGATCGGCTTCGGCTGCCAGACGGAGAAAATCTTCATCCTCGATTCGCAGACCGCTGAGTATTTTAGCGTTGAGATCTTTCACAACATTTCCTTGGGTTGTGCGGGTGAGCCTGAGTATTGCACGAGTTGCGCAGTCCCGTTTTCATGAAAAATTCGGATTAAGGCGTGCTGATGATATTGTAGAGAGTGTCGCGCTCAATCGGTTTTCTGCCTGCCTCCCGGATAAGCCGTACAAGGGTGGCCGAGCCAATGTTACGGCCTGATTCAGCCCCGGCCATATGGGTGATGATCTCCTCTTTTACGGTACCGTCCATGTCATCGGCGCCAAAGGAAAGTGCTATCTGCGCCATTTTCGGTCCAATCATGACCCAATATGCCTTGATATGCGGGAAATTATCGAGCATCAACCTGGCGACAGCGATGTTTTTCAGATCATCGATGCCGCTGGTCTGGGCAAGGTCTGCCATCTCGGTGTTTTTGGGATGAAAGGCCAAGGGGATAAAAGCCAGAAAACCGCCGGTCTCATCCTGGGCCTTGCGCAATGCATCAAGGTGCAACAGGCGTTCTTCCAGGGTTTCAATATGGCCGTAGAGCATGGTAGCATTGCTATGCAGACCATGCCGATGGGCACTCTTGGAAATTTCCAGCCAGTCGGAACCGGCAAGCTTCTTCTCACAGGTCAGCCTGCGAATGCGCGGGCTGAAAACTTCGGCGCCGCCACCGGGGATGGAGCCGAGACCAGCGTTTTTAAGAATTTCAAGGGTTTCGTCCACCGGTTTGCCGGCAATCTCGGCCAAGTGTGCTATTTCGACACAGGTAAAGGCCTGAATATGGACACCGGGACGGACCTCCTTTATAGCCTCGAGGATCTGCAGGTAAGAGTCAAATGGCAGTTCAG
>CAKZOA010000343.1 GCA_937132035.1 uncultured Desulfobulbaceae bacterium | reverse complement strand
GTTTTTTCAATTTTCCCACTTCTTGTTTATCAAGGCGGGCTCACTCTCCTTGCCGGTTGGGCAAGCACCGTTATGACCCAGACGGGCATAGCAGAAATGAATGGTGTGGGAGGACTGCTTATCATCGCTATTGCCCTTGATCTTCTAGACATCAAACGCTTACCCATCGGCAATCTGCTCCCCGCGGTCTTCATTGCACTGCTGCTTGTTCATGTAACAGTCTAGAATCAAACACATAAAAACAATTTAACTCTTTAAAAATATCATGCTGCAGCATACATTTTGTCATATTCAAGGAATAGGAGAAAAAACTGAACAGCGTCTCTGGCAGGCCGGGATAACTAAATGGAACAAATGGCGTGACCCTGCAGGCGTACCGTTATCAAAACGCTCTAAAATGGAAATACCAGAAATATTTGAACACTCAATCAATGCTCTTAAAGAGAAAGACCCAACTTTTTTCTCAAACAGGCTGGGCAGTGGTGATAGCTGGCGCCTTTTTTCCGATTTTCGTTCAACAACAGCTTATTTGGATATTGAGACTACCGGTCTGGGCGAAGACGCCGAAATCACAACCATTGCTATGTATGACGGTACCACTGTCTATACATACATCAACGGACGAAATCTGGATGATTTTCTAAGTGACGTTCAGCGCTACACTGTTCTGGTAAGTTACAATGGTAAAAGCTTTGATATACCTTGCATTGAAAAACATTTTAATATACGGCTACCCCAGGCACAAATTGATCTTCGGTTTGTCCTGGCAAAGCTCGGTATTAAAGGCGGTTTGAAAGGATGCGAAAAACAGTTAGGAATCAACAGAGGCGCTTTGGATGGCGTGGACGGCTCTTTCGCCGTTTTACTCTGGCGTTTATTTGAACGTGAAAATGACGAAAAAGCGCTCACCACACTTCTTGCCTACAATTTAGAAGATACCGTCAATCTAGAACGACTTTTAGTAGAGGCCTGGAACAGAAATATACTAAAGACCCCTTTTTCCACCTACCTGCTTCCCTGCCCGGAACCACCTCGATTGGAATTCCATCCTGACTATGATTGCGTCCAGCGTATAAAAAAGCAGTTTTTCAGAAATAGTCTATAATTCTATCTCACATTGCTCGCGGGCAAAGAAAACTTCAGTCTCGCCATTTTGACCAGGCTGACAGTATTTTGTTATCATTTCATCTATTTGCTCGTCTGTTCTATCGGGATCGTGATGAAAAAGAGCTAACCTTTTTACGCCGCTGCGCTTTGCAGCCTCAATTGCATATTCAATTGGACTGTGTCCCCAACCAATCCGATTGGCAAGAAATTCCTCTTCAGTATACTGGGCATCGTATACCAGCAAATCGGCACCCTCAAAAAACTTCTCAAGAAGCATATTCTGCTCTTTGGCTACTTCCTCACCTTCAACAGCCATAGCCTCATCGTAATCAGGATGATCGGGGTCTGTTATGAACAGATTGCGAAACGGTTCGGTATCATAGCAGGTACAAAAAACCTTGCCGTCAAATTCAAACCGAAACCCCAAGGCTGTTATCGGATGATTAAGAAACTTGGTAATAACCTTAAGACCGCCACCCAAATCAAGTCCTGGATTTTCGTTTAAACGAATATATTCGATGTTTGAACTTAGTTCCCCGAAATTTACTGGGAAATAGCGGTATTTCATCTGTCCGCCCACGACCTCCTCAAGAGGGTCCTCTTCGAAGGTCACAGGTCCATAGACTTTAAGTTTTGAACCTGGAACATAAATAGGTACGAAATACGGAAAACCCATTATATGATCCCAATGAGTGTGTGAGAGAAAAATGTCTGCCGATATTGGCCCGTTAGGCAAATCATTTTTCATAAGAGAGTTACCAAGCTCCCGAATTCCTGAACCGGCATCTATGATAACGATCCTCCTCTTTTTGCCAACTCGTAATTCAATACAGGCTCCGTTTCCGCCATATTTTTGAGTGGTTGGCCCCGGACAGGGAATTGATCCACGTACACCCCAAAACTTTACTTTCATCATAATCTTTCTCAGACCTGCAGGAATATTTGCGCCTTCTCAATTTCTCTCTCGACATCGACACGCGCCCCGGAGTAATCATCCCAATCCATACCACTTGCTTCGAGGAGTTTTTCGACATCCGCCTCTGGTGGAAAAATGTCGCCGGCATAGCCTATGTCGAAGATATTAATATATATATTTGCCAGTGCCACTATAGCTGTCTGACGCCGATGACTTTCGTCCACATCCTCAATATGATGATGTCCAGCGATACATTCTTTGATACTGGGATTAAGTTTCCATTTATCCGCAATCATCAATCCGACCTCCTGATGATCAATCCCCATTAATTCCCTCTCCACTTGTACAAGAGGTATCTGCTCCTTTTTAGCGATGGTGAGCACTTCTGAATATTCATCTCCGAAAGGAACCTTGCCAAGGTCATGAAGTAATCCGGCAACAAAATATTCTTCACGTTCCATGACAGGAACA
>CAKZOA010000342.1 GCA_937132035.1 uncultured Desulfobulbaceae bacterium | reverse complement strand
GTGGCTTTGGTTTCCTGCATCTGGGTCACCGAATCATAGCCGTAGGTGGTGGCGGTATTGCATGCCTCTCCTCGGACATAGGGGGCCGTCCCATCGGGATATTTATCGCCGAGATCCTTGCCCTGGAACCAGCCGCCAAAATGAAAAGGTGTCCAAACCACACCAGGACCAACCCGTGGAGTAATCATGGCTCGCACCTTGATTCGTCCACCTTCAGCACCCTCAAGCCAGATATACTGCCAGTTAGAAATACCAGCATCGTTGGCATCCTTGGGATTGATTTCTGCAAACATCTCCGGCTGCTGTTTGGCAAGCCAGGCATTAGAGCGGGTTTCTGCACCTCCGCCTTCATATTCGACAAGACGACCGCTGGTAAAGACCAGAGGATATTTCTGGCTATGATTTTCCGCCTGAATTGAATTATAACGGGTTGGTAATCGCCAAAACGCTTTACGGTCCTGATAGGTTGGAAATTGTTGTACCAGATCGAACCGAGGGGTATACAGTGGCTCACGGTGGAGAGGAACAGGATCAGGATACTCCCAGACCTTGCAACGGGCCTTGGCATTTCCGAAAGGAGCACATTCATGTTTAATAGCCACTCTCTGGATACCTCCTGAGAGATCGGTTTTCCAGTTTCGTCCTTCAGCCGCTTGCTGTTCCTCCATTGTAAGCTCATCCCACCACCCCAGATTTTTCAGCAGGGCTTCAGTGAATTCGGGATAGCCGTCCTTGAGTTCCGATTTTTGCGAATACACACCCTCTGCCAGCAGGTTTTCTCCGTCGTGTTCGGTCCCGAACCGAGCTCTGAAGGTTAAACCTCCCTGAGAGACTGGTTTACTTGGATCATAGAGAATCGGGGTACCGGGATGTTTCATTTGCGGATTTCCCCAGCACGGCCAGGGCAGGCCATAATACTCACCGTCACAGGGACCACCCTCGGCAATCAGCGTCGTGGTATTGAAGGTTTGCCTGTGTTTGGCCTGCAGTTTCAGTCGCTCGGGACTCTGACCGGTATATCCTATGGTCCAGGTCCCGCGGTTGATTTCTCTAAGAATATCTTCAATCAAGGGCTCTTCACCGTCAATCTCAATATTCTTAAAAAGTTCTTTGGCAAACCCTAATTTCCTGGCCAATAGATAAAGGATGACATGATCTGGTTTCGACTCGTACAGCGGTTCAATAACCTTCTCTCGCCATTGCAAAGAGCGATTTGATGCTGTAACCGAGCCGTAAGTCTCAAATTGTGTGGAGGTCGGCAACAGATAGGTGTCGTTTTTACGATCGCTCATCACTGCCATGTGAGTTGGATATGGATCTGAAATAACAACCATTTCGAGTTTTTCAAGGGCTTCCTTCATCTCGGTACCACGCGTCTGGCTGTTGCAGGCATGCCCCTGGAAGAACACTGCCCGGAAATTATCGCGCTGGGAAAGGTTGGCTTTATCCTCTAGAATCCCATCAATCCAGCGAGAAACCGGGATACCAGGTATATTCATGGTGTACTGCATGTTACCGTTGCCGGCATCATACTTTGCGCTCATATCAAATCGATTTTTAAGCCATTCATAATCAACGCCCCAAACACGGGCCCAATGCTTCCAGGCACCTTCTGAAAGACCGTAATAACCAGGCAGTGTATGGCTGTTGGGCCCAACATCTGTAGCTCCCTGGACATTGTCATGACCTCGGAAGATATTAGCGCCTCCGCCAGCCTTGCCGATATTGCCCAACGCCAGCTGGAGAATACAGAAAATCCGGGTGATGTTATTGCCGATGTGATGCTGGGTCCCCCCCATACACCAGACAATGGTGCCCGGACGATTCTGAGCCATTGTTTGAGCAATCTCCTTCACCTTTGCCGCATCCATGCCGGTGACGTTTTCCACCCTCTCCGGCGGCCAGTTCTCAACCTCGGATTTAATATCATCCATTGCCCAGACCCGGCTGTTGATGTAATCCCTGTCTTCCCAGCCGTTTTTGAAAATATGCCAAAGTAGACCATAGATAAACGGCACATCGGTGCCCGGACGCAGGCGACCATAGATATCAGCATGGGCTGCGGTACGGGTATAACGCGGATCTACCACTATCATTTTGGCGCCGTTCTCCTTACCGCGAAGAATATGCTGCATGGCAACGGGGTGGGCTTCGGCGGCATTGCTTCCAACAAAGAGCATGGCTTTGCAGTTATGCATGTCGTTGTAGGAATTAGTCATGGCGCCATACCCCCAGGTAGAGGCCACCCCAGCAACCGTGGTCGAATGGCAGATACGAGCCTGGTGATCCATATTGTTGGACCCCCAAAAGGCGGCAAACTTGCGCTGCAAATAGGACCCTTCATTGCTTGCCTTCGATGAGCCGCACCAAAACACGGAATCAGGCCCGGAGGTCTTGCGTATTTCAAGCAGCTTATCACCTATCTCATTGATGGCCTGCTCCCAGGAAAGCCTCTTCCAGGATCCGTTTTCAAGCTTCATGGGATATTTCAACCTACGATTGCCCATGCCATGGTGACGTACAGACGCGCCCTTTGTGCAGTGAGCGCCGAGATTGAGCGGTGATTCAAAATCCGGCTCCTGTCCGGTCCAAACTCCGTTCTGGAGTTCGGCAATGACACCACAGCCCACTGAACAATGGGTACATATTGATCGCCTTTTTTCAATCGCAACATCTTCCTTGGGCATATATTCCTTTTCCTTAGCAGAGGCCTGCCGGACAATAGAAAGCGGCAACATTCCCATCAAGGTTCCACCTCCCAAGGCTATACCGCTGCGTCGCAGAAATGTCCTTCGATCACACCCTTTCAGCTGTATCGGTTCGTCATCTATCCGCTGCAGCCATCTTTTCCTGAACTGTTTCATTTCAACTTCTCCTTGCTAATCATTGGTGTCATCAGATTCCGGCGGTTTTATAATACTTCCGTATATGGTCGGTCTCTTGATATGTGCCTGAAGATTGCTTCTCTTCTTGCTGAGCGGAAAGATCTTTGCTGGCGCCGTTTTTTGGTGAAACCGCAGACAAAGAGAATGCGGCTCCGCCTATCACTGCCAGCGTTTTGAGAAAATTGCGTCGTTCATCGAAAAACTTTTTACTCATCGTCGTTTCCTCCTCTATCCGAGGTTAAGGTGTGGATTTATCCGGGCAGGCTGTTTATTTAGATTTGTTGCATTAGCCCGCACAAATGAGGTGCTTTGAAAAAATGCTCTCTCTGCGTCGAAGAAATGACCGCCAAATTCGCCTACTGCCCTGTAGAACGCGCAATTTTTAGCCTTGGAAAGATCATCCCAAAAAGTAGGCATCCAGGTATCCATATGGCGGCTAAAAAACAAAGCATGCTCGCTCTCTGAG
>CAKZOA010000341.1 GCA_937132035.1 uncultured Desulfobulbaceae bacterium | reverse complement strand
CTGCACTCCCGTGAGGTCCAGAAAGGACTCTCCGGTCATCCCGAAAGAGACGACGAGCGGGGCATTTTCTTCAGTTCCGGCCGCCTCGGCCATCTCTGGAGCCATGTCAACGGCGTTGCCGAAGCCCTTACCGACAAGGTGGTGGTGCTGCTGGGCAGTGACGGTTCGCAGCAGGAGGGTGGCGATGCCGAAGCAGCGCGCTATGCCGTTGCCAGAAATCTCAATGTCAAGGTGATCATCGACGACAACGACGTCACCATTGCCGGTCATCCCAGCACCTACCTCAAAGGTTTTGATATCGCCAAGACTCTGGAAGGCCAGGGAATGAAGGTAAGCACCGGCGATGGCGAGGACATCGATGAACTCTACGGCCGCATCCGCGAAAGCCTCGTAAGCGACGGTCCGGTAGGACTGGTCAACAAGCGCAAGATGGCCGTGGGCGTCGATGGCATCGAAGGACTGCCCAAGGGTCATGACGTCATTCCGGTGGATATGGCCATTGCCTACCTGCAGCGTAAGGGGCATGAGGCGGCGGTGGTCCTGCTCCAGGAGACCGGCAAGAGCGGAGGAAGCAGCCAATACCTGGGCAGCAGTAAAGACACGGCCAAGTGTCGCGATGAGTTCGGCAAGCTCATCTGTGAGCTTGTCGGCCGGCTGGACAATCCCCGCGACAAAGTCATCGTTGTTGACTCCGATCTCGAAGGCTCCTGCGGTCTTCATCATATCCGTAAAATGTGCCCGGAAATATATATCCCGGGCGGCATTATGGAGCGCAATAATTTTTCCGTAGCAGCTGGCTTTGGTTCCACGCCGGGGCGACAGGGTATTTACGGAACCTTCTCCGCTTTCCAGGAGATGGTGATTTCGGAAATCACCATGGCCCGGCTTAACCGGGCCAATGTCATTGCCCATTTTTCCCATGCCGGCGTCGACGACATGGCCGACAACACCTGCCACTTCGGTATCAACAATTTCTTTGCCGACGGCGGTCTCGACGAAGATACCACCACCAGGCTCTATTTTCCTGCCGATGCTCTGCAGCTCAGGGCACTGCTGGCGAGAATCTTTGACGACGAAGGGTTGCGCTTCATCTACTCTACCCGCTCGGCAACGCCGTACATAGAAAATGAAGACGGCGGCCGGATGTATGATGAGGGCTACGCTTTTACCCCGGACAAAGATGAGATTGTCCGCGAAGGCAGCGCCGGCTACATAATCTCCTACGGAGAAATGCTCTACAGGTGTCTGCATGCCGTCGAACTGCTGAAGAAGGACGGCATCGATATCGGTCTTATCAACAAGCCCACCCTCAACGTTATCGACGAGGAGACGCTCATCCTGGTGGGCAAGTCGCCTCTGGCGCTGGTGGTGGAAACCCAGAACAGCAAGACCGGCCTTGGCATCCGCTACGGCACCTGGCTGTTGGAGAGAGGGCTCACCGCCAGATACGCGCACATGGGCACCCACAGAGAGGGCCAGGGCGGACTGAGCGAACAGATACCCTATCAGGAAATGGCAACCGAAGACATACTGAGCACGGTGCGTTCCCTGCTGTAGCCGGCGATGTCGTTTCTGGTGCAGACGCCGACGATAGGTGCTGGTATCTTGGTATCTTCAGTGAAATGAAAAAAGAGGCGGTCCTGATGGGACCGCCTCTTTTTTCGTTGTACTTCTCCTGGACTATAGGACCCTGTGGGTTTTGAGGGATATCTTATTTCTCCGTCAGCGGCAGGCCATAGGAATTTTGGCCCAAAAGCAGATAGGCGTCACCACCTATCAGCGACATCATGGAATTATCGGCCATATTGCAGCGAAATCCCTGACAGGAGCGGGGCCGGTAGTGATAAATTTTACAGTAGTGCTTGTCGTTTTTCTTCTGGAGAAAGACGCAGCCCCTGCCATCGGGATGGATCATGAAGGTCTTACCAGTGGCGGCGGCTTCCTCGCGGGCCCGGTTAATGCCCTTTTCTCTGATCTCCCTCAGGCTCAGGTCGATGCCGACATGGCCGCCCATCTTTTTGATAAAATCCACCTCGCTCTGTTCAAGAGTGATTTTACGGTACTGTCTGCAGCAGGTGCCGCACTGGCGGCATTGCTGGAAAATGGTGTTGAGAGTGGCCGTCTCAAGGGTATCGCTCATGAATTCTACTGGATGGTCCAGTACCTCTGCAAAGGATGATCGTGAAGCAGAGCCGAGGCCCGTTTGACATCGAGGACGCCAACTTTGCGTGTGTTTCGGCAACCCAGGCTTTCTAAGGTGGCAATGACCGAGGCTTTGAGAGAAGCTGGATTGTATCCTCCCTCGAGAATGTACATCAGCCTGCCTTCGCAGGTCTCTTCGGCATATTGTCTGAGCATGGTGGTCACCATGGCGAACCATTCCGTGCTAAGCAGGGTGTTGCTTATGGTGTCGTCCCTGTGGCCGTCGTATCCGGCAGAAACAAGAATGATCTGGGGCATGAACTGTTCCACCAGGCCCTGGAGAAGCCGGCCGACCAGAAAGGTGTATTCCCGGTCGCCGAACTGAGCGAAGACCGGCATATTGATGGTGAATCCCTGACCCTGCAGTGAGCCGGTCTCCTCTTTTTTACCGGAAAAGGGAAACAGACCGCTTTCGTGAATCGATACCACCAGCACCTCGGGCGACTCGTAGAACATCTCCTGGGTGCCATTGCCGTGATGGGCGTCGAAGTCAAGGATGAGTATCCGACTCAAACGATAATGCTCGAGAAGATACTTGGCGGTGATGCCGATGTTGTTGAGGATGCAGAAGCCCATGCCTCTGCCGGGTTCGGCATGATGGCCCGGCGGCCGGATGAGGGCGAAGCCGCGATCGAATTCGCCGGCCATGATATTGTCGGCCATTTCCAGGCAGCCGCCGGCAGCCAGCTCGGCGGTGGCGAACGACTCTTCCATCAGGTAGGTGTCGCGGTCGTAACTATAGGGATTTTCCCTGGTAGAATGTTCCCATATCTGTTCGAGGTA
Organism: uncultured Desulfobulbaceae bacterium; assembly: GCA_937132035.1. Classification (GTDB taxonomy): domain Bacteria; phylum Desulfobacterota; class Desulfobulbia; order Desulfobulbales; family Desulfocapsaceae; genus Desulfopila_A. Next base: position 6,293 of record CAKZOA010000341.1, on the reverse strand, counting down.
AAAAGTGGAATGGACAGCGGTGATATGTTCGAGGCTGGCCCGGCGCGGTTCGAGGCAATAGAAACGGTCTCTGAAGTTGCCCTGGATATGGGCGTAGAGTGAGTGCAGCCTCTTGGGATTCTCTGGAGAGTTCTGACGTATGCAATGTTTGAAGTACCGGTCGTCGAGCAGCAGACCGCATTTCTTATTCATAGTGGTAGCGGTAAATGGCGTGTTGTTGATATTGCCTGCGGTCGAGACGGTAATAATTGCCGGTTCGTCGAATGCCCCTGTCGTCGTAGGTGAGTGTTTCGATAAGCGAAAAACCCAGCTTGCGCAGACAGCGCTGCTGGGGGTGATTATCAAGATCGGTATACATCTCCACCTGGCGGATTTTTTCCTTTTCAAAGAGATAGATGAGGAGAAATTTCTGCGCCTCGGTGCCGTAGCCTTTGTTGCGCTCCGCCGGTTCAGCGATTTTGACGGCCACCGTTGCCGTAGCCATCTTGTCCGCCGGCAACCAGTAGTGGATGGTGCCCACCGGCCGGTCGTGGCGTTTTTCTATGATAAACAGCTTTTCTCTGCTGCTCCAGTAGAGATCGGAATTGAGCCGCTGTTCCATTTCGAGGCGGTCGAACTGTTCCGGTGAGAGAAAATCGCCATAGGCGTCAGGCGTGGTACTCCAGTGGACAAGAAGATCGAGATCCTTGGTGTGTACCTTGCGGAGCACCAGCCTGTTGGTATAGAGATTTCTCGGTAGTGTAATCATCGTAGCCATGATATGGCGTGAATCTACAGTAATTAACGGCTAAGGGTTCAAGATTGCCGGGTGGCAGAGGACGCCACCCGGACGTGTCCGGACCGATGTGTTTTACATCTCGCTTATCACCCTGTTCAGGGTTTGTGAGGAATCCTGCAGCTTTTTCAGCGCCTCGACAGTGCCGTCGATGGATGAATTGACCGATTTGGCCGCTTGCTTGTTGTCCTCGGAGGAAGAGGCGACATCGGCTATGCGGCTCTTCACATCGATGCCGCTTTCGTTGAGACTGTCGGTCTTGGTGTTGATGTCCTTGACGGTCCCGGAAATGGTGACGATACCCTCGGAAATCTTGTTCATGGCTTCAAGGGCGCAATTGATGACCTCGCTGCCGTCACCGAGCATTTTCATACCGTCCTTCATCACACCGATGGTGTCGCGCGATTCCTCCTCGACCTTCTTGACGATATTGGCAATATCGACTGCCGATTTCGAGCTGTTTTCAGCAAGTTTGCGTATCTCATCGGCGACCACGGCAAATCCGCGGCCGGCATCGCCTGCCCGGGCTGCTTCAATGGCGGCGTTGAAGGCCAGCAGATTGGTCTGTGAGGCGATCTCCTTGATGATATCAACGAAGCTGCCTATTTTTTCCAGCTGGCCGACAAGTCCGGCCACCATTTCGTTGGTGCCTTCCATGGATTTGTTGATGGCTTCCATCTTTTTGCCGGCATCGGTGCTGGCTTTCTTGCCCTCTTCGGCATCGATGGCAACCCGCTGGGTGATATTCTCTGATTCGGTGGTGGCGCTGGCCATTTCTTTGAGAAAGCTGACCATCTGCTCGATGGTTTTCGAGGATTCGTCAAGCAGGTTGACCTCCTTGTCGATGGCACCATTCATCGATTCGATAGAGGATGTTGCCTCCTTCATCTGTTCCATGGAACTGTTGACCAGCCGGGTGACCTCGTCGCTTGACTGGTTGATCAACTGCTCGACCTTGGCCTCGGCGGTGACGTCGACTATGTATTCGAGGCCGCCCTTGATATTGCCCTTGGCATCCTTGATGGCTACGCTGGTGACCTTGATGGGGACGTCGAGTCCGCGGATATGGGCGACGGTCTGGTCGGTGACGGAGGAGTCGCTTTTCATCGCCCGGCTGATGGCGCACTCCGCCGTTCTGCAGAGGTCCTTGCCGAACAGGTCGTAGCATTTTCTGCCGAGAGCCTCGTCCACCGTGGTGCCGGCCATGGCGGCGCCCGCAGGGTTGATATAGGTGATATTGAAATCGCTGTCGACGGAATGAATGGGGTTGGGTATGGCGTTGAGATTTTCGATCTTCTCGTTGGCGGCCTGTTTCTGCGCGGCTTCCCGGGTAACGTCGAGTACGAACTCCAGGGCGCCCTTGATGTTGCCCTTGGCGTCCTTGATGGGCGCACCTGTGTACTTGATGGGAACGATGACCCCTTCGGCCGGCCGGGCAATGGTTTCGGCGGAGACGATGCGGTCGTTCTTCATGGCCTGGGTACAGGCGCATTTTTCCGTTTTGCAGTGGGGAGTTTTGAAGAGATCGTAGCACTTTTTGCCGATGGCCTCATCCGGGGTGAGGTTGACGACGGCGGCACCGGCCGGATTCATGAAGGTGATAGTGTAGTCGGTATCGATGGACAGTATCGGTGTCGGGATAGCATTGAGGTTATTGATTTTCTCATCAGCTTCCTGCTTCTGCCTGGCCTCCTCGGTGACATCGAGGACGTATTCGAGAACGCCCTTGATATTGCCCTTGGCGTCCTTGATGGGCGAGCCGGTGTACTTGATGGGGATGATAACCCCTTCGGCCGGTCGGGCAATTGTCTGTTCGGTGATGACGGAGTCGGTTTTCATGGCCCTGGCGCAGGCGCATTTTTCCGTTTTGCAGTGGGGGGTTTTGAAGAGATCGTAGCATTTCTTGCCCACAACCTCGTCGGGGGTAGAGCCCACCACCGCGGCACCTGCCGGGTTAATGAAGGTGATGGAAAACTCCGTGTCCATCGCCATGATCGGCGTTGGGATAGTGTTGAGGTTGTTGATTTTCTCCTCTGCCTCCTGCTTCTGCCTGGCCTCTTCGGTGACGTCGAGGACATATTCGAGGGCACCCTTGATATTGCCCTTGGCATCCTTGATGGGCGAGCCGGTGTACTTGATGGGAATGATGACCCCTTCGGCCGGTCGGGCGATGGTCTGCTCGGTAACCACGGAGTCGGTTTTCATGGCCCTGGCGCAGGCGCATTTTTCCGTTTTGCAGTGGGGGGTTTTGAAGAGATCGTAGCATTTCTTGCCCACAACCTCGTCGGGGGTGGAGCCGATGACGCCGGCACCTGCCGGATTCATGAAGGTGACGGTGAAATCGGTGTCGATGGCGATGATCGGCGTGGGAATGGTATTGAGGTTGTTGATTTTTTCATCGGCCATCTGTTTTTGTTTGGTTTCCTCTGTCATATCAAGGACGTATTCTACGGCTCCCGTGATATTTCCCTTGGCGTCCTTGATGGGGGCGCCGGTATATTTAATGGGAATGATGACCCCGTCCTGGGGGCGGGCGATGGTCTGCTCGGTGACCACGGAGTCGGTCTTCATGGCCTTGGCGCAGGCACATTTTTCCGTTTTGCAGTGGGGCGTCTTGAAGAGATCGTAGCATTTTTTACCGACGGCCTCGTCCGGAGTCATGCCTGCGACGCCGGCGCCAGCCGGATTCATAAAGGTAATCGTGAAGTTTTTGTCAATCTCCAGAATCGGGGTGGGGATTACGTTCATATCCGTGGTCAACTGGCGCAGATGGGCTTCGGTCTCCTTGCGGGAGGTGATGTCGTTCATGCTGACATACATGCCATCCTTACCTCCGTTGATAGGCGATGCCGTGGTGGCAAAATACAGAGGGGCGGACGTGCCGTTTTGGACGACAACTTCGGCTTCGGCAGGTTTCTTAATGCGGGTGGCCTTGGCCACCGGGCAATCCTTGGTTCCGCAGAGGTGGCTTGGGCAGGCCTCTTCGCAGGTCATCTTGCCGACGACATCTGCTTCTTTATGTTTGAATGTTTTAAGAAAAGGCTGGTTGGCCCAGGTGATGATCCTGTCGTTATTGACGATAAAACTCGGCTGCATGACGAGATTGAGACAGGAAGTATCCAGGACGTCGCCTGTGGTTTTTGCTGTGGTTTCCATGTTTTTTCCTAACTTGTTAGAGTTTCAGATTGCTGTTCTGTTTCAGGTGTAGGCTTCCTATCCTTGAATTCCAGGTGATTGCCGACCATATTGTGTATATTGACGACAAGCACGTGCTCTTTGAGACCGTCTTCTTTTTCGAATTCTATGAGCCGGTCCAGGGTATCTTTTTTATCGGCGTAGCGCGGGTTGAGCGAAGGAGTGGAGTGATACTCCTCCTGCTTGTAGATGGTGACGATGGCGTCTACTTCCAGGGCGATGGTCCGTCCATGGCCCCGACAGATAATAAGTTTGCTTTCCTGCGCCTCATTGGCCGGATAGTCGTAAAATGCGCGAACATCGATGACTGGAACTATGGCGCCGCGCAGGTTGATAACGGCGCTGCCGTAGCCGTTGGCCCGGGGGATTTTCATGATGTTTTCGCTTTCGATTATTTCCTGTACGTCTTTGAGTTCTATAGCAAAAAATTTATGGATGGTGAAAATGAGGTAGCAGTTTTCCGTTATGACATGATGCGATCTGGTGATATGAGTTTCGGTCCCGGTTTCCTTGCCTTCCTTGCTGCTGAGACGCGACAGAGATTTGATGTCCTCGATCTGATTGCAGACCAGGTTGGGCATATCCAGTAGCATGATGTCGGTGCCGTCGGGCTGCGGGTAAATGCCCAGAAGGTTATCGCTGCCGCCGGATGGGATGGCGAGGATATCGTTATCGGCCACCGTCACAATCTCCCTGATGTCATCGACCATCATGCCGAAAGAGCAGTCCTCCGAAGCCAGTACCAGTACACGGTTGTCGTCGTTTTCGCTCTCTCCGGCCTCGCTTTCATTGAGAAGATAGCGGCTGCTGAGGACCGGGATCACTTTTTCCCGCAGACGGATGGCTCCTTCGACATTTCCGCTTTTGAAGGTATCGTCGATTCCTGAAAAAAAAGCGATCTCCCTGGCGTACTTCACGGGTACCCCGTAGAGTTGCCCTGCGCTGCTGAAAATTACCCAGCGGGAGTATGTTGTCGTCGTCGCTGCTGCCGAAGATGAGGTCGTCGCCTGCAGCCCTTCGATGGCCTTCAGGCTGCGTCCTTTGAAAAGATGGCCGATATCGAGCAGCTCTATGGTGCGCTTGCCGTTGTCGAGTCTGATAATGGCGGAAATTATATGGTCATCGGTCTGCAGGACGCTGCTGATCGGCATAATGGCTTCGTCGCCGGCGCGGAACACTTCCTGAATATCGTCGATAAGCAGACCGAACTGGTAGTCATGGAGGGTAACCACAGCCACCTTGGCAGTGGGGTTGTATTGCGAGTGTTCAAATCCCAGCCGTTTTTTGAGATTGATGACCGGGATGAGATCCTGTCGCAGTGCCATGATGCCTTCGAGGTAATCGATGGCCGCCGGCAGATGGCGGATGGCACCGTTGATAGGGGTCGCTTCACTGACGTTTTCGGCCTTCAGGGCAATTTCGACCCCTTTCTCGGCATCGAGTATGAAGGAGGCGAATAGCTGATCAGGCATAGCTCTGTCCCATTTGAGTGTGAGATGATTCGGCCTCTCTCTCGGGCACAGCAAGCATGCGGGCGATAACGTTGCCGAGTCTGTCCATGTTTGTGTGCAAGCGGGCGGTGTAGCGTGGTTTGAGAGAATAGTACCCCTGAATGTTGGTCAGGTCTTCGGCGCCGATGATAAGGACGACGCGGAATGTATCAAAATTGTCGCCGATGGCCACTAACTGGTCGATTTCCTCCTGGTTTGCGGCATAGAGAAGGAGGATGTCGCCACTGCGCAGTTCCATGGAATTCGGTGTCTTCAGACACGAGCCGGCAGGAAGAACTTTGATATCCTGGGCAAACGACTGCCGTGACAACAGAGAGAGACATCTTTTGCTGCAGGTTTTATACTCGCAGTTACCAGAGCATCTGGTGTCGGCGGCGGAATAAAAAAATGTGTTCATGGGATCACTAGGACAAAGAGTTTTGAAATGAATCAACCGTGCCATTAGGCCATTACACTGTTAGATAGAGCATTATACGTGCCATCTTCTGATAAAGGTTACTGTCGTCATAAAATTTCATTTTATAACATGAGCTTATCTTTTTGTGTCGACTCCAACAAAGGAGGTAAGAGGCAGAATTGGCCTGTTCATAAAAGAGGACAGTGTTACCTTTTGTGAACAGTGGGTGGCGGGAAGGACAGAAAAGTTGACAGTAGTCAGAGAAACGAAAATAGAGGCGTTGTGATGGCAGCAGTTGCAGAAATCGATCTTGTATCTGGCCTGGGATTATGGCGGTGATGACGAGCATGGTGGCGACCGAACCGCTGGCAATGACGACCAGGCGGACGGCCCAGCGATCCTCGAGCCAGGAAAA
>CAKZOA010000340.1 GCA_937132035.1 uncultured Desulfobulbaceae bacterium | reverse complement strand
GATACCGGCTCCGTTACCCTCAGCATGATTCGGGCCCGGCATGACGGTGGAGGGTATGTTTGACAACGGCTCCAGGGGAGCCGAAGTGGGCAGACCGCCGTATGCCATTGCGGCGCAGGTCGCAATCCAGTGTTTGCCCGGGAAAATGGATAGAGAATCGCCTTCATGACAGTGTGGCCTTGAGATCCGGCATCTCTCCGGCATCCCGGTGGCTGGTAACACGTGGTGCCGGAGGAGTATCCCCCCTATTGATCAAAAGGCGCTGGGGGGGCTTTAAGCCTCTGAACATTCAAGCGATCACCTTAACAATATCTTTTTCAGGTGTTGGTTGGCCTAATATATTGAAAAAAAGATGTATTTGTGTTTAAGAGCTTTATATCACATCAGTATTGTTACGGTACGACACTGTGGTTATGCAATGCCGTCCGGGTGATGTACTGGAAAAACCATCCGGACCGGACAACGTGTTTCAGAGATTCCGAAAGTCTGATTGTCATCAGGAAGACGGTCGGAAGATTGCCGCTTTTCCCAGGCGAGGCCGTTTTCTTCCCGATATGTCTCAAAGCTGCTTCTACGAGCAGCACTGGAGCCAGCCGCTTCAGTAAGATCGCCAGACCGAAGCCGCCCCTGCCGATGAAGAATGAGCCAACAGCGCGTGTAGAAAGAACTCTTTTGAGGCGGTCCCGTAAATGGTCGTAACGTCGGTCCGGCGACCTGATAGTTTTGAAGCGTGATGCGAGTAATGCACAGACTGGCATGGAAATTGGGATACTATCATATTTTTAAGAATATACCTACGTCTATTACAAATATGATATTGGCAGGAGTGTTTAAAATACGTATGCAAAAACAAGCATATATCTGAATGTGGTCGGCAACTGGCGCCTTGCTGGTCGCGGCAGGAGGCGCAAGGTGTTATTTTTTTTGATGGAATTTTGCAATAAATATGAAATAATGTTAATCATATGAAATCCATCCCCGGGAGTACCGCCTCGTTCGAGGCGCAACCATTGGGGGAAGAGAAAGGAGCCGAGGCGGTTCCTCCTCGCGGCAATGACGTAATAGTTATTTATTGTTAAGAATTTATTGTTGCAGACAGGAAGGAGAGGGAGAACCTCTCAGCAGTGGTTTTTGGTAGCAGTTGTTAATGCGTAGCCGTAAACACATGCTCAAAGCAGCGCATTCGGGGGGACGTTGTCGGGTGTTTGAGGCAGCATCTGGAAAGAAGGATGGGTACACAGTAGACAAATAACCTATTGCATGAAGCAGAGAGCCCCAAAAATAAGGCTAAAAACACAAACGAGGGAAATGGCATGAATTACGGTATTGTCAGTCAAGAGCAGCTTGAACAGATCGACATCATATTGTCGGAGAAGCTGATAAAGCTAGGTGTCGATTGTGTTATTATCATAGATATGGCAGGGAATATCATAACTGCCAAAGATAATGGCGAGAGCAAATACGATGTCTATTCATTTGCTGCCTTGGCCGCAGGAAACTTTGCAACCGTCGATGCCATGGCCAAGCTTGTGGGTGAGCAGGAATTCTCTCTTCTCTTCCACAAGGGACAGGAATCCAATATCCACTTCAGCAAAATAGATGACGAGCTTCTCCTTATATCAATGTTCGGCCGCGAAATCTCCCTTGGTTTTCTGCGATTGAACGTAGTTGATGTGATTGAGAAAATCCGCCAGGTCTGGGACACAAAATAAAATCCGATGCCTGCTCATCACATCTATAAGCGAACAGACAAAGGATTATACAAAGTGGGGGTCGAGAGTTGAGCTTTATCAATCTAAAGGACAAGGTCGTTCAGGTTAAGATTGTGTACTACGGGCCGGGCCGCTGTGGCAAGACCACCAACCTGGAATTCGTCAATCGCACCTACAAGAAGCAGATCGTCTCCGAAATGGTCAGCTTGAAAACCCATGGCGACAGGACGCTGTTTTTCGATTTCCTGCCCTTCGATATGGGCAAGATCAAAGGCTACGATATCAAGATCCAACTGTATACGGTTCCGGGTCAGGTTAAATACAATGCAACACGAAAGTTAGTTCTCAGGGGAGTAGACGGGATCGTTTTTGTCGCCGATGCCATGGCAAAACAACGGGCGAAGAATATCAGATCCTTGAATCAATTACATGAAAACCTGCAGTCGTATAAAGAGAGCATATTCAACATCCCCCTGGTGCTGCAGTACAACAAGGTGGATTTGAAGGAGCATGGCATCCCCATTCTCCCCACCACTGTTCTCCAGAAGGACTTAAACAGCCGGCTTAAAGTGCCATATTTTGAAGCAAGCGCTATCACGGGTTATAATGTAGCTGCGACACTGAAGAAAATTATTTCTTCTACAGTTGTGTCTATCCAGAAAAAACTACTCTAGAGAGAAGGTGCAGTGGAACATTATAAAGAAGGTCAATACGATGATGACCTGACGGCAGGCATCGATGAGTATGATGGTGATTTCGATACAGGCGGAGTCGATCTTTTTGATTATGTAGGCGATGAGGAGTCCCCTCTTGCCAGGCTCAAGTCCATCATCCTTTCCATTGACTGGGAAATCAACGATGACATCCTTCGCCAGTTCAACGAAGAGCTGGAGGACCTTGAGGATATCTGGGCCGGCAACAAAATACACCTCATCTATGTTCAGGCCCTGGCCAAAATCAGCCGCTACATCTACAAGGAAAAAGCATCCTCCCATCCCAGCGCCATCAAGCTGCTGCTCACCTTCTACACCAACCTTGAAAAAATCGTCTCCGATGAGGAGATGTCCGAGAAAGAGAAGAAAAATCTCCTGCGCACCGATATCGCCCGATTTGAAAAGCTGAAAGAACAAATAGCCGCGGCTGCAGGGCCGGCAAAACCATCTCCTGCAAGAGAGCCCAAACCCGTGGCCGTCGAAATCGAAGAAAGCCCCGTCGAAATCGAGGACGATTTCACCGAAGCCGCCACAAGCGACGCCATCATTCCCTCGCGTGACGAGGTCTTCGGTCAACCGGGCGAAGAGGACCCCCTGCTCAACCTCAAGGCCATCGTTTATGGCATCGACTGGGAAATAACCGAGCGCGATCTCAACAATCTCGCCCGAGAAGTTAAACGTCTTGAAAAAGAATTCATTACCAGCAGAGTCAAACAGATATTCCTCCAGGGCATCGGTTCGCTCGGCGCCTATATTAACGCCAAGCGAAGCGACGCCCATGCCGACGCCTTCAAGCTCCTGCATACCTTCTACAGCGGACTTGAAAAGGTTGTCCGCGAGGATCTTTCCGGGCAGGCGGAAAAGAACGTTCTGCTGCCGGAGGTGGAAAAGTTCAACGCCTTTAAGGCCACGATCGCCGATACCATCTCACCCGACTCAATGACCAAGTCAAAGGCCAAAGAGGAAAAGGAGGAGTACGACGACTCCTATGAGGAAATACAGCCGGCCTTTGCCGACGTTCCCGAGGATGTTCACGGCTTCCAGGAGGAGCAGGAAGCCGCAACGCTCGAGAAAAAAGAGCAGGAGGACGCAGTCGATGAGTTTTTTGAAGATGATGAGGACGAACCGCAGCAGCCCGAGGAGGACAGCCAGCTAAGCTCGGAAATGGAATTTCGCCTCGAAGGGATGTTCGATGTGCCTGAGCAGGATGCGGCGCTGAGCCTCGATGCCGATGTCGCGCTCAAGGGCGTGGATGTCGAGTCCGAGGCGG
>CAKZOA010000339.1 GCA_937132035.1 uncultured Desulfobulbaceae bacterium | reverse complement strand
CTTGTTCAGCAAGTGTTTGTTTTCTCTGTTGCAGTCGGGTCAGCAATTTATTCTGGGACTGTGCCTGGGCATCAGTTTCTTTTATGACGTTTATTTTGCCATCGATGTCAGCGATTATTGCCTGTAATTGGACCAGGTCTTTTTCCCTGTCACTTCGCCACCTGCTGTAATGGGGGTCTAAAATATGGAGGTGACCAAGGTATTGACCACGGCTGGCGGTCTGGGCGAGTAAGGCCTTGTTGACCTGCTTGATGTGTCGGTATGAGGTGCCATTGCCAGCAGTCAGCACCAGCCTGACAGTAGGAAATCGTCTGGCAATTTCTTCATTGTCCCTGGAGGCCAGAGCCGATAAAACGATTATGAAATCGGCCTGTTTCTCCATCTCCGCCAGCAAGGGAGGAAGCCTCTGCTGCCAATGTTTGTAGTGGATGTCGTTTTCGATATTTTTGGGTTGGGCGGTTACCCCGGTTATGGCTACAGTCACCCCGGCGATGGATTTGAGCACATAGGCAGGGAAGATCTCCACGTCCTGACTGTCGAAAAAATGAATAGATACCCATGGTATATTGTCAATTTGAGCAAGAAAGCGAAGCCCGGCCGCGCTGTCGTTGCTCCCTATATTGCAGGCGTCGTAGCCCATTTTTTCGTATATGCGGGCGATTCCTCTGGCAGTGACGGCTTCAGAAGACTTCGCAGCCACAGGACGACTGGAATCGAACAGGGCATTGCCGCTGTCGAGGAGAAGATACGGCCGCTGCTGTTTTTGCGAGATGTCAGTGAGCCTTTGATATTTCCTGGACAGACCGCCCAACCGATTGGCTTTTCAGCCGCAGCTTTCAAATTCGCCGGCAACATCGTTTGAAAAAAAGATGTCGAAATGATGTTCATTCTGCGCATCTGCTGCATGTACTGGAGCGTGAAAGACCAGCAGCACGAAGAATGCAAGGGCATAGAGCTGTGGTAAGTATGGATGTGGTAAGAATGTCATTTTCTGTGTAACGCGGGAAGAACTCATTACGTTTTCTGCTCCTATGGGGAGTTGGCTTTGGCTGACATTTCCCGAGAACACTATCGGAAAACCATGGAAAGGTGCTTTCGGAGAGAGGCGCAATCAGGGCATTCCCAGGCCTGCCTCCGCTGTTTATTTGGATCGGCTATGCCAGGACAAAAGCGGTACCGTCTTTCAGCTCCACCTGAAATTCTTTATACAGCTTTCTGCCCCTGCGTGTCTCAATACTGCCATTGACGCGTATTGAGCTGTTTTGTATTAATACCTTGGCCTCACGTCCACATCCGACAACGTCGATCAGCTTGAGAAACTGGTCGAGCTTGATGGGGTAGGACGCAATATGTATGGTGTTCATTTTATCCTCGGTGAAATGCTCTTGCATGAGTCTTTGGAGAAAAATGCACCATATTAACAAACAATGTTACGCCTTTTCAGGCAAGGAATTAATGTATAGAGTGGTTATTGTCTTGAAAATTTTAAGTGAACTCCATCAAAACTTCGGCTAGTATGGATCAGAGAAGCACACCTACTATCTTTATATCAGAGACAAACCGGCACAAGGACTTTTACGGAGGTTTTCAGATGAGTCGCAGACCCCAGGGAAAATATTTTTTCATGGTAGTTTTGGGTATGGCAATGATGCTGTTGAACGGTTGTGCAAGCACTTCTCCGCAACAACCCATGGATGTTCCGCCGATGGCTAACAGTATTGCCAGTCACGACGACATAGTACTTCCTGCCGATTTGGAGTGGGACAGTTCTAAAAGCATAGCCATCAAAACAGAATCCTTCAGCGGCGGTATATACCATTACAGCGGGAGAGTGGAACTCAATTCTTTGAAAGAGTTCATCAAAACGTCGATGACCAACAACAAGTGGAAACTGGTAGGAGAGGCAGCATACGAGACCACCATGCTTGCTTTTATCAAGCCAAACAAAACCTGCATGGTGACCCTTTCGGAGAGCATAGGCGGTGTATTGGGTAAGAGCAATGTAAAGCTCTACGTCACTGTGGACCTGGCAGCCGCCAAAGGTCTCAATCCCTTCGGTGAACCAGTCAATTAACCTCCCTTTTCGTGTTGTAGGACAGGTATTGTACTTTGCTGGTTACCAGCACAATCATGCGCCAAGGGTCAGAGACGCCGGTTGCAATCTTATCTAATGCCGCCCTGCCGGGCACTTGAATAGGCAGGAGTGCTGCTCACAGTTCAGCTGATGCGATCATGACAGGTGCTGGCAGATTGCAGACGGGCCGAGAGTTTGCCGGGGTGTGATACCGGTGATCACAGCGGTCTGTCGATAGGAGCTCGTCACGACTTCTTAAATATATTCCAAGAGAAAATAGTTTGGAATTAGAAGGTCATCGGATATATAGTTGAATCTAAAGCACACCATTGAGGAGAGTGTCGATACCAAGACTGCAGGCGGAGTCGCCTGTCACACTGTAAAATCCGATGCCAACCACTAACAACTCTAACAACCAGGCCCGAGTTAAGGCCTTCAAGATGCTCGAGGAGGCAGAAAAAAAAAGAGTGTCGATACGGCTTGAACGCGGCCTAGGGCAGCTCCGCAACAGTGGGCTTGAGATACTCGGGAATACGGATTTTACATCCAGGATAGCCGGATATCTCTGCGAACTCGCAGCAAGAGGCGAGATAAATCACGTTCAGGAGACCCTTGATGTTCTTTTTTCCTATCTGGAAAAAGAGCGGCATGGTGTTGAGATTCGCCCCATCCTTGACGAGATCTGTGCCGTCAGTGTCGAGCGATGCACTGTTCGCCTGCTTAAATACTTGACCGGGAAGTACTGCAGACTCATCGAAGACAGGAAGTGCAAAATTATTATAACTGCCGGTCTTCTCAAGTTTTTAGCAAAATCCAGCGGTATTTACGTTCGCAGCAATCTCTGGAATGAATTTGACGAAACCATTTCAGTACTCTGGAAAGTACGCAATCGTACTTTTGTGACAGACGAGGGAAAGCAGACCCCTTTTAAAGATATTTTTTCCCAAATCGCCGCCAAGGATGTCATCGAAAAACTGCTGCGGTACTATTTAACAGGTGATCAGAAAAAGAAGGAATTCGCTGTAAAGGCCTTAGGCTATCTTGGTAAAGATGCTTCATTATATCTGCTCAACAGGCTGGTATTCAGCCAGGACAAAGAGGAGCGGTTCCTTCTTGTCACCCTGTTGGCCGTATTTGGAGAAGATATTCTTGCCACGCTCCAGGCCTTCATGGAAGAGGATCTCCCCTGGTACGCGGTACGGAATCTCATCACTCTGGTAGGTGAAATCGGCAACCCCCGGCATTACTCCATAATTGAGGGATATCTGGTTCACCCCGATGTCCGCGTGCAAAATCAGGTAATCACCTCTATTCTTAAACTCGGCGGAGAGGATCTGGATAAACGCCTTATTCAGGCCCTGCCGATCGTCAACGACTCCTTGAAACTGAAGCTTGCCGTGCAGCTTGGCAGTTTCAGCAGCCGAGAAAATGTCGACGGCATGCTGACAATGATCCGCCAGAGGAAAAAGGTCCGTACCGAAATACGGGAGGAACTGGTGCGGAAACTCTGCGTCAGCCTGCGAGCATACCCATATCCCAAAGTCATAGCTGCCTTGAAAGAGCTGCAGCGGGAGTTCAAGCAGGGGAGCAGTGCCAACCTGCTCATTACCATGCAGGAAACAGTACAACGTCTTGAACCGAAAATACGGCATCGGCTTAGAGAGGAAAAAGCCGACGTTGAAACCCTACGTTACGGATTTGGAAAAGAAAATGACGAGGACCTGGCCGGAGGCGTGAAAAAATTTGTTGAAGAAATCGAGCAAATGATCGAGGCTGGCAAAATCGACAAGGC
>CAKZOA010000338.1 GCA_937132035.1 uncultured Desulfobulbaceae bacterium | reverse complement strand
ATTAGGCATGGTGACCATGGGGTTGGTTACTTGAATCCACATAAACCGTATGTCACCACGGTCAAGGGCACGAAACATTTCGACGGTATGATAGCTTGGCTTTGGATCAATGTTGCTGAGAGGTACATCCCATATCTTTGCCGCCATTTTTCGGTGTTCTTCATTCATAACAACACCGTGTGGAAGTTTGTGGGTTAAGGTACCCACCTCTCTGACTGTTCCACAGGCGCTTGGCTGCCCGGTGAGCGAGAATGGACTATTGCCTGGAGTTGAAATCTTGCCGACGAGCAGATGGATATTGTAGACAAGATTGTTTATCCAGGTTCCCCTGGTGTGCTGGTTCATCCCCATGCACCAGAAAGAGGTAACTTTGATTTCCGGATCACCATAAAGCGCGGCAAGATATTTAATGTCTTTTGCCGGAACTCCAGATAATTTTTCTACTTTTTCCGGTGTGTAATCATTGAGGAAGGCTTTGAATTCGTCAAAATTAATGGACTCAGCTTTTTCCTTAAACGCGAAGTGATCCTCTGTGCCGTAACCTATATTGGTTTTGCCTTTGCTAAATGAGACGTGTTCGTTGACGAAATTCCAGTTTACCCAGCCGTTGTTGACTATTTCGTAGCAGATTGCATTGGCAACGGCTAAATCGGTTTGCGGTTTAAACAGGATTGAGGTATCTGCTGCCAGACTTGTTCTGGTATGGCGTGTGGCAAAATCGATTATTTTGACATTTTTTCTTTGTTTGCGATTGGCTATCATCCTTGAGAAAAGTACAGGATGCATCTCTGCCATATTATTTCCCCAAGTGATGAATACATTGGCATTGTCAATATCTTCATAACAGCCCATCGGTTCATCAATACCAAAAGATGTCATGAAGCCAGTAACTGCACTTGCCATACACAGTCTAGCATTTGCCTCAACATTGTTGGTCCCGAGACAACCTTTAAATAATTTTGAAGCAACATAGCCGTCAGGAATTGTCCACTGTCCGGAGCCATACATGGCAACCGAGTCTTTACCGTGTTTGTCCCGGGTCTCTTGAAGTTTTTGAGCGACAAGATCCAGTGCTTCTGTCAACGGTACCTCCACAAGCTTACCATTCTTGCGAACCTTGGCTGTAGTCAAGCGGTCTTTGCCGTAGAGTGCCTGAACAGAATGATAGCCTTTCATGCAGCACAGGCCTTTGTTGACACTGCAGCTTGGGTCGCCTTTGACCGCAACAGCCTTTCCATCAGTTACGCCAACCAACACACCGCATCCGGTGCCGCAGAAACGGCAGGGAGTTTTTTGCCAGGAAATTATCCCTGAGTTATTGCTGAGTTTGCTCCAGTTTGCGAAGCTTACCCCTGGAAACAGTGCTCCTGCTGTTGCATATGCACTGCTGATGGCCGCCTGTTTAATAAACTGTCGTCTATCAAGTTTCATGGTTTGTCTATTCTCCCTTGTCAATTGATTCATTGTACCCAAAGGCCATGCTCAGGGATTGCAGTGACTGCAATTCTTTCAGAGTAGTCTGAAGGCTTTTTTCTGTATTGTCATCAGGCGTGTCTGTCACTAGTACAATGACGTCCTGATTTTCAGCAGGTACTATCTGACAATAGTCGAGCTTGGAAAGTTCGGTGCAGAGCTGATCTTTAGCTCCCATTTTGGGTATTGCGAGGTAGCTGAATATGGGCATTTCTACTCCTTCTCTGGGGGATGGAAGTGTGTCACGATGTGGCTATAATTTAACTGTAGCAGATTTATTGAGAGAAAAATTGACGTAGGTCAATTTTTCTGGAATCCTGAAGATTATCAGGGAAAAGCTTTACTGAAAATGCAACAAACAAGAGACGGAATGCTTGTGATAGTCTATAAGGTTGATTTTTAATGAAAAGTGGTAATCTTATAGGGCGGCGGCAGTCAACTGGGAGAGGCCTTGTTAACGCTTTAATGTCTCATAATTAACAATTTGGCAACACTTCGAAAAAGAGCAGAATATCTTTCAAGCCAAGATTAACGGAGAGAAAGTCGCAGGCTGCCTGATGCCTTCTGGGGTGAAATAAGCTCTTTTGAACAGATTGTTTTTGTCCAAAAAACAACAAATCAATCTGTCAGGTACTCAAAGCCGTTTCTGTGGAAGCAGATAGAACGGAAAGAATAATGATTTACCTATCGTTACATGGGTGTATCAATTGTCAGGGAGAGGTGCAGAGAGATATCATGATGTATCATAACTATAAATGGGTCTATGGAACCAAATAAACTGTATATTCTACTTTTCAGCATCCATGGGCTCATACGGGCTGATTCGCCAGAGCTTGGGATCGATGCTGATACGGGCGGCCAGGTAAAATATGTACTTGAGCTGGCCAAAGCACTTGGAGAGCTTGAGGAAGTCGGTCAAGTCGATCTTTTTACCAGGCGTATCGAGAGCAAATTGGTTGCTCCTGAATATGCTGAAGCCATTGAACCGATTTCTGACAATGTCAAAATTGTGCGGATACGCTGCGGAGGTAAAAAATATATTCGCAAAGAACTGCTCTGGCCGCATCTTGAAGAGTTTATTGATAATACTATTCGTTACCTAAAATCTCAGCCCCGAACCCCGGATCTATTTCACGGGCATTATGCCGATGCCGGTTATGTGGCTATGGAGCTTGCCACAGCCTTTGACACCCCATTTATTTTTACAGGTCATTCCATGGGGCGCAATAAAAAGGCCAAATTGTTGGCAGATGGTCTTGTCGAGAAGCGTATTGATTCACACTACAAAATGTCCACCAGGATATTAAGGGAAGAAAAGATCATTAAAACAGCCGATCTTATCGTCACCTCAACTCAGCAGGAAATCGATAAACAGTACGGCTTGTATAAAAACCATAATGGCAAAGAGTATGCAGTTATTCCTCCAGGGATAGACCTTGAAGTTTTCTACCCCTACTATGATCCTCAACTGGACACGGAGATGCTGAATGAGGGGGTCAAACAGACACGATTGACCCTTCTCAATGAATTGAACCGCTTCTGGGCAAAACCGGAAAAGCCGTTTATTCTCGCTCTCTGTCGTCCCGATCATAGAAAAAACATCACCGGTTTGATTCGGGCCTATGGTCAGGACAAGGAGCTGCAGGCCATTGCCAATCTGGCCATTTTTGCTGGTATACGAAGTAATATCATGCAAATGGAGGAGAATGAGCAAGACGTTCTTACCGATATGCTGCTGCAGATGGATAGATATGATCTTTACGGCAAGCTTGCGATCCCTAAAAAACATAATTTTGCTACCGAAGTTCCTGAACTTTATAGACTTTGTGCCGAAACACGCGGGGTTTTTGTTAATCCTGCTCTTATCGAGCCCTTTGGTATTACTCTTATTGAAGCATCTGCCTGTGGTTTGCCGATTGTGGCTACAGATGATGGCGGCCCGCGTGATATTGTCGAGAACTGTGGTAACGGTATTCTTGTCGATGTTGCAGATCCTGAAAAAATTGCTGATGCTTTGCGCCAGCTTCTTGTTAACAAGGAGGAGTGGACGAGTTGCTCCAATAGTGCCATTAACGGTATACGTAAACACTATTCCTGGCATGCCCATTGTAAAAAATATCTTAAACGCCTCCATGTTCTGTTGCCTGATTTTAAAAAGGAAACAGATGGAGAACATGCAGAGCAACTACAGCAGCCCCGTCCTTCTTTTGGAAAACGTCTGACCGCTGTTGATAAACTTCTTATTACCGGTATTGATGATACTCTTGTTGGCGATGACGACAGTATGCACAACCTGTTTTATCTCCTTGAAGACCATAAAAATGATCT
>CAKZOA010000337.1 GCA_937132035.1 uncultured Desulfobulbaceae bacterium | reverse complement strand
CAGCTATAACCGTCGCGGCAGCAAGGACAGCCAGCTCAAGTGAGCCGCTGTCGGTAGGAGACATTTCATGGGGTTTCAGGTACAGTTGGTACTTTCTAATGTTACCCGCATCCGCAGGTGATGCCACTGTGTTTACCGCTGACGATACAACCATGATGAGCTGACCTCTCACACTGCAAGCCGGTACAGCCCCGTAAAGAAATCCTCATCACCCAGCGGCAAGCAGGGGAATCATGAAATGATCCAAATTGACTTACCTGAGTCAGACATTACTTTTTATCTATTCTTGAAGCAGTTTTTCTTCCCTGCTTTTCCTTCCTTTCCCTTCAAGCTGTTGTACTTCAACAGGAGGTTCGCCATGAATTCCATTAACAGGTATTTCGTTGGCCATTCACTTCATTTTTTGACCGCCGTGACTGTAGTCCTTTTTCTTGCCGTATCCGCAGGACCGGCTATATCCGGTGAGTATAAAGCCCTCAACGGCGTTACAAAGATTAAAGCCGTATTTGATGTAAGCCTGGGATCAGCAAAAACCGCTCCGGGTGTTTTTTGGGCTGTCAGAAATGCATATAACGACCAGGCCATTAAAGCTCTTCCTGAAAAACCGGAAATTGCCGTGGTATTCCATGGCCCCGTCGTCAAGCTGATCACCTCCAACCGAGAAGGTTTCTCCCCGGAAGAATCAAAAGCTCTCGATGAATTTGCAGACATGATACGACAGATGAAAGCAGAAGGAGTGACTTTCGAGGTGTGCCTTTATGCTGCCAAAGTTATGGGAATAGACCCTGCCACCATTCTTCCTGAAATCGACCATGTAGGGAACGGATACATATCCGTCATCGGATACCAGGCACAGGGATACTCAGTGGTGCGCATTCCGTAAATCCAGCGGCATGGTCTGATACTATACAAGGCCACCTCTTCCTGATGGTAAAATGATTGCTACGCCTGTAATCATAAAACCCCAAAAAGAGCTGATCTTGCAACAATGACAGATAAGGGGTCATAAGGGGGCACAATCGACAACCGGTATTTGCCGGAGAAGACGACTTCAACTATTACAGGGAAAAATCATTTTTTCAAACAGGAGTTTGGTTGCACGATTTTCACCTCTTGCCTGACCTGCTGTTAATAAATGGCTTTTGAAGATAAAGATTGTCCATTACGAGATACGCGACCTGACATGTTTCAGCTGTACAGTGGCAAGGTCAGCTTTCAATTTCCCGTGAAAAGTGAATGGTTACAAATTTAGACGTGGTTGTTGAGAGAATTCCTGGGTAGGAGAGCTTGAAGCGTATTTCGCCGCCGACTTGGTACTCAACTGAAGAATCCGTGACGTCAACAATGAGATGATCACTGCTTGCCGCCAGTATTCCAATCTTGTCATCAACCGGCGACATATGATCGGGATAAACATCCTGTTTGCCTATTGCCAGGATTGCCCGTTTTCGTATACCACCCACCTTCTGGTTGGGGATTTGTCCGAATGAGTCGAGGCCGACTATACCCTTCGGTGTAGATTCCTTGTGTTTGAGCTCAATGATTTCTGCGGAAAGTATAAACGAATCCTGAAAGGTGTCTTCCAAGTCGGTAAAAATGTCTGAATGGCCGAGAAGGATGCCCTCGCCTATGCGTAACTGGTTAATCCCTTTGGGAACCATCCCCTTGGTTACCAGTTCCAACGAGCTGGTAGAACCGCCTGAGAGGGTATCCATTGGTATACCGAGTGTATCTCCTATCTTTTCGGCCAAACACACCAGCTCCAGCAAATTTTCCGTTGTAGGCTTGACTCCGCTGAGACAATTAAAGTTTACCCCGAAACCTCTGAGGCGTATCCCCTTTAAAGGGAGAATCTGCTGCACTGTATTTTCCACTTCCTCGGGTAAAACACCTTCACGCAAATCGCCAAGATCCACCATCAACAGAATATCATGGGTTTTTCCCTGTTGAACAGCAGCGGCGGAGAGTGCTTTTATTACCGATATTTCAGAATTCAAGCTGCAACAGGCCAAGCTGACGACACGGTCAACCTCATGCAGCATAGGGATTCGAATGAGCATCATCTCAGCCTCAATACCTGCTGCCCTTAACGATTGAATATTATCCAGCCTCGAATCGCCCAGTGCCGTAATACCTGATTCGATCATTATCTGGGCGATTTCAGGAATGGCGGTAAAGCCTTTGGTAATACCTATGACTTCAATACCGATGGCATCGCAGAGTTTATGGATGGTCGTGGCATTGTGTCTGAGTTTTTCCAGATTAATCTCGAGACAGGGGTTTTTTTTCATGTGATGATTTTCCCTGCCAGGCGATGGGAGTGGTTTCCTTGATCGACAATAATCTCTCCGGCAAGTATGACATAGTCAATTCCTCTGGCATACTGGTGAGGATTTTCAAAGGTTGCCATATCAGAGACGGTATGTGCATCAAACACGGTGAGGTCTGCAATCATTTTAGGTGCAAGCAGCCCCCTGTCCTTCAACCCCATTATTTTAGCCGGCATCGAGGTCATTTTCTCAATCGCCGTTTCAAGAGATATCTGCTGTTCATCGCGAACATATTTGCCCAATATACGTGGGAATGCACCGTAGTAGCGGGGGTGGGGACTGCCTGTATGGAGTGCGCCATAGTCCGCCACCGCCCTGCCATCACTGGCAATAATTGTTCTTGGATGTTTCATGATGGTTCTGACGTCGTCTTCATCCATACAGAATACCAGGGTGCTGACGGATCCTTTTTCAGCGATCAACAGATCAAAAACCAGCTCAAACGGATCAACTTTTAGGGTATCGGCGATTTCTGCAATTCTTTTTCCTTCAACGAATTTAAAAGCAGCAGATCCAACCCCGGCAATTTGAACGTTCTCCCAGGGGGCGGTATTATAGGCATGGCCACCTCTTTGAATCTCGTCCTCCATTTCCTGGCGGATCCTTTTTCGGCTGGCCGTATTACTGAGATATTCTATAAGCTTTTGGTGGCCCTCCTGTCGCACCCATCCCGGAATATAATCAGCCAGACCTGTCCCCCAGGCCACATAGGGATATTGATCCCAGGAGAGCCGCACTCCGCGCGCCAGGGCATCTTCTAAAAGGGTAAAGAGCTTTTCTGTCTTGCCCCAGTTAAACACCCCTCCCAATTTTAGATGGGAAATTTCAAGCTGACATCCCGAAGCCTCCGCAGTCTGTATGGCCTCCTCAAGAGAGGCAAAGAGGGTCTGGGATTCACCACGTATATGGGAGGTATAGAGTTTGTCATGGCGAGCAAGCACACGTCCGAGGTTAATCAATTCACGAGTTCGGGCATGCGCATCAGGAATATATTCCAGGCCCGTAGACATGCCGCACCCTCCTGCAAGCAGGCTTTCCTCGAGCAGGTCTTCCATCGCCCTCATCTGGTATGGGCTCGGCGGGCCGGTATCGAGCCCCATCACGGCAGTACGCAAGGTACCGTATCCAATGAGGGGCATC
>CAKZOA010000336.1 GCA_937132035.1 uncultured Desulfobulbaceae bacterium | reverse complement strand
TCATGGCGTACCGGGAAAAGAGTATCCCTGTCTCAGACCGAGTTGCTGAGAATGAGGGGTAATCAGGTTTCATTTTTTGGCTGGGGTGAGTGCTTCCGGCCGCTGACAAATTCTTCTATTTTCTTGTCCTGCTCAAGAATATGACTGATAATCCAGCTTTTCAATACGCTCATGATTTCGCTGGTGAGAACGATATCACCTTCCTTGTGATCCCGGTAGAGCCTGTATATTTGGTTTCTAAAATTTTTGTGAATTCTCCAATGCTTGTCGACCTCGGGATAGCCGATGCCGCGCATATACTCCTCTTCATAGTGGAAGTGGTAGGCCACGTAGTCGGACATTTTTTGCAGCAGCAGGGTTCGGGTAGCGGCGAGATCCTTCTGGTCCTGTTTCTGCAACGCTTCGTCGAGCTCGTTGTAGAAACCGAGCCAGCGCCTGTGCTGCTCATCAAGATGTTCGTCACCGATACTGTAGTCGTCATGCCAGTCAATTTTCACGCTCTCCTCCTTCCATTGATAGATCGTGCCTTCTCATCCCTGCCGTTTTCTGCCGGTGCACCGGCAGATGCCCGGTTTAGACAATCTCAGGCGCTGCCGGTGTCGTCACCCAGCACCCTTTTCTTCCAGTGATTATCGCTGCGGCACCTGGTCCTCTCCGAGTCGATCAACTCCAGGGGATCGAGCAGCTCTGATTTCTTGGAACGGTTTATGAGATCCCAGTCGAACATGGTCAAGGCAACATTTTCCGGCACCTCCATAAGGGTAAAATGCAGATGGGCCGGCATTCTATTCTTGCGACCGCAGGTGTCGGCGACACCGCCGATCACCTCGCCGGGGGACAGGTGCTGGCCCTGCTCGACGCCGCTGTCAGGTACAATATGGGCATAGACCGACAAAAAGCGCCCCCGACCGTCGCAACCGTGATCGAGAAAAAGGGTATGGCCCAGATAATCTCCGCAGATGGCGGCTACGCTTCCTGAGGCCATTACCGGAACACGGAGTCCTGGAACTACCGCCTGCTCTTTACCTGAAGCATCGACATAGTAGCAGAAATCGATCCCTTCGTGCGGTGTGGGTCGCATTCCCCTGTCGGGCCACCACTTTTCGTAGCTGGCATATTCCATGCCGGGATAGAGAATGAAGACACTGGCCTCGGCAAGGGTGTGATTGGCGCGTATCAAATGGTCAATATATTGAAAATGCATGTCTTTCCTACAATGATCCCTCCAGCAAAGGCTGCAATTGCGGCACCGTTTGGGCCTCCGGCCCCGGTAGAGATTGCCGTCTTGGTGTTTTTTTGTCTAGGACACAGGGTGTGCACCTATTATAATACGTATTTTGCGGTCACCTTGCAAAAAGAGGCTCTGCCGCGGAAAAAACCGTGCACTCGCATCGAAACCATTAAGCCGGCTCACCCGTGAAAGACCACTACCGCAAATCTCATGACTATCTCCACCGACATCCACATCCTCTTCACCGACCTCGACGGCACCCTGCTCAATTCAAAAGCAGAACTCAGTACCACCAATCATAGCAGCCTCGTTGCTCTGGCCAGAAAAGGCGTGATACGGGTGATCGCCACCGGCAGATCATTGTTTTCCTACTCAAAGGTATTTTCACGCCCCCTGCCTGCAGACTATCTGATATTTTCCACCGGTGCAGGAATATACGATCTGCACCAGCAGAAACTTCTCCACAGGACCGCACTGACACGAAGCGATATCAAGACTATAGTCACCTGCCTGCAGCAGGAGAAGGTTGATTTCATGGTGCATCATCAGGTTCCGGACAACCACTGCTTCATCTACTGGCAGGCTCCTGATACCACTGCCGACTTTTGCAGACGCATAGAACTCTACAAAGAGTATGCACGAGAATATACCCTGGAAGAAGAACTGCCGGAAAATTCGGCCCAGATAATCGCCATTTTCCCCGAAGATCTGAGTCGCTTCAGAAAAGTGGAAAAGCGCCTGAGCGACTATCAGGTAACGCGAACCACCTCTCCTCTTGACCACAGCTCTATCTGGATGGAGATACAGCCGGCCGCCGTCTCAAAAGGGACCGGCGCCGCCTGGCTCTGCAGGTACCTTGGCCTCAAACGCAGCCAGTCCTGGAGCATAGGAAACGACTACAACGATCTCAGTCTCCTCCACTACACAACACACAGTTACCTGGTAGCCAATGCACCGATGGATCTGCACAGCCAGTTCGCCGTCGTACCTGCCAACGATGACGACGGCTTCGCCCATGCTGCCCGGAAACTCCTGGAACATTCGCTTGAGAGCAGGCGCTGACCCGGATACTTTTCTTTTCACCCTCCGACGGGAAGTTGTACATCAACGAGGAACAATCTAATCTGCCTTTGTTGCCCCTCCAGAGATGAGTACCAGCTTCTCCTCGAGACCTTTCAGCCGCTGTTCCATCTCACTCAACTGCTGCTGTTGGGAAAAAAGCACATCGTTGAGCTTTTCGATGGTATATTCCTGATACTCTGTCTTTTCCTCGACGTTCATCAACCTTTTGTCAACCCCACTTATCGTTTCCATCATAGTCCACCCTTTTTTGTTTCTGATTACCCATGAGTTTCAGCCAATCTCATCGTGGTTTTCTGGAGGTGCTTGAACAGAAAGCTGCGTTTCATAGGTAATCAGCGTACCACCCGGTGGCGCCGGGTCAAATATGATGACTACCAGAAATAC
>CAKZOA010000335.1 GCA_937132035.1 uncultured Desulfobulbaceae bacterium | reverse complement strand
GGATACGCCGTAAAACATTAGCCCAATCCCCATGCCTGCCGCAAAAAGCATGGCCAGCCAGCTCAATCGGGAGTGCTCGGCGACGGCCTCGCTGCCACCCAGGCGAATCTTGCCGAAAGGGGAAAAAATAAGTACCACGCAGAAGATGACAAAAATGTTGCCCGACCAGATAAAAAGGGCGTCGAAATTGCCGATAATTTTCCATTTCAATCCATCGAGCACTGCTTTGGCCGTGGCCGCATCACTTACCAGCGTTGCCACAAGAAACACCATGATAAGCCCAGCGCTTATGGAAAATACAGGATTATGCACATCAAATCCAAGTTTCTGGACATTATCCTGTCCCACCACATAGTCGGTATTCGAGATACTGTATTTGTCTTTCTTGCCAGCCATCTATGCCCCCATAGTAAAAGTTGATCTCAAAGGTCGCCCCTCGGACGCCTCCGGCGCTAGAACCCGTTTGAGCCTAGTGAATGAGTTTGAAAATGCAATTGATAATTGTTGATCTTTTCCATAAGGAAATTTGAAGAAACTTGCGCTGACCTACAATCACGCTGTCAGGGAACAACGTTGGATTTCCGGGGTGGACTCTGGGGGAGCAACGGAGGCTGAGTGGGCCCGCAGTCCTCTGTTCAGACGACAATCCGCTGCGGGTGGCAGAAGACATTGAGCCGTTCCGGGCGCGCATAGGCGGCCAGGGTGGCGCCGGCTCGTTTGGCAATCGCCAGGCCGAGGGAGGAGGAAGCGGTGCGGGACATGAGGATGGGGATGCCTATCCGGGCGCACTTGAGGACCATGTCCGAGGTGAGCCTGCCGGTGGTGTAGACGGCGCCGTTTGCCGGAATCCGACCCAGCAGGATGGCGCCCAGCACCTTGTCGACGGCATTGTGCCGACCCACGTCTTCATAGAAGGCCTGCAACCTGCCGTCAGCCCAGAGGCCGCAGCCGTGGACGCAGTGGGTCTGCGGTCCCAGAGGCGAGGCCTGGAGAACGGTGAGGATGAATTCTTTGATCTCGGGAAAGGAGATGACGGCTTCCTGCAGGGGTTCGAAGGCGCCTTCGAGCATCTCTTTGGATATTTTACCGGTACCGCCGCAGCCGGAGGTGATGATCACCTCGTGGCGTATCTGTTCGTCGACATCCGCATAGACGGCGATGCGACCGTCGGGGCAGACCATTACCTCGATCACCTCTCCCGGTTTTGTGATATATCCCTGGCCGAAGAGGAAACCGACGCCGAATTCTTCCAGTCCCACCGGCAAGACCATCGATGAGCCGATTTCTTCGTCGTTGAGGGTTACGGTATAGGGAGTTTCGTGGGCCAGCAGCTCCTCTGTTTCGCTGCTGCCTTCAGGGGTGATGATCAGTGTTTTGTGGGAAACTGTAACTGGGTTACTCATTGGCGTTATGGCGGTGAGGGTGAAAAGGATGTCGGTGCACCGGTGTCATTGTCTTCGAGGTCTCAACTGTAAGCATTGTTGCCGCCGGAGTCCTCCGTTGGCTGATGGAAAAACACACAGACTGAAGTACCGGAGCCGTCTTGCTGGTTGAACCTGCGGGCTTTTCCGGCATCTCAAATGAGCTTTCTTCTGGCGTTGAACTCCTGCTCGTCGAAGGAATACATCTGCGTGCCGTTGCGCTCGACGGCGAAGGAGGCGCAGACACTGCCGATGATGCAGCTTTCTTCCAGCGACTGTTCCCGGACCAGGGCGCTGAGCAGACCGCCGCGGTAGGCGTCGCCGGCGCCGGTGGGATCGGCGACCTTGCGGGCCGGAAAAACTGGGATCTTGACGGCAGAGGTGTAGGTGTAGAGCAGGGAGCCCTCATGGCCGAGGGTGACCACGGTGGAACCGGCGCGTTCGAGGATCTCCTCTTTGACCAGACCGGTTTTGCTGACAATGAGGTTCATCTCATAGTCGTTGACCATGAGCAGCAGGCAGCCGTCTATGCAGCGCAGCAGCTCTTCGCCTTCCAGCATGGGCAGGGCCTGGCCGGGGTCGAAGATGTATTTGACGCCTTTGTCTCGGCACTTTTGCGGATAGCGGACCATGTCATCGAGGTTGCCGGGGGAGACGATGACCAGGGTGTTTTTGCCGAAGCTGTCGAAGTCGAGAGTGGAGGAATACTTCATGGCGCCGGGGTTGAAGCCGGTTATCTGGTTGTCGTTTCTGTCGGTGGTTATGTAAGCACCGGCGGTCCACTCGTCTTCGATGTGCTGTATTCTGTCCGTGGAGATTGTGTTTTTGTGCAGCCATTCGATATAGCGGTGGCTGTCGAGGCCTATGGTGGCGCTGATCTCCGGGCTGCCGCCGAGCATTTTCAAGGCGTAGGCGATGTTGCCGGCAGTGCCGCCAAAATTCTCGGTCATGCCGTTGACCATGAAGCAGACGTTGATTTCGTGGAGTTTGTCGGCAAGCAGGTGGTCGGAAAACAGTTCCGGAAATTCCATGATGCGGTCGTAGGCAAGAGAGCCGGAAAGTATGGTTTTCATGATGGTGGTGTCGTTTTTCTTCTCTTGAGTGATAATGGCGCTTCGCCGCACCTGCATCCATTGCAGGTGCTTGCCGCCGAAGCGTTTTCGGCGATGATCGAGGCGACCTGGGGGAGTTTTTCAGCAAACACTAATACACAGCCGGAATCTGAATGTAAAGAGGACAATGGCAATTTGATGGTCAATGTCTCGGGGAGCCCCTCGTCATCCGCTGGTCGCTTTCCCTTGCCATACGGCCGATTATTATCTATTCTGCGCTGTAATTTCTGCTCCGCCATCGTCGTTGTGGTACAGCGGGGCATTTTTATAAGAGGGTGTCATGATGAAAATAACCGCCATCGGCCGCGGTGCCGTACTGACTCTGATGTGTATCGCCCTGGCTGTCACCGCCTGGGCTGCGGAAAAACCCATTGTCCTCGGACAGTCCTGCGCTCTGTCGGGACCGGCCAAGAATCTCGGAGTGGGAATGCGAACCGGACTGCTGGCGGCATTTTCGAAGATAAACGACGAGGGCGGCATCGACGGCAGGCAGATAGAGCTTATCAGCCGCGACGACGGCTATGAGCCGGACCGCGCTATTCGCAACACCCAGATGTTTATCGACAATGATGTTTTCATGGTCATCGGCGAGGTTGGCACCCCGACGTCCAAAGCCGTGGTGCCGATCATCGAAGAGCACAGAGTGCCTTTTTTCGCGCCCTATACCGGCGCCGAATTTTTGCGGGTGCCGTTTCGAAAATATGTGATCAACGTCCGGGCCAGCTATTTTCAGGAGATGGAAAGACTGGCCTCCTATCTTATCGACGAAAAGAAGATCAGCAGAATCGCCTGCTTCTACCAGAACGACAGCTATGGCTTTGCCGGTCTTCAGGGAATCAGGGAGGCACTGGCGAAAAGAGGCATGGGGCTGGTCTCCACCGGTTCCTACGAGCGCAATACGGTGGCGGTGATGGGGGGATTGCGAGACGTCCATCGCGGTGATCCCGAGGCCATCGTGCTGGTGGGGGCATATTCCGCCTGTGCCGAGTTCATCAAACTGAGCAAGGTCAAAATGCCCGGTGAACGCACCTACTGCAGCATCTCCTTTGTCGGAACCGAAAGCCTGAAAAAAGCGCTTGGCCGCTATGGCGACGATGTCATCGTTTCCCAGGTGGTACCCTATCCCCAATCTTCGGCACTGCCGCTGGTGCAAGAGTACAGGGCTGCCATGAGTAAATACCAGCACGATATGCCGGTGGGCTTCACCTCCTTCGAAGGCTATATCGCCGGCCGGCTGTTCGCTGAAATTGCCCGTGGCGTCACGGGTGAGTTGACCCGGGAGAAGTTCATCGAAACCATGGAGAGTGTCGGCCGCTACGACCTCGGAGGGCTTGTCCTCGAATTCGGTCCCCGGGACCATCAGGGCATGGACGAGATATATCTCACCGGCATTATGCCTGCCATTCATGTGCTCGACTCGACGGGAAACCAGGCGGTACCGATGAAAGGCGAGCTCTCAGAATAGGATGTCACTTTTCGATACACTGCTTGAACGCTTGAATCTACGCGGCAGGCGCATTTCCCTGTCCTCGTCGCCTTTTTTCGCCTCGGCGGCGGTGATTGTTTCCCTCGGCGTCTTCATGGCCATATTCTGGGCCTTCAATGAGTACGAGGCCTACTCTGAAAGCATTGCCAACATCCAGCAGAGCTACAAGGACAGATACCGCAACCGGGTAGCCGAAGAGGTGGGCAAGGTGATCGGCTTCATCGAATACAGACGTTCGCAGGCTGAACAGCAGATTGAAAGCGAGATTCGGGACAGGGTGCAGGCGGCCTATTCAATAGCCTCGCATATGTACAGCAGGCACAAAGACGAGATGGGCCGCGAGGAACTCAAAGACCTGGTGGTTGAAGTTCTCAGGCCCATACGCTGGAGCAGCGGCCGGGGCTATTATTTTGCCGGCGGCGTCGACAGCGGCACCATCGATCTCTATGGCGATGATCCCTTCTATGAGGGAAAAAACCGGTTTTCGCCGGAGCTTGCCGAGCTGGGCAGAAAAATGGCGGACATTACCGCCATTGTCAAAGACAAAGGCGCAGGCATCTATCGCTATAACTGGACCAAGCCGGGAATGACCGGCAGAATTTATCCGAAGATAACCTTTGTTAAATATTTCAAGCCTTTTGATTGGTATATCGGCGCCGGCATTTATATTGACGATGTCGAAAACGCCCTGCAGGCCAATGTACTCGAACGCATCCGCAATATCGATTTCGGCAGAGATGGTGAGATCTTCGGTTTTCGTTACGACGGGACTATCATCTGCCACCGTGACCGGAGCCTGATCGGTCGCTCCATTGTCGATTTCGGTGGCGGCGAGGATTCCTACGGCCGCAGAATGTGGCTTACGGGGCTCAACGGCAATGGCGAGGGAGTGGTCAGCTACAGTGAATCAGACGGAGAAGGCGACCAGAGAGATGTCGATAAGCTCGGCTATGTCAAATCCTACGAGGACTGGGACTGGATATTTGTTGCTTCCATGTCCATGGACGAGATGGAAAAGGCCATCGAAAACGAGCGCAAAACCTACATTCGTATCAACACCAAGAATATCGCTCTGTTCATCAGCCTTTTCATCGTCGCCGTCTCGCTCATGCTGCTGTTCGCCTATTTTTATTCGATGCGCATTCGACAGGGCATAAGCCTTTTCACGAACTTTTTGCGTCGGGCGGTGGATGAGAAAAACCGCATCGAAGATACTCATCTGGCCTTTTCCGAATTCGAGGATCTGCGCTATCTCGCCAATAAAATGGTCGACGATCTGGCAGAAAAGGAGCAGCTTATCCGGCGCGACGAACTGCGCCTTGATACGCTGCTGCAGTTGGGCATGATGGAGGAACGCTGCTTTCAGGACAAATACGATTTCATCCTTGAGCGCATTGTCGCCATAAGCCGCAGTGAAGGAGGGTATCTGGCCCTGGTCAATAGCGCTCAGAGCCACATCAACCTTTATTGTCGCCATGAGGCGGCGGCGATGCCGACTTCTCCACAGAGCGATGTCGCCGGCATCTCCAGATCTCTGGACAAGGCTGGTCTGGCCGGCAGCGCCGTTCTCAAGGGCGAGGCCATAATCTGCAATGTTGGCGGCGAGTTGGACATCGATGGTTTTCCCTATGCGCGGCCGGTGCAGCGCCACCTCGACGTACCCATAGTCAACAGCGGCAAGGTCGTCCTTGTTGCCGGCGTCTACAACAAGGGCAGCGATTATGACAATTCCGATGTTCGCCAGATCACCATGCTGCTCGAAGGGCTGTGGCTGCACGTGCTGAAGATGTGCGCCGAAGAGGAGATGGCCAGGCTGGAGAGGCAGATCATCGCCGTCAGCGAGGAGGAGCGCTCCACCATCGGCCGCGATCTGCACGACGATCTCGGCTCGCATCTCAGCGGCGTCGAACTGCTGTGCATGGTTCTTCAGAAGAAGCTGGGCGGTGAATCAGCCGAGAGAGCCGAGGAACTTGGAGCCATACGCAATCTCATCCGTGAAGCCATTGAGATTACCCGACGTCTGGCCCAGGGCCTCTATCCCGTCCATGTGGTCGAGCATGGCCTGGAATCCTCTTTCGGGGAACTCAAGGTTGAAATCGAAAATCTCTTCGATCTGCAGTGCAATATGATAATCGACATGGACCGGGAGAAGATAGATGCTTCGGCATCCATACATCTTTACTATATCACCAGGGAAGCTGTCTTCAATGCCGCCCGTCACGGCAGACCGCAGAAGATAGAGATACATCTGCTCATCGACAGGAATAGTCTCAGATTAGAGATAAACGACGATGGCTGCGGATTCGACGAAGAG
>CAKZOA010000334.1 GCA_937132035.1 uncultured Desulfobulbaceae bacterium | reverse complement strand
TCGATTTGGCCAGCCGCGAGCTGTTTGAACGCTACCGCGGCCAGGGAGTGGATGGACCCCACAGCTGGGAACGCTATTTTGCCTGTCTGGAACAGGCCATTGCCATCTTCGGGCGCCGCCATGCCGGCGCCCATCTGGTCACCGGCATGGGAGAAAGCGAGTTCGAGATGATCACCATGATCCAGCGGGTGCAGGACATGGGCGGATGGACTCACCTGTTCTCCTTTTTTCCAGAGAAAAATTCACAACTTAGCGAACGCCCACTGCCGGCCATGGACCATTACCGCCGCATCCAGCTCGGGCGCCATATCATCGATAGCCGACTGGCACGCCTGGAGGATTTCACCTTCGACCAGGACCAGCGCATTACCGGCTTCGGTCTGCCCCGGGCAACGCTGGATACGGTGATCGATTCCGGAGAACCCTTTCGCACCAGCGGCTGTGAAGGCTACGACGGCGAGGTTGCCTGCAACCGTCCCTACGCCAATTCGCGTCCTGGCCCCGATATCAGGAACTTTCCCTTCAAGCCGCAGAAAAAAGACATCGATCGCATACGGCAACAGCTGGGACTCTCGAAGGGACGGTGAAAACCGCCCGGCCCTGAAACCATCACAGGAGGACCTCATGGAAAATTTCATTTTTCACAACCCGACCAGGATCGTCTTCGGCGAGGGAGTCATTGACCAGGTGGGCGAGCAGACGCGCCCTCATGGTGGCAAGGTGTTGCTCGTCTACGGCCGAAACAGCATCAAGGCCAACGGTATTTACGACCGGATCACAACCTCACTCGTCGGCGCCGGTCTGGAAATCGTCGAATTCTCAGGCGTCAAACCCAATCCCGTGCTCAGTCATCTCCGCCAGGGCATCGAACTGGCCAAAAAGGAGCGCCCCGACTGCCTTGTTGCCGTCGGCGGCGGCAGTGTTCTCGATGAGGCCAAGGCCATAGCCGCAGGTGCCGTCACCGATATCGACGTCTGGGACTTTTTTACCGGCAAGGCCACCATCGAAAAGGCGCTGCCGCTGGTGACGGTGCTCACCGTCGCCGCCACCGGCTCGGAAATGAATCCCACCGGCGTGGTGACCAACGAAGAGACCCTGCAGAAATTCGAGATCTCGGCCCCGCCCCTGTATCCCCGTACCTCGCTGCTCGACCCCACGGTGCTCTACACCCTGTCCTCCGATTACACGGCCTACAGCTGTGTCGACGTCATCAGCCATGTCATCGAGGCCTACTTCACCGCCGAGACCCGCCACACCCCGATCCAGGACCGCCTGGTGGAAAACATCATCGTCTCGGTCATGGAAAGCTGCGAAACCTGTTTGGAGGACCCGCACAGCTACCAGGGCCGTGCAACCTTCATGTGGGCCGCGACCCTGGCGCTCAATGGTCTGCCTGTGGCGGGGGTGGGCAGCTTTTCCTTTCCCAATCACATGATCGAGCACTCGTTGAGCGCCATATACGACATCGCCCACGGCGCCGGTCTTGCCATCGTCATTCCTGGATGGATGAGCTATACAGCTGAAAAATCCCCCGAAAAATTCGCCCGATTCGGGCGGGAAATTTTCGGCATCCAGGGAAATTCGGAGACTCAGCTCGCCCACGAGGCCATCCAGCGTCTCAAGAGCTGGTTCGCCAAGATCGGCGCTCCGGTGAGCCTGGAGGAGGCCGGCATCCCCGCCTCCGACATCCCGGCAATAGCCGAGAATGCCTCGATGCTGGCGCGAAAATGGGGACTTGACGCCTACACCGTCGATGAAATAGCCACCGTACTGAATCACTGCAAATAAAATCGCCCTTAAACCCATACCACAGGAATCGCCATGCCCAAAGTCAACGCCAAGGATATGCTGCTCAAAGCAACAGCCGAGAATTATGCGGTCGGCGCTTTCAACGTCACCAACATCATTCAGATGAAGGCGGTGATAGCTGCGGCCGTCAGCAAACGCTCACCCCTGATCATCCAGACATCGGTGACGCCGTCGAAATACCTGCAGCCGGAGGTGATTGCCGGGGTCTATTCCATCCTCGCCGAGCAGGCACCGGTGCCCATATGTTTGCATCTCGACCACAGCGACGAGGTCGACTATTGCAAGACCTGCGCCGATGCCGGCTACACCAACATCATGATTGATGCCTCCAAGCATGATTTCGAGGAAAATATCCAACAGACCCTGGAGGTGAGCAGATACTGCCACGACAGGGGCATTTCCGTCGAAGGGGAGCTTGGTACCGTCTGCGGCATCGAGGATCAAGTGGTGGTGGCTGAAGACGAGGCTCAGCTCTGCGATCCGGACAAGGCCCAGGAATTTGCGCTGAAATCTGAAATCGATCTGCTGGCGCCTGCCATCGGTACCGCCCATGGTGTCTATAAAACCAGCAATCCGGTGCTCGATTTCGACCGCTTGGAGAAGATCGCAGAGATCATCAACGGCAAAGAGCCCCGGATCCCGCTGGTTATCCACGGCGGTACCGGTCTGTCCGACGATGTGGTGCGCAGGCTGGTTTCTTTAGGCGGCGCCAAATTCAATGTCTCCACCGAACTCAAGCACGTGCTCATCGACACCACCTACGACTATATCGGCGAGCACCGCGACCAGTACAACCCGGGCAAGCTCGATGTCGCCGTTTCAGCAGCCATCACCGCCTGCATCGAACGCTGGATCGACCTGCTCGGCAGCGGTGACAAGGCCTAGAGACCAGCTTCTGTCAATAGAAGGCAATACATATCAACAACAGCTCAGGGACAACTATGGCTCAGAAACGCGCACTCTTCTTCGATATGGACGGAGTCATCATCGACACCGAACGCGACGGCCACCGTGTGGCCTTCAACAAGGCCTTCGAACACTTCGGCTACGATTTTCGCTGGGAAGTGGAGCGCTACCACAGCCTGCTCCAGGTTGCCGGCGGCAAGGAACGCATGCGCCACTATTTCAACGAAGAGGGGCTCTTCCAGGAACTCACGCCCTCGGATATGACCGAGCATTTGAAAAAACTCCACGCCAGGAAAACCGAGATATTCCTGGACATGCTCCAGTCGGGCAACCTGCCTCTGCGTCCGGGGGTCAAGCGCTTCATGTCCGAGGCCATGGAGCTGAACCTCACAATCTGCGTCTGCACCACCGCCAATGAAAGGGCGGCGGCGGCCGTCACTGAAAAGATGCTCGCGGAGATAGAATTCGATCATGTGCTGGCAGGAGACGTGGTGAGTAAAAAGAAGCCCGATCCGGAGATCTACCTGCTCGCACTGGAAAAGACCGATCTTGCACCGGAAGCCTGTATCGTGATCGAGGACTCAGCCATCGGGGTTGCAGCTGCCAGAAGGGCGGGGCTGGCGGTGGTGGCCACCACCAACTCCTATACCGAACGGGAGGATCTGCAGGAGGCTGCAATCATAGTCTCCTGCCTTGGCGAGCCTGACGGCGAACGCGGCCGGCTGAGCAAGGCACCGCCTGATCTCGACTACGACGGCGTGCTCCATGTCCGGCAGGTACTCGACTGCCTCGCCCGACATGGTGCCGCCGCCCTCGCAGCTCGCCTATTACCGCTTCGGAGATCGCGGCCCGCCGCTGATCCTTCTTCACGGGTTGCTGGGATCGAAGGCCAATATGGCAGCGGTGGCCAGGGAACTGGCCGGGCGGAACCGGGTGTTTGCCCTCGATCTCAGAAACCACGGTGATTCGCTGCATGCCCCGTCCATGACCTATGAGGGCATGGCCGCCGACGTCCTGCGTTTTTTGGATGAGCATGAACTGGAAAAGGCCGCCCTGATCGGTCATTCCATGGGCGGCAAATGCGCCATGCAGCTGGCACTGAGCCACCCCTTGCGCATCGAGAGGCTGGTGGTGGTGGATATCGCTCCCAGAGGCTACCCTTTCTGGCAGGGCTATCTTGAAGCCATGTCATCTCTTGACGTTGCCGGGCTCGCCACCAGAGAGGATGCCGATCTGGCCCTGCGTTCTGCAATCGCTTCCAGGCTCTACCGCCAGTTTCTCTTGAGCAATCTCAACCGCAGCCCGAAGGGCGGCTACTTCTGGAAAGTGAATCTCAAGGCCCTGCTGGCCGGTGCAACCACGCTGGCAGGAGAGATCACCGCCCGCGGAACCTATGATGGACCGGCCCTGTTCATGCGCGGCGGCCAAGCTGATCAACCGACTCTTTCCGGCCAGCCGACTGGTCACCATCGAGGGGGCCGGCCACCTCCTCCACATCGAGGCGAAAGAGCGCTTTATAGAGGAGCTTGTTGCTTTTTTATGAAAGAATCTGGTAGAGTGGGGAAGCAACTGAGTATCGAAACCGCGGCGATCGTGCCTTAACAAGTGTTCCATGAACCGGATACCTGAAACCCAAGCGGCCTGTCAGGGGAGGCTGTACCCGTGGGATTGTTTTTCTGGAAACCGGCATTGCCGCAACGCAGCGGCCAATCAATACATGGAAGTAAAGCGGAAACGGGTCGAACCGCCTGACTTTTTCTCATAACCTACCCCATAACCTACCCCTTTTGGTATGCCGGGAGACGAATGCACATAGACCACAACCTGAAAGTACCCCTTTACCATCAGCTCAAGGAAGAGCTCAAAAAAAGAATCCATGGCGGCGAATATAAAAACGGCGACATGCTGCCCTCGGAGAAGGAGCTGATGGAACGCCATGATCTCTCCTCCACCACCATACGACGGGCTCTCAATGACCTGGTTCATGAGAAGTATCTCGAACGCAAGGCCGGCAAGGGAACCTTCGTCAAGATGCAGAAGGTCACACGAAACCTCAAACGTATCATCGGTTTCACCAATAACATGTTGGAGATGGGCCTGCAGCCATCCACCAGGGTCCTCAGTCTCAGAGAGCTTC
>CAKZOA010000333.1 GCA_937132035.1 uncultured Desulfobulbaceae bacterium | reverse complement strand
TGTTTTTAACTGAGTAAAATCAACAGAAGGTTCGAAAACGGTAGTAACCTTAAGGCTGCTGCACGATAAAGTTGCAAATGCAATAGCGATTATTATAAGATAATTTTTCATTGTATGAGATGTTTGATTTTTTAGTAAAAATAGAATATTTTGAGAGATTTGAATGACATGCCTCCGCAGACAGCTGCCTTACGTCACTGCACACCCCAATATCACCGCAGCACTACACGAATTGAGCCAGATAAACGTCAGGGAAGCGATACCTGTTTCTCTCACGTTTATGGCTGTTGTGATTTCAAAAATACCCCGTAACGGCAGCTAAAAAATGTCGGGCGGTCGTTACTGTTTGCCAAATGCTGCAAGAAAGGTTTTCAGTTTGTCGGGGTCATTGGACTTGATGGTACCGGACATAAAATCCTTGAGCCCGGGCCGATACCCTTCGTTCCATATCTTTTCGAAAAATTCCGGTGAAGTCTTGCATACGCAATCGGCACTCTCCACCGTTTTGCCTTCTTCAACCAGGCAGTGGTCACCACTGAGACGAACCGTTTTCTTGATATCTCCCAGGGAAAAATAATAGGCCAGCGGTCCGGGTATTTTTTCCGGCATATACTCATCCGGCAACTGTGCGAATATCGATTCGACCACAATAATCCTCCTTCGATATGTTGAGTAGGTATCGACATGGGCCTGAGATACTCAGATACCACCGCGCCACGCCCCCAAACCACGGATGCGTCACTTTTGTCCGTACTTAGGGAGTTTGCTGTGTGCTGTGGCGAGGCAGCCGACCGGAGAGATCCTGAGAAAGAGGAACTCCCCGGCATAGGGAATATTCAGGCAGTATCAAGAAATTAGCACCTGGCAGATCTTTTCGTGCTTTTGGACAAGAAAAAATCTGCCTAAAGGCACTTATCCCGGCCGCCTTGCGGCGTATCCGGGCTAGAGGCTATTGACCTTCTCGGTCAACGCCGGGACGAACTGTTTGAGGTCAGCCACCACCAGGACATCGGCAACCTCGCCGATGGGGGCGTCCTTATCGGTGTTGATGGCGACGACGAAGTCGGACTTTTTCATGCCGGCCAGGTGCTGAATAGCCCCGGAGATACCGCAGGCTACGTAAAGCTTGGGTGAAACCGTCTGACCGGTGGTCCCGACCTGGCGGTTATGCTCTACCCACTCGGCATCCACCACGGGACGGCTGGCACCGTACTCACCCTTGAGGGCCTTGGCCAACGCAGCTATCATTTCGACATTTTCCGGTTTGCCGATACCGCGGCCGGCGCTGACAATGATATCGGACTTGCCGAGATCGACGCCGCCGCTTTCGGCTGCCTCATAGCCTTCAAAAATGATTTTGCCGTCGATGTCGGTGCGTATTTTTTCGATCTCAGGAGTGCCGGAGGGCTCCTGGTCAGGCGAGAAGGCGCCGGCCTGCAGGGTGTAGACGGCCTTATCGGTATTGACCTTTACATTGCGCCGCAGTTTGGCATTACATACCGGCACCACCGGCATGGAGTCGACAATGTCTATCACCTCGGAAATTTGCGCTGCTCCCATAGCGTAGGCCAGCCTTGGAGCAAGATCCCAGCCGTAGGAGGAATGGGAAAAAACGACAACATCGGGCTGTTCCCTCTCCACCACCTGCAGAAGCAGGTCCCGGTGCACCGAAGGATTGTATTCGCCATGCTCAGCAGCCTCGGCGAGGTACAGTTTACCGGCAAACGCGGGCATGGCAGACTCAGTGCCCACCAGAAACATGGCGCTCTCGCCTCCGGTTTTTTCAGCAAAGGCTATCAGTTCGTTGGTGCTGCCCAGTAGCTTTCCGTCTCGATATTCTGCAACCAGTAGTGTTTTCATCTTTTTTCTCCTATGCGAGAACGCCGGTTTTGTCTTTGAGAATTTTGATCAGCTGGTCGGCGAGATCGGCGACGTCGCCCTCCAGGACCAAACCGCCACCCTTTTTCTCCGGAAAGTACATGGATGCGGTTTCCTGACGACCCTCCACCTTGAGCAGGTCGGCAACCGGAGTGGACAACAATTCCTTTTTCTTGGCTTTCATTATATTGGGAAGGGTGGGATATCTGGGGGTATTGAGGCCAAGCTGGCAGGTAACCAGTGCCGGCAAAGAGGCCTTGACCCTGGCCTTGACCCCGCCCTCAAGCTCCCGCTTAACCTGTAACTCCCCATTTTCAAACGAAAAATCAACGACGGTGGTCACACAGGCAAAGTCGAGCATCTCGGCGACCAGCACACCGACCTGGCCACTGGCCCGATCCTGCGACTGCATACCGGTGAAAATAAGATCAAAGCTCTTGCCTCTGGCATATTCGGCTATGACAGCGGCTATTTCCAACGGATCTCGGCCGGCGGAGTCCTCATCGTCTACATGAACGCCGCGATCGCAGCCCATGGCCAGCGCTTTTTTCATGGTCTCCTTTACCCGTGCCGGACCGATGCAGAGAACGGTTACATCGGTATCACCCTCCTGTTCCTTCAACTGCACAGCCTGTTCAACGGCATATTCATCATATTCATTCATGCGCCAGGCAAGATCCCCACTGTCATACCAGTTTCCCTCGCTGTTCACCTTGAACTTGG
>CAKZOA010000332.1 GCA_937132035.1 uncultured Desulfobulbaceae bacterium | reverse complement strand
AACAGGGCTCGCAGACGGGCCGAAGAGGCCTCTCTCAAACTCGGTGAAAGCCATCGCCTGGACAATATCATCGGCAAAAGCCGATCAATGCGCCAGATTTTTCAGGCGATTACCCTGGCTGCCAGAAGTGATGCCACCGTTTCGATCCAGGGGGAGAGCGGCACCGGCAAAGAACTGATCGCCGGCGCCATCCATTTCAACAGCGCCCGCCGGGAAGGCCCCCTGGTTGCCGTCAATTGCAGCGCACTTTCGGAAACTCTTCTGGAAAGCGAGCTCTTCGGCCATATCAAGGGAGCCTATACGGGAGCGGTCCATGCCAGAATCGGGCGTTTCGAGGAGGCGACCGGTGG
Organism: uncultured Desulfobulbaceae bacterium; assembly: GCA_937132035.1. GTDB lineage: Bacteria > Desulfobacterota > Desulfobulbia > Desulfobulbales > Desulfocapsaceae > Desulfopila_A. The sequence continues at coordinate 2,063 of CAKZOA010000332.1, read as the reverse complement.
TACCATATTCCTTGATGAAATTGGCGAGTTGAGTCCGTTTATCCAGGTCAAGCTGCTTCGCGTTCTCCAGGAGCGGGAGATTGAACGTGTCGGCGAGTCGAAAAAACGCAAACTCGATATTCGCGTTCTCACCGCCACGCACCGGAATCTGCAGGAGATGGTTGCCGAAGGATCCTTTCGCGAGGACCTCTACTACAGACTCAACGTTTTTCCCATTGTCATCCCGCCGTTGCAGCAGCGCAAAGAGGACATTCCTCTGCTGGCCAGCCACTTCATCAGAGTTCACGGCGCCAAAACCGGTAAGAATATCGTCGATTGCTCACGGCAGGTAATGCGCATCTTCATGGATTATCCCTGGCCGGGCAATGTCAGGGAGTTGGAAAATGCCATTGAGCATGCCTTCGTCCTCTGCGGAGGCGACAGAATCGACACCGAGGATCTGCCCGAGAATCTGCGGCGCTATGCCGGCAGCCCGGCAGGAAACACCTCTCCAGCCATCACCGTCCGCAACAGATCGGGCACCGTGACAAAAGATGAACTGCTGGCGCTTCTGGGCGACTGCCGCTGGAACAAGGCCGAGGTGGCCAGGAGGCTGGGAGTGAGCCGCACCGCCGTCTGGAAGTACATGAAAAAATATACGATCCCCCTTCAGGCACCCTGGACATAATCCGAACATCTTATGAAAAATGACTTGAGTGTTAAAGATAACTTTATATATCAGTTTGTTATGGTCAGTCTTGAGGTGATTGTGGAGGTAACAGTTTGTACAAAGAGAAAACAATGGCGGTTATGTCCATTTCCCGAGAACATCATCATCTGCTGGTTATCATTCTGTATAATAGGGGGCGTCCATTTTTCATGAAATGCCCGGACCACGCATCGGCTACAGGCAGCCGACCTGCCGCTGCAGTTTGATGATGGCGGAACGGAGTTCCTGTGAGGTGAAGGGCTTGCCGAGGGCGGAGGTAAAGCCGTATGACCGGTAGGTCGACATGATGGGATCGTTTGAATAGCCGCTGGCGACAATGATTTTGGCATCGGCCTGCAGCTTCAAGATTCTTTTGGCTGTTTCCTTGCCGCCCATGCCCCCGGGGATGGTCAGATCCATAATGGTCAAATCCACTGCGGTTTTTCTGGCCAGTTCCTCCTCAAAGATTTTCAGACATTCACGCCCTTCACTGCAGCTGAGAACAGTATGACCCTGGGCTGAAAGCATGTTGCCGAGAATGCCGCGAACCATATCTTCGTCATCCATTATCAGTATCTTCCAGGGCTTTTCAGCCTCGGCTTCGCTGGCGGCCCCTGTGGCAGTCGTTGGCAGGCGGGCGGAGGCCGGCAGGTAGATATGGAAGGTGGTGCCCACATTCTGTTGTGACTCCACTTTGATATGGCCGCTATGTTTTTGAATAATCGAATAGGTTACCGCCAGACCAAGGCCGCTGCCATCCTCCTTGGTCGAAAAATAGGGGTCGAAAATCCTCTGCAGCAGCTCCTCCGCCACGCCGATCCCGTGATCTCTGATGGTCAGGTGGATAAGTCTCTCCTCGGCAAGTTCCGGAATGGTGTTGCCGTTGTAGAAGTTGCGGCAACCGAGATGAATGGTGCCGCCTTCCGGCATGGCGTCTCGAGCGTTGAGTATGATATTTTGAATGACCTGGCTGATCTGGCCCTTGTCGGCTTCAACAGGCCAGACGTTGTTGCCAAAGTCGTACTCCATCGACACATTGCCGCCATGGAGAACGAAGGAGGCGGATTCCTGAATGATATCCTGCAAAGTCGTCGTCTCCTTTATGGGGTCTCCCCCCTTGGCGAAGGTCAGCAGCTGCTCTGTCAGCGACTTCGCCCTGATGGAGGCTTTTTCCGAGTTGAGCAGCAGTTTTCTGGTCTTTTCCTTGAGCTCTGCGTCGGTAAGTGCCAGGTTGATGTTGCCCAGGATTGCTGTAAGTATGTTGTTGAAATCGTGAGCTATTCCCCCAGCAAGAACGCCGGCGGCCTCGAGTTTGGCAATTTTCAGGTGGTTTCAGGCCGAGGTCCTCAAAAAGGGCCGCATTATAGAAAAACCC
>CAKZOA010000331.1 GCA_937132035.1 uncultured Desulfobulbaceae bacterium | reverse complement strand
GGTGGAAGGCGGACTGCAGGTGCTCTACACCTTGCTCTCCTTTGTCTTTACCGCCGGAATCATTTTAATCGGCATTAACAAAATCGGTCAGTTGCCCTACTCCTGGAAGATGGTTTTCAGCGGCTTCAAACGTTTCGGTTCTCTGCTGCTGCTGTTCATCCTGCAGTCTGTGATGCTGCTCATCGGTTTTCTGTTGTTTCTCTTACCAGGAATCTATCTCAGTGTCGGCTATATTCTCGCCATCCCCCTGCTGTTCGTGAAAAAACTTTCTCCCTGGCAGGCGTTGGAGGCCTCCCGCAAGGCTGTGCACAAGCGCTGGTGGACGGTGTTTTTCACGCTTGTGGTCATGGGAATCCTGGCGGCGATATCATCGATTCCCCTCGGTCTGGGACTCATCTGGACTGTGCCAATGTTTTTTATTCTGGTGGGCGTTCTCTACTACCATTTTTTTGGCGCCGATGATGTCTAACAGGCCATATCGTCCCGGAACCCAGGAGCAGTTTACAGTGGGCTGCGGGGCGCGTCTGTTGAGCCTTCCCCTTTAATATCAAGGGATGGCTGCGGGAGTTTGCTCCAGCTTCACCCTTGATGTCTCGACTATGAACTCAGCAAAAATGTGCATGCTGGGGCTGACTGCGCACTGAATACTCGTCTTCTTTCAGGGGGGGCTTTATTAGAGTTATGTACCAGATAAAAGTTGACTGACGTGAAAAACAGCAGGCAGACCCCGACGACAGGGGCTAATCGGCCTCGGCCCGCTCCCCTTCTGATTCATCTTCTCATGGCGCTGTGCGCCTTTCTGGTTTCAACCTCCTTTACGGTGGGCAAGGCGATAACCGCGGGTCTCGATCCGGCGATTCTGACCCTGGTGCGTTTTCTTGTCGCCACACTTCTGCTTCTACCCTATGTCGCCGTGACCCATGGTCTTTCTTTCAGCTGGTCGTTGATGTTGCGCTGCGCGGCCGTTAGCCTGTCGCTGGTGGTTTTCTTCTGGTGTATGTTTCTTTCCCTGCAGTATACCAGTGCCTTGAATACCAGCGTGATCTTTACCCTGGTACCCTCCATTGCCGGTTTCTATGCCCTGCTCATGCTCGGGGAGAAGCTGACGCGGGCAAAACTGGTGGCCCTGCTGTGCGGCATGGCCGGAGCCGTGTGGGTGATTTTCCGGGGCGATATCAGCCTGCTCATAGAGATGCAGTGGAACCGGGGAGATCTTATTTTTCTTGCAGGCTGTTTCGCCATGGGCATGTATACTCCACTGGTGAGGCTTCTGCACCGCGACGAGGCGATGGTGGTGATGACCCTGTGGATTCTCATCACCGGCTGTATCTGGCTGCTGCCCGTTTCCCTGCCCCATCTGCGCTCCCTGGACTGGGCTGCCGTTTCGCCGGAGATCTGGCTGGGGGTGGGATATCTGGCCCTTTTTACGACGGTGATCACCTTCTTTCTCACCCAGTATTCAACGACCTTCATCGGTCCTACGCGGGTCATGGCCTACAGCTATCTCTATCCTGCGCTGGTCATGCTGCTCGATATCGTCCTTGGCAAGGGGCTGCCTGAATTGCGCGTCATTCCGGGTGTCCTCGTCGTCCTGGTGGCAATGGTCGTCATCCAGCGTTCGGCGAAAAATTAGCGGGCAGATAAGGGGTAGCTGGCTTCGAGAAAGTGCTGAGCGCCCTTGGCGGAGAGTTTGCTCGAATAGAGGTGGAAGGAGTCCACCATAAATTCGTCGAATTCCAGAAAGGCATTGCCGGCCAGAAAGCTGGTGACGCGGCCGAGGGAAGTGGTGTTGAGTCGTGCGAGGGTGATGTGAGGAGCGAATTTCCTGTTGTCGGGTGGCAGGCCGCAGGAGATCAGCGTGGTGTCGATTTTGCGCTTCAGTCGTTTGAGCTGCTCGGTCGGTTCCAGTCCCGCCCAGACCACCCGTGGCCTGCCCCGCGGAGGAAAATGGCCGACGCCGCGAATGGTGAGGGGGAAGGCGCAGCATTCAACGGCAGCCAGCTCTTCGCGGATGTCCTTGAAAAGGCCGCCTTCGACTTCGCCGATAAAGCGCAGGGTTATATGCATCTGCTCGGGAGCAACAGGCTTTGCTCCTGGCAGGCCGCGGCCCATTTCATGGAGAAATACCTTGAATTGATCGGGTATGGGCACGGCGGTGAACAGACGAATCATGGCAAAAGGGCAGGCTTGGTGGTTGGGAATCAGGCTTCCAGTCTGCTATTCTTTGCCGGATCGTCTAAGAAATCAAGCCTTTTTTATATCCCTCCTTCCTGGATCTTTGTCGGCAGTAATCCGGGGCGGCAAGCTCCTGGAAAAAGCCGAGTGCCCTGTTTTCAAGCCAGTAACGATCTGCCCCGCAGTCGACGACAAAACCCATATGGCCGCCGTGACGCGGAGTTTCCAGAAACAGGCTGGTGTTTTGGCGGGCATCTTCGACCGGATAGCAGCTCGGCGGCAGGAAGGGATCGTCCTCAGCCTGCACCAGCAGCGTCGGCAGCCGTATGTTTTTCAGAAACTGGCGCGAGGAGCATTTGGCGTAATAGTCGACGGCGCCGGTGAAACCATGGATGGGGCCGGTATAGAGATCGTCGAACTGAAAAAGGGTGCCGATCTCCTTCAGTCTGGCTGTATCGTAGAGTCCAGGATACATCTTCGCCTTTTTCTCGACTTTGTCCTTGAGTCCGCGCAGAAAGTACCGGGTGTATATGCAATTGAAGCCCCGGGCCATGCGGGCTCCCGAATCGCCGAGTTCAACGGGGACGGAGAAAACGGCGGCGGCGCGCACGGCTTCGGGCACTTTATCCGGCGCTTCACCGAGATACTTGAGGGTCTGATTGCCGCCCATGCTGAAACCGATCAACACGGCGCTGTCGTAGCCGCCTTCGGCCAGGCCATAATAGAGCACCCTGTGAAGATCGTCGGTGACGCCCGAGTGGTAGAGACGGGGCAGCCTGTTCATTTCACCTGAGCATCCGCGGCAGTTGAGACAGAGTACGTCCCATTCTGAGCCTTGCAGCAGCAGGGCCATGGCCAAAACATTTTTTCTCCTCGAGCTGCCCTCCAGACCATGGCTGATGACGGCAAGACGCCGGGCACGGCTGCCGGCCGCGGCAAAGTGCCAGTCGACATCAATGAAATCGCCGTCGTCCGTTTCCAATCGCCGGCGTTGAGGAGTTGCTGGGGGGATCGTGCGGAACAGTGTGGGATAGAGTGTTTGCAGGTGGCCGCTGGTAAAGGGAAAACGGGGACTGAAACTGGAAGAAGGCAGATGGGGCATGAGTTTATGATTCCGCCTCGCTGAGTCTGAGGATGGCTTGATTGGCAATATAGAGGCCGAAAATACCGGTCAGCGTCGGCAGGCTGCCGAGGACGTTTCGTTTTCTGCCGCGGTTGGTCTCGGCCGGGGCGTTGTCTTCCGGCTCGGCCTCCTGGTATTCGAAGTCCACCGCTTCCGTGGAGTAAACGCAGTTTATGCCCCTGCCGACACTCCTGCGTCGCAGCCGCTTGCGAACGTGCTTGGCCAGCGGACAGCTGCTGCTGTCGAAGATATCGCCGTAACGAATTTTAGTAGGGTCGGTGCGCAGGGCGGCGCCCATGGAGGAAATGGTGGCGATGTTTCTGGCATAGGCGGAGGTGAGAAGTTCTATCTTGGGGTTGAGCGAATCGATGGCGTCAATGAGCAGGTCGGGGGCAGGGGAGAGGATCGATTCCATGGTCTCTTCGGCGGCAAAGAGCTCCAGGGCTTCGACCCTGCAGTCCGGATTGATGGCGGCAACCCGTTGCCGGGCGGCGACAACCTTGGCAGTGCCGAGGTTGGTGGTCAGGGCGAGGATCTGACGGTTGATGTTGGAGGCTTGGAGAGTATCGAAGTCGACCAGTCGAAAATGACCGATGCCGGCCCGGGCCATAGATTCGAGGGCCTGCCCGCCGACGGCGCCAAGGCCGACCACGGTGACGATGCTGGCCTGGAGCCTGGCAAACCGTTTGTCGCCGATGAGCTTGATTATGCGGGTAAAACGATCATTGTCCATACTATCTCCTTTTGCGGGATCGTCTGCGGCTATCTCCTGCAAACAGAGTACAAGAGTTATCAGTCATTCCAGGAAAACATCCCGGCGGCAATGATGAGGGCGGCGGCGGTAAAGGCAGCCAGGAAAAGACACTGCCCCCCCACATCTATCAGCGTGGCACCTTCATTCATGACCTTGCGGATCGCCGCCAGCATATGGGTCAGTGGAAAAAGCTGCGATACTGATCGTATCCATTCCGGTGAGCCTTCCAGGGAAAACCATACTTCCGAGAGAAACATCATCGGCCAGCTGATGAAATTGAGTACGCCGCTGGTGAACTCCTCGCTGGTACCGCGAGCGGCGAGAATCAGCCCCAGAGAGCAGAGACAGAGACCACCCAGGAAAAACAGGAAAAATATCAGCCATAACGATCCTTGTATATTGAAGTCGAAAATGAGGTCGGATCCCAGCCAGACGACAGCGGTGGTAAACATCAGCAGGAAGATTCGCGACAGCGTCTGGGCGCAGAGGTATTCCAGAGGTGTCAGCGGTGTGGCTTTGAGCCTTTTCAACGCGCCGTTCTTGCGGTAGCGGACGACGACATACCCTATTGCCCACAGGGCTGAAAACATCATGTTCATGCCGATGAGTCCGGGAAAGAACCAGTCTATATAACGTATCTCCTCGCCTTCTATAATTTTTTTGTTGGCGACTTGACTGTTTTCGGGCAAGAAGGAGGCCAGATAGAGTTTTTCGGCGATGTAGCCGGTGGGCGATGAATCGTTGACCCAGTAGGCGTGATCGGCGGAATACACATCGACCAGCAGCTCGATTTTATGATGGCGCAACAACTCTTCACCGCTGTGCCGGCCTGGCAATGGAATGAACTGTACCCGTTCTTCCGTCTGAAAAGAACGGGGCAGGGTGGTGTCGGCAAACGTGAGCTCTTCGGCGGCTACCGGGAAGAGGCCCACTTTGAACTGCTGATGATTCCGGCCCTCGAACATGAAGCCGAAACCGACGATGATCAAAAAGGGAAAGGCGAAGTTCCAGCCGAAGGCGGCTTTGTCACGGAAAAATTCGAGATTTCTGGCGAGGAAAAGAGCCCAGATGCGTTGAAGCTTCATAAGAGTTCGTCAGTATGTACCATGGAGGGCCTCTCAATCACGCAGCTGTCGGCCGGTGAGCTGGAGAAAGACATCCTCGAGGTTGGCCGAGGAGATCGACATGCCTGAAAGATCGATATTGAGGGTGCTGAGAGCGGCAATGGTCGTATAGATGTCGTCGCTGTCGATGCGTATTTGGTCCTTTTGTTGCTGCCAGAGATACGGCAGGTTTTCCAGCTTTCGGGTGTCGACGCTAAGCGGCAGCAAAATGGCGCTGCTGCCGCAGTATTGTTTGATGAGCGCTTCCGGGCTGCCCTCGGCTATGATCCTGCCCTTATCCATTATGGCGACTTCGTCGCAGAGATATTCGGCTTCTTCCATTGAATGCGTGGTCAGAATAATGGTTTTGCCTTCGGCTTTGATCTGGTCGACGATCTGCCAGAGGTTTCGGCGCGACTGGGGGTCAAGACCCGTTGACGGTTCGTCAAGAAAGATCAGAGATGGGCGGTTGACCAGGGCCAGGGCCAGCATGAGCCGCTGTTGCTGGCCTCCGGAGAGTTTGTTGTTCCGTCGCTGCAGCAGGGGGCCGAGTTCACATCGCTGTACCAGGGTGTCAAATTCCTCCGGATCGCCATAGAGGCAGATGAAGGTGCGGAGGGTCTCCTTTACTGTCAGATAGTTGAGCAGCGAGGTATGCTGGAACTGGATGCCGACTTCCTCCCTGAAAGACCCCCGGCGTGGTTGGCCTTTGTAGTGTATGGTTCCGGCGGTTGGCTCGAAAATGTCTTCGAGTATTTCGATGGTGGTCGTTTTGCCGGCGCCATTGGGGCCGAGCAGACCGAGGCAGGTGCCCGGATGCACTTTGAGGGAGACGTCGTCCACCGCCACGATGGTTTTATACACCTTGCGCAAATTCTTGACCTCGAGTATCGGCTGCGGCTCTGTCATCGCCTGTTCATCCTCTCCTCATGATCGTTTTACACCATGGTAGGACCATATCTTCTTCTTTCACCGGTGCCAGCCCCCTTATTGATCGCCTTGGGGCATCTTGATACATACGAATGCCTTGGCCGAGAGTGGCCTCAACGGCTAAGGACACACTGCTGCAGGTGAACGGTAATTCCAAATTCCTTCCTGTCAAAGGATAGTGATCGGGAATGCGGCTGCAGCAGGAATAACGATAGAGAGTATAAGGCATAATGCGCAAACCGAAAGTGATTTTACACCTTTCCAGGCGATGGAGGCCATTGGCCTTGACATACTAACAGGAACCAATTACTTTTAGTAACAATTCCTACCACGAGAAAGGTATGCAGATACGAATGACAAACCAGCGGGAGATGATCCTTCAGGAGCTCCAGAAGAGCAGGGAGCACCTCACCGCCGATGAACTGTATCAGAGAATCAGGAAAAAAATGCCCAGGATCAGCCTGGCAACTGTATACCGTAATCTCGAGATCCTCTCGGAAGTTGGGCTCATACAAAAACTCGAAGTCAGCGGTCGCCAGAAACGTTTTGATTGGAATACGGAAGAACA
>CAKZOA010000330.1 GCA_937132035.1 uncultured Desulfobulbaceae bacterium | reverse complement strand
AAGTGGTGCCGGGACCAGGAATCGAACCAGGGACACACGGATTTTCAGTCCGTTGCTCTACCGACTGAGCTATCCCGGCACCTCATTTGGAGAAGGTTTTTTACACAAGTTAGGGCGTCATGTCAACAGCTTTTATCCTGCCTCACGACTCTTTTTCATCGTCATCACTGTCGAGGGTAATGCCGCCAAGATCGAGATCGAAATCAAGATCAGCATCCATATCCATCTTGCCGCGTTCGCTTTTGGTCTTCTGTTTCGGTGCCGGTTTTTCTTCTTCGGCTTCCGACAAACCGAGATCGTCGAGAGAAAGGTCGCCGAGAGTGTCTTCTTCATCCTCGGTTTGATCCTCTTCAGTGGTAAGACTGAACTCCTCATTTTCAATATCGTCGAGATCGAGCTCGAGGCTAAAATCATCCTCTTCGTCCTCACTGCTCGCCCGAGCTGGAACGCCGGAGACGGTTTCGGTGTCTTCAGGCTCCGGTGCCGGTGCCGACAGATCGGAAATATCAGCCAACTCGTCCGGCATTTCCATGTTCAAGGCCGGTTCTTCGTCAGAGGGTGCCTCTTCTTCCTTAAAGGCATCGTCGAACTCTCCGAGGTCAAGGCCCTCTTCGCCTTCGTCATCCTCGGCAATCTCTAGGTCCTCTTCTTCCGGAAGGCTGCCGAAACCCTCGAATTCATCGCCGAAGGCTATTTCCGTATCCTCATCCTGATCCTCGTCGCGATCATCTGCCAGCACGTCGAGATCGGGATCGATCACGTCGCTTTCTTCTTTGGAGATATCAAATGCTATTCCAGCGTCTTCCTCTCGGGAACGTTCACTGCCTTTCTGGATTTTCAGAAAAGAAGGCGGCGCGACATTATAGGTCGTTCCTACCAACTCGGAGGGGGAATTGGAAATGTCTTTATTACATTTCAAACAGGTATCTACATGATCAAATGAGATAAACCCGCATTTTGGGCAACGCATAGGTATATTCCTTGTAAGAAAAAAACATTAAATAAATGTGTCGAATATATGTATTGCAGGCTGTATACCAGTACAGCAAGTATTGCATACTTCCCCTTGAATAATCAAGAAAATTTTACAATCAGAACGGTTTACGCCACTTGCGCCTGTCTCACTTTCCATTACTCAACCCAGTCCATTCCTATATCACAGGCCTTAACAGAGTGGGTAAGGGCACCGACCGAAATGATGTCTACTCCGGTTTTTGCTATATTTTCGACCATATCGAGATTGACGCCCCCCGACGCCTCGACCTGTGCTCTGCCGTTTATCAGGCGCACGGCCTGCCCCATTGCCTCGAGATCCATATTGTCCAGCATGATGATATCTACACCGCAGCCCAGACACTCATGTACCTGTTCCAGGGTCTCTGTTTCCACCTCTATTCTGAGTGTGTGCGGAGCCTTGAGACGTACTCTGCTCACTGCCTCGCTGATCGACCCGCAGGCAGATATATGGTTGTCCTTAATGAGGACACCATCGGTGAGGTTGAAGCGGTGATTGAAGCCACCCCCCACCCGAACGGCATACTTCTCCAGCATACGCAGTCCCGGTGTGGTTTTTCTGGTATCGGTAATGCGCACCGGATAGTCGCTCACCCGTTTAACGAACTCGCGGGTGAGTGTAGCGATGGCACACAGACGCTGCAGCAAATTCAGGGCGATACGCTCGGATTTGAGCATATCCAGCACCGGTCCACCAACCGTGAGGAGAACTCCCCCTGGCTCGACGTCTGCCCCGTCTGCGACGGCTCCGCTGCAGGTAATGTCTTTGTTCTGGACATGAAAGACCTCGGACGCCACCACCGACACGCCGGCTGCGACGCAGGGCTGGCGTGCAACGAGCCGGGCTTGCCCCCAGGTCGTGTCATCAAATATCGATTCGCTGGTCAGATCCCCTCTTCCGATATCCTCCTGGAGAAAATGCCGAATGGATTTTCGCAGTATATTTTTATCCATATCGCCTCGAAAAATCCGCTATTTCCTGGCGGAAGCTATGGTGTTCAGCCTCGACTCCGCCTCGGCTATTTTTTCGAGTTTGGCATCCAACATCTGTTTTTTTTCCGTTTCCTTGTCCACCACCTGGGCAGGGGCGTTGGCCAGGAACTTGTCGTTTGCCAGTTTAGCGCCGACCTGTTTCAACTTGGCCTCGACCTTCTTACGCTCGCGGCCAATTTTTTCCAGTTCGGCATCGACATCCACCAATCCCTGTAGCGGCACAAAAATCTCGATATCGTTGTAGATATATGTCGCGGCATCCTCGGGTTTCTCACCTTTCTCCATGACCTGAAAACTTCTAAGCCTGGTCATGTCGGCAATAGTCGCTTCAAAAGAGGAAATACACTCAGCCTTCTTTTTTTGCGGACAGATGACGCTGGCATCAATCGTCATCGAGGGGTGAACATCGGATTCGGAGCGGATATTGCGGATACCGGTTATTACCCCCATGAGCAGACTCATCTGCTCCTCGGCTTCGGGGTCCTTCCACTTGTCCTGCACTTCAGGAAAGCCGCTCACCATCAATGGCTGGCGCTCGCCGGGCAGGGCACTCCAGATTTCTTCAGTGACAAAAGGTGTTATGGGATGCATCAGTTTGAGAATAGTCTCGAGCACCGCCAACAGCACCTTCCGGGCGTTTTTTTTATCGGCTTCGTCGCCGCCGAAGAGCTCGGCCTTGATCCATTCCAGATACCAGTCACAGAACTCATGCCAGATGAACTGGTAATTTGCCGAAGCGACATCGTTAAAATGGTATTCGTCCAACCCCCGGCGGACCTCTTCGACGGTGGCGGTAGTACGGCTGAGAATCCATCGATGCGCCAGGGAAAGCTCGGCCGTGTCGGATATGGTCGTATCACGGGCACTGTCTTCGTCGACATGCATAAGGGCGAACCTAGCGGCATTCCAGAGTTTATTAATGAAATGCCTGTAACCCTCGATGCGCTCCTCGTCGAGTTTGATCTCTCGCCCCTGAGCCGCAAAGGCCGTCAGGGTAAAACGCATGGCGTCGGTCCCGTATTTTTCCATCACTTCCAACGGGTCGATGACATTACCGGTGGACTTGGACATCTTTTTGCCGTGCTTGTCCCGCACCAGGGCATGCAGATAGACATCCTTGAAGGGCACTTCGCCCATAAAATGAATGCCCATCATCATCATCCTGGCAACCCAGAAAAAGAGGATATCGAAACTGGTCACCAGAACCGAGGTGGGGTAAAAGCATGCCAGCTCTTTGGTTTCCTGCGGCCAGCCCATAGTAGAAAAAGGCCACAGGGCCGAAGAGAACCAGGTATCGAGCACATCCTTGTCCTGGGTGAGACGGTTGGACCGGCACGCAGGGCAGCCCTCCGGCTCGGAGGTCTCGACTATCATCTCGCCGCAGGAATCACAGGTCCAGGCCGGTATGCGATGCCCCCACCAGATCTGACGGGAAATGCACCAGTCTCGGATATTGTCCATCCAGCTGTAGAAGGTGTTGTACCAGGTCCTGGGATATATGCGTATACGCTCCTCGCGCACGGCGGCCACCGCTTTGGCCGCCAGGGGCTTGACGGCGACAAACCACTGCAGCGAGGTCGTCGGCTCCACCACCGTCTTGCAGCGATAGCAGTTGCCGACGGCATGTTGGTAGTCCTCAACCTTTTCAAGAAAACCCTGTTCTTCGAGGTCGGCGACGATCTTTCTGCGGCATTCGAAACGGTCGAGACCGGCATAGGCGCCGGCGGCCTCATTCATGACACCTTTGTCATCCATGACTTTCATCAGTTCGAGGGAATGACGCAGACCAATCTCATAGTCGTCGCGATCGTGTGACGGCGTTACCTTGAGAGCGCCAGTACCGAATTCCCTCTGCACATGGGTGTCAAAGACTACAGGGACAACACGGTCTGTAAGCGGCAGGCGGATTCCCACCTCGGCCAGGTGGCTGTAGCGCTCATCCTCGGGATGAACCGCCACACCAGTGTCTCCAAGCATGGTTTCCGGCCTGGTGGTGGCCACAACCACATGGCCGGAGCCGTCGGCGAAGGGATAGCGTAGGTGGTAGAGCTTGCCCTGGGTCTCCTCATGTTCGACCTCGTCATCGGCCAGGGCGGTGTGGCAGCGCGGGCACCAGTTGACGATGTAGTCACCCTTGTAAATCAGCCCTTCCTTGTAGAGGCGGACGAAAACCTCGCGTACGGCCTGGGAAAGACCTTCGTCCATGGTAAACCTCTCCCGGGACCAGTCGCAGGAACAGCCAAGTTTTTTCAACTGATTGATAATGGTACCGCCCTTCTCCTCACGCCACTCCCACACCTTGTCGATGAATTTTTCCCGGCCGAGATCATGCCTGCTCTTTCCCTCGCTGGACAGCTGACGCTCAACCACGTTCTGGGTGGCGATTCCGGCATGATCCGTTCCCGGCACCCAGAGAGTATTGTCGCCGCACATGCGGTGATACCGGGTGAGGACATCCTGCATGGTGTTATTGAGAGCATGTCCGACATGGAGAACGCCGGTTACATTGGGCGGCGGGATAACAATGGAAAAAGAAGCTCTGCCCTCTTCCATGCCTGCCTTAAAAAGGTCGTTCTCCTTCCAGTACCGCAGCCACTTTTCCTCTACGTCGGCGAATTCATACGCCTTACTCAACAGCTTCGTATCCATAGTAATAGTCGTCTTTTCTTAGCCGATGGTATCCTTGCCGTACCAGTATTGTGCTTTTGTCTTAGTAAGCTTGCCCGGCAGGCCGCTGCAGGCAACTGCCGAGGCGTCGGCGCCGAGGCAAAAGCAGACACTACCTGTGAAAACCGCGAAATTCAATCTTTTTCTCGTTCTATCGACACTGGCGGCCTGGAACCACATCCGTTCGTCATAACTCCTCTTGTCATCGAAGGGCTCCGGCTATCGCCCACTGGCTGCAAGAGCGGCATCCTCGCACGCCAATGAGATGTCTGTAAAATGGAGCCTTGCCGGGGGCACGGCATAAGAGTTTTCCGGAAAAAAGCACCTGGAAACGTAAGGCTAGCGCACCGTCCACGGTTTGGGCATAAACAGATGATCATAGAGCTCAAGAGCGTATCTGTCGGTCATACCCGCTATAAAATCGCACACTCTTCTGTGCGCCATACGGTCATCGGCCCATTCGCTGCGGTTCACAACTGTCGGCCAGTTTCTCCCGCGACGCTTTACCAGGCCGTTGTCAAAACAGTAGGAATAAAGTTCGCGGATTATCCGCTGTGCCTTGATGAACTCATTGTGAACCCTATGGAACCTGTAGACATTGTCATAGAGGAAGGAACGAAGACTCGTTATGGCCTCAAGCATTTCATCGCTGATATGCAGGTGACCGTCGTCGGCGGTCAGGGTCTCGACGATCAGATCTCTGACCATGGAGGAAATTCTCTGCGAATGCTTCTTGCCTATGACCCTGGCAATTTCGGCAGGCAGATCGGAGGATTTGAGGATTCCGGCTCGCAGGGCATCATCCATGTCATGATTAACATAGGCTATAATATCGGCCAGACGAACCACCTGCCCCTCCAGGGTCAGGGCAAGACTTCCGGAACCGTTGGGGAGGATATCGTTACGCCCCTTGGAGTGTCGGACGATGCCGTTGCGCACCTCGAAGGTGAGATTGAGTCCCTTACCGTCGTTCTCGAGAAAATCTACCACTCTGAGGCTGTGGATGTAATGCCTGAAACCACCCGGATGAAGTTCGTTCAGCGTCGCTTCACCGGCATGGCCAAAGGGCGTGTGACCGAGATCGTGAGCCAGGGCGATGGCCTCCGTCAAAGCCTCGTTGAGACAGAGCGCCGCAGCTATTGTCCTGGCGATCTGCGACACCTCGAGGACATGGGTGAGCCTGGTGCGGTAGTGGTCGCCGGTGGGAGCGAGAAAAACCTGGGTTTTATGTTTGAGCCTGCGAAAGGTCTTGGAGTGAGTTATGCGATCCCGGTCACGCTGAAAGGGCAGGCGCAGATCACCGGCTACATCCTTTTCCGGATGCAGTCTGCCCCGGGAACGCGTGTTCAGGGCTGCATGCCGCGACAGTATATGCTCCTCTCGCTCTTCGAGCTGTTTCTTGATCGGCTTCCCGACAACCGGCGTGAACCCCATTACTCCCTCTCAATGCCCAACATATCAAGTGCATACCAGGTACCACCTCTCTCATTACACATCCCATTGTCAATTGCAAGAAAATAAAGGTATAACAACACGATATTCACCATCCTCGTATTTTGGGCCTGGCAGCTGTACAATATCTTGTATAGTCTGCTATCACATTCTAGAGGGATACGCAGAGGCACTCTTTGAGGATGAGAAAAAAGATCGCCAAGATATCCTTTTTTATCGTATAATAGGGGTTTGACAAAAACCAGAGACCCAAATGCCCGACACTGGGAACAGATACCATGGAAGATACACCACCACCGTCACCATCTTCGGATTCAGTCCATTCTGCAGGCACTTTTACCTGCAAGATAATCGAGAACGGCGACGAGCCTCCCCGGTCTAACAAAAAGTGGACAAGGGCCAGGCGATGCCGCCTGCAGATCGATACCGACCATCTGCACTTCGACGGTAGATCTATTCCCGCCAGCAACGTGGAGAAAGCGGTGCTGCGCATTTACAAATCCGCCTTCTTCTTTGAATATGCTGTTTTCTCAATTCAGGCATCAGGTAAGAGATACCATTTCGGTCTCAAATACGACGATTTCTGGAAAGGCAACCTTCCTTTCGCGGTGGAAAGAGTTCATGAAGAGACGCCTTTCATTCTTTTCCGCAGGTCGCTGATTGTGCTCATCCTTGTCTATATATTCTGGAAAGTTGTTCAACACTGAGGTCCACCACACCCATTCAAATTGAAGGTACTGCCATGTTCGATTTTGAGAGATATGCATCCCAGGTGATCGCCTTTTTTACCGGCAATATTTTTATCGCTATCGGTGCCGTCGTCATCCTTATTTTCCTCTTCTATAAAAAACCTAGCGAGACCATAAAGTTTCTCGGTTTCTGTTTTCTGATCGTCGCCGTGCTCTACATCATGGCTCTGCTTACGGAGTCAGGTTCTCAAGGCGTTTTGCAAAAAAAAGGCGTTACCACCAAATCAGAAAAGGAACTCATGGAGCAATAGGATGCGGGGCATATTGAGCAACATGAAAAGAGCTGCAGTCATTCTCACCCTTCTACTCCTGGGTTTTTCATCTCTGCAGGCAGAGGAAAGCACGAATCGAAACGCCCTACAGGAGCTGAGCTCCCCCCAGAGTTCACTGCTGCCTCTGTATCTTGCTGCCATTATCAACAGGCACGACCAATGGCCCGAATGGCCGGCCGCAGGCAATTCCGGAGGCAGTTGTCCGGTCCCGGAGGAGGCGCAGGCAGAAGACAGCAGCAGGCCGGATCATATCGTCGGCGACGGTACGCCACAGAGCTGCACAAGCGAGGCCGTAGTCCGCACCATAGCCAAAGGAGGCGTAATAGCCTTTAACTGCGGTCCGCAACCAATCGTCATCACACTCAAGGAAACCGCAAAAATAGTCAACACCACAGGTCCGAAAATAGTCATTGACGGCGGCGGCAAGGTGGCTCTGAGCGGCAACAGTCTCCGCAGGATACTGTATATGAACACCTGCGACAAAAACCAGGTCTGGACCACCCCCCATTGCCAGGACCAGGACCACCCCCGTCTGACGGTGCAGAACCTCGTATTTCTGCGGGGGAACTCTTCCTCTGCCACGGACTATGACGGCGGCGGCGCCATATGGGCCCGAGGAGGGCGGTTGAAAATCGTCAACTGCCGCTTCTTCAACAACGTCTGCGCCGCCACCGGCCCGGATGCCGGCCGCCTCGCGCGTGGGCGAGCGCCGCCCGTCCGC
>CAKZOA010000329.1 GCA_937132035.1 uncultured Desulfobulbaceae bacterium | reverse complement strand
AGTGTTGGATAACAAAAAAAATGCACCGGTTAAGCCAGTGGTCATCACGCTAACCTTAGCTGACTGAAACATTTTTCAAATAGTGTCGGAATATAGACAGATTCCGTCATTCCATAAACGAAAGTATGGGAACAATAATCTTGAATCGGCTTTTCTTAATCATCCAACGATTTTCTGACAGCCTGTGCCAGATCTTTTTGGGAGAATGGTTTCTGAATGAAATGCACCCCTTCATTCAGCACCCCGTGGTGGGCGATCACATCGGCCGTATATCCGGACATGAACATGCATTTTAAGTCCGGGTAATAGGATTTCAATCGTTTGGTTAAATCAAGGCCGTTCATTCCGGGCATAATTACATCGGTGACGATCAGGTTGACCTGACTGTCATTTTTTTCAGCCAGGCGAATGGCCTCAGCAGGTGAACCTGCTGGCAAGACGGTGTACCCTAAGCCGTCAAGGATCTTTTTACCAAGTTTCAGTATAGAGGCATCATCTTCCACCAACAGAATTATTTCTCCCAGTCCTTGCGGGATTTCTTCAGTGACTTCCTCCTTGATCTCAACAGGCTTTCCCTCATGCCGGGGAAAATAAAGTTTGAAGGTTGTGCCGGTGTTCGGTTCACTGAATACGCTAATGAATCCTTTATTTTGCTTGATGATGCCGTGAACCGTGGCTAACCCCAGGCCTGTGCCCTTATCCACATCCTTGGTGGTGAAAAAAGGGTCGAAGATATTTTCGAGAATTTCTTTATGCATACCGCACCCGTTGTCGCTGACGGCCAGCATGACAAACTCGCCGGGATCAGCATCCGCATGATCGGCACAGTAATCGGCGTCAAAAACTTTTATACCCGTTTCGATGGTGATCTTGCCCACATCTTTGATTGCATCCCTGGCGTTGACGCAGAGATTGGCCAGAATCTGATCTATCTGAGAGGGGTCTATTTTGACAGAGCAAGGAGTCACCATTGGATGCCAGAAAAGATCGATATTTTCTCCGATGAGTCTCCGGATTAATTTGAGCAGGCCCTCCACATTATCATTCAAGTCAATCACTTTGGGGGAGATGACCTGCTTTCGGGCAAAGGCCAGCAGTTGCCGGGTAATGTCCGCTGCACGTCTTGCGGCAATTAAAACTTCTTCGAGATCGGAACGCTGCGATATGTTCGAGCCTACCTTCGCCATAGCCAGTTCAGTGAAACCGGTGATTACGCTGAGAACATTGTTGTAATCATGCGCCACTCCGCCGGCCAGTCGTCCCACGGATTCCATCTTCTGGGCCTGGCGGAACTGGTTTTCCAGCGATATCCGATCGGTTATGTCCTCGACCATTACAATGGCAGCCGTCACTGTTCCCTTTTGATCTAAAATGGGAGAAGAAATGATTCGGTAATTTCGGGAACTATTCGCCGTCAGCGTCACGGTTTCGCACTCATGTACGTTGCCATCTTCAAGCGTTCTACACGTCGGGCAGTGATCGCAGATCCCTTCGTGCGGCGTATTGTTGAATGCCTGGTAACAAAGCGGATGCACACTCGTATCGATTTCCGGAAACCATCCAAGCATCTGACGGTTCATTTCAAGTATTTCCATTGTTGGACTGATGAGTACTACCCCCATACCGATATTGTCCACCATCGAGTGAAATTTCTTATGACTTGATCGTAAATCACTCTCCGCTTGTTTACGCTCGGCGATATCGCGGGACACCACGAGGACTCCGATCGGTTTTTGGCCTTTGTCCCGGATAAAAGACAGCGTATTCTCTACCCAGATTACTGAACCATCTTTTTTGTATACTTCCAGTTCCAGAATGCGGGCTCTGTCAGGAGTAGCCGTTTTGGCTGCCTCCAAATGCAGCTCCTCTTCAAGGGCCTCAGAAAATATCTGGAGGGAATCTGGGGTGAGGATCTCATCGATGGTTTGTGCCATGATCTCTTCAACCGTGAATTCCAGCAATCGCAAAATCGAAGGACTGACATAGGTAAAGCGCAGATCCATGTCCAGTGTTGTGATTACGTCTGCCATGTTTTGAGCGATTAAACGATAATGGTCTTCAGTTTTCCGCAGTATCTCTTCTGCTCGTTTTTGTACGGTGACATCGCGGATATTACACTGAACCAAACTAGACTTATCGACCATATAAATATCGGCATCGATAACTTGCCCGGACTTCTTTTGCACCGGCGCCTCTCTGTAATTAAGAATACCGACCTCATTCAATGTCTGAATTATTTCCCGATAAGAACCAATATCATCCGGAAAACCGATATCCTTTAACTCTTTTCCGAGGAGTTCACCTTTGGAACAATCCAGCATCACCTCGATGGCCGGATTCGCATGACGAATTGTCAATCCGTCTTTTTCGAAAAGCAATATGCCGTCACTTGCGGTCTCAAAAACTTTTCGATAGCGCTCTACCTCTTCAGTTAACAAGTCTTCCAATTGTTTACGCTGGGTGATGTCCTCGATAGCCAGCAGGATGATTCGTTTCTTGCCCATTGCCTGCTCAATCTGCCGGGCATTCAACAACATTGTTCGCTTGCCGATGGTGGCAAAATCGTGTTCCACTTCATAGTTGTCAAAGACGGTCTTTTCGGGCAGAATGTTTTCCAGCAGTTCCCGGAGTTTGGGGATATCCCACTGCTTGTTGCCCAGATCATAAATAAGCTGCCCCACGGTTTCTTCCGGCGTTACCATGAAAAAATCATAAAATGAACGGTTTACCGTAACCACTCTGAGATCTTTATCTAAAGAAATCAATGGCTCACGCACGGTATCGATGACGCTGTCCGCAAGTTCATGGGCTTCATCTGCGGATTGTTTTATAACCGCCAGCTCTTTTCGCGTCTTTTCCAAACCGGCTTCTATCTCCTTGCGCGCGGTGATGTCCTCGATAGCCAACAGGATGATTCGTTCCTTGCCCATTGCCTGTTCAATCTGTCGGGCATTCAACAGCATGATACGCCGACCGATGGTGGCAAAATCGTGTTCCACTTCATAATTGTCAAAAACTGTTTTTTCGGGCAGGATATTTTCCAGCAGTTCGCGCAATCTGGGGATATCCCACTGCTTGTTGCCCAGATCATAAATAAGCTGCCCTACGGTCTCTTCAGGCGTGACATTAAAGAAATTGTAGAAGGAGCGACTGACGATGCTCACTCTGAGATCTTGATCCAGAATCAAAAGGGGCTCACGTATTGTTTCTACGATATCTTTGAATAGATGGTCAGTGAAAATGTCAGCCATAACGGCCCCCTTTCTTAAAAATGACTTTGACGTATAGGTATTGAGATTATTGCAATTTTACATTGGGGATCTAAACATTCGCCGTATCATTAACATGCCTGTCTGCTCTTTCAGAATTTGAGTAAATATTCGTCTGAAGAATCTCTTCATCAGTAACTCCTGGTGATACGGAATTCCCGCGTGCCCTGAAATGCATGCCACTGTGGTTCTTTCTTTGACCGAGATACTTTTGAGCAAATGTGTATTGCACTTTTCCCTTGTATATATCCTCCAACTTGGGCAACCGAATATTTCGAAGGTATCGTCATCATCATTTGGACATGAGCATGCTGCAGATGTCCCTCCACAATCTTGCTTTCTTTTTGTCGGGCAAGACCATAGAACACTGCGCCAAGGTGCTTCCAAAGTTGAGTAGGTAATGACTTCCTTCGGTACTTCGCAATCCTAACAACAGGATACCAGAATTCGTACTTCGTGTCGAGAAGGGATGAAGGCGTCAGGGATGAGGGCGGGGCTCAATTGTTACATTATGACCGATCTGCCCTCGATTATCAAAAACAGAGCAGATGATGCCGCCTTTACCGAGATGGTTGATCGGATTGACAATTTGGGCAGGGCACTTAATGAATCGCTCAGAAAAATCATCCATTCGGTGGAGCAGACCAACCTGCTGACTCTCAATGCTACCATAGAGACGGTTCGGGCCGGTGAAGCAGGCAAGGTTTTTGTCGTTGTCAGCTTTTAGGATGACGAGCCAAAGAGCGGCAAAGAGCAATCATGATTATCGTCTGTCGTAAAGATTTTTATCGACAGACAGGAGCGACGCGCTGGTCTCAGGCCAGATTCGTTCGTTATAGCTTTTAGACAGAAAAAATCGGGGTGACACAATGGCAGGGGGATGGACAGGCGACGGTGCGGTACAGGACCAGATAGATGCCAGCGTCGAGGATGCGGTTAAGCAGGCGAGAAGCCGCATGCCATCAGGTACGAGTTTAACCCATTGCCAGGAATGCGACGAAGCTATTGCCGAGGCTCGCCGTAAAGCGATCCCTGGTGTTCGGTTGTGTATTACCTGCCAGTCGGAACTCGAAAAGCAGCAAATTGCCGCGGCCGGCTATAACCGCCGCGGCAGCAAGGACAGCCAGCTCAAGTGAGCCGC
>CAKZOA010000328.1 GCA_937132035.1 uncultured Desulfobulbaceae bacterium | reverse complement strand
GTGGGCGCCAAGACAGGGCATCAGCTTTCCACCGCCTCCAGAGCCGTCTCTGCCACTGCCTCGGCCTCTTTTCTGGCCTGGTCCCGCACCAGTTCCTGGTAGTTCTGGCTGTTAAATTTTTCGATCTGGTCGCGGTAATAATCCTCCTGCTCAGGGTCGACAAGAAGGGCCTGCCTCTCTGTTCGTACCGCTTCGTTGATATAGCCGTTGGCCCACAGGGCCGTGGCCAGGGTGTCGAGGATATGGCCGACGGGCTTGCGTTCGGCCGCCCTTCTGGCAAGGACCAGAGCCTTTTCCGGATCGCGCAGGCCGAGATCTTTGCTGGTCAGCAGCAGCCAGGAAAAATTATTGAGCAGGTCGGGCTGATCCGGGTCCATCTCCACGGCGAGCTCGAAGGCGATAATCGCCCTTTTTTCATACTGATGCTCAAGGAGGAAATTGCCGGCGAAAAACAGCCAGTGCGCCGGCTGCTCCTCCTGGCTGGCGTCATAGAGGAGATCGGCGCGGATGTATTTTTCCTCGTAGTCGGCGATGGCCCCCTCGTAGGGTACGGCATGGACCAGCAGCAGCACCGAAGCCATGACCAGCACGTAGCCCAGCAGGCTGAGCCTCACCTTGCGATGATGCCTGCGGATAAGCGCCGGCCTGCGCTCGCATTCCTGGAGAAAATCCACCCTCTCGCCGATACCGAAATGATGCCAGCTGGGCTGGTCGCGAATATTGCCGCTCAAGACGGCGATTTTCTCAAAGGCCGAGATTATGGCATCAGAATTGCCGAGTACGGTATGAACGTGAAGATCGGCCTGGCGCTCGAAGTTGCGCATAAAGAAGCCGAAAATATAGCGAAAGTAAAGGAGCAGGAAGACAAGCGTCGGCACGGCGACAGCGAGATTGCGCCCGGCGTCAGGCGACAGGCCGATGGCACCGATAAAGGAATAGAAAAAGTCCCGGGAAAAAAGCAGATAGAACAACGGCTCGGCTAACAGCCCCACGGCCACGGCGAAGCCGGCAACGAGAAAGACATAGAGCAGCAGGTGGAACCGCTTCACATGACCAATCTCATGGGCCATGACGGAGTCCAGTTCTTCCGTGGTCATGGTCTCAACCAGTGCCGGAGTGATGAGGATATAACGCATTCCCGGCAGTATGCCCATGACGCCGGCGGTGATCACCCGCCCCTCGAACAGCGGCCAGACATAGATATCGGCCTTGAAGTTCTGCCGATGGCAGAACTCGACGAGATGATCGTGCAGCGGCCCCGCCTGCAGTTTCTTACAGCCCCACAATCGGCGCACCAGCGGTGGAAAAAAGATGATGACAAATAAAAGAAAACTGCCGAAGAAGATGAAATCCCCCCATGCCGTCGCCATGATCTCCTGCAGCCAGGGCAGTTCCAGAAAAAGCACGAGATCGTAGCAGAAGGTCAGGATGATCCAGGGTATGACTATGGGCAGATTGGCCTTGAGGTTGGAGAAGATAAAGGTATCGGGCCGGTAGCGGCGGGCGAACACCAGCTGGTAGCTTTTCCTGGCCCTGGCCCAGAGGATGGTGAAGAGAAGCAGAAAAACCACAAGCCCGGCAATATTGACAAAAGCCGGTAGAGCCTCGCCGAAGGAGAAAACATCCAAATAATATTTGAGGTCGAGCCCGTAAATCATAAGGGCGAAAACCAGCAGAGCGGCAATGGAGACCTTCTTCTCGGCGCTAAAATAATCGGCCGAATGGCTGGTTGCCGCCTTCTTGAAGACCCTGGCGGCATATCTGTCGTAGACCAGAACAACGGCGGCAAAGGCCAGCACGGCAGCAAATGGCGACAGCGCTGGCTTCACCGGCACGGAAGCCAGGCTGAAAAGAAAGATGGCCGTGAGAAAATAGATGAGATTATTATATATCACGAGGTCCTCGAGCGAATGAAGCGGCTGCGCATACCCTGTCGGCATGCCTCTTTTTCTGATCTAACTCTATTGCTTTTTTGACACTTGTGTAGCTTTCGGCCGCTCTTTTCATGGCGACTATAATCATTACCATTGTTTTTGCCGGTCGCGGCTGGATACTGGACCGGCACAATTGCGCCCACTTTCTGCAAAAATCCGCGGTAAATCATTGGATAGCGTTTCCATTTTTTTCGGTAAATATTCTATTACTCAATATTATTTTCTTTTTCCAGGACCAATTGCCTGATTTCGGTTGACTTGGCAGCCAAATACATTATTATGATATGTTTACCGTATCGAAAGGGGCGCATAGCTCAGTTGGCTAGAGCCACCGGCTCATAACCGGTCGGTCGTAGGTTCGAGTCCTACTGCGCCCACCACATATTAATTTTGAATCTGACCCTCAACTCCAGGTTCCTTGAATAGATTAGTCTTTTACACATATAGAGAGGCGGAACAACAGACCGCCCATACAAGCGAGGCCATCCCGGGCACGACAACCGGGAGCGGCCAAACTGAACCAAAAAGGTACTTTCTCCACGGGAAAGTACCTTTTTTTATTGGATTTTCAGAATATTACCAGGGGTGCGCATGAGGAAACCAACCGTTGCAGACCTCCTCGGCGTTCTCGACTCCATGGCGCCGCAAAGGCTGGCGGAGCAATGGGACAACGTCGGGTTGCTGGTCGGTAATACCTCGGCCGGGGCCGGCTCCATTCTCATCGGTCTCGACCCTACCATCGCCCTGGTGGAAGAGGCGGTTGCCGTGGGCGCCGACACGATCATCACCCACCATCCCGTCATTTTCAAGCCGCTTTCGGCAATCGACACCTCCAGCCCCGCCGGCCGTCTGCTGCAGAAGGCACTCACCCATGACATCAGCATTATCGGCTGCCACACCAATCTCGACTCGGCCGCCGACGGCGTCAACGACGTACTCGCCGAACTCCTCGGCCTCGAATCACTCTCGCCGCTGATGCCCTCAGGGGAGCAGCAGGAGGATAACACCGGCCTGGGAAGAATCGGCCGCTACCCGACCCCCCTCAGCAGCGGGGAGTTTCTCCGCCGCCTTTTACATGTGCTTCAACTGGAGGCGGTCAATATCGCCGGCACCATGCCAGAGCAGATAGGCACTGTCGCCGTCTGCGGCGGCAGCGGCTCCGATCTGGCGCCGGTCGCCTACGCCCGGGGGGCCGACGTCTACCTCACCGCCGAAGTCAAGCACGCCATGGCCATCTGGGCCAGAGAGACCGGCTTCGCCGTCATCGACGGCACCCACTATGCCACGGAAAAACCGGCGACGTTCCAGCTGGCAAAAAAGCTTGGCCAGGCGGCAGCCGAAGGCGGCTGGCATATCGATATCAAACTCACGGAGACGGAGGTTCCGCCCTTCGTCTTTGTCCATACATCTCTTTTTGACAACACTCAACCACAACGCACAGGAGAAAAACCTTGAAGGCAGAAATAGCGCAGCTTGTCTCTCTGCAGGACATTGACCTTGAAATTGACAAAATCGACAACGAGATCAAACAGGAGCAGGAGGCCCTGGACGAGCGCATCAAGAAACTCGCTGAAAAAGAGGCCCACATCAACGATCTGACATCGACCATCGACCAGCTTGAGAAAGAACGACGGACGCTGGAAGACGAGATGAGCGACAAGATGGCCCATGTCAAGGAGCGACAGTCGAAAATGATGCAGGTACAGACCAGTCGTGAACAGACCGCTCTTCTCAAGGAGATCGAAGACGGCAAGAAAAACGCCAAGGAGAACGAGGAACGCATCGTCGAGCTCCTGGAAAGGGTCGAAAAGCTCAACGCCGAGGCCAAGGAGGAAAAAAACCTTCTCAAGGCGGAAAAGGCACTGGTGACCGCGGAAACCGAAAAGGTGCGCAAGGCCATCGAGGGCATCAACAAGGGCAAGAAGGAAAAAGCCGCCCTCAGGGAAAAGCATGCCGGCGACATCAAATCGAGGCTGCTGAAGAAATATTCCCCCCTGCGCAAACGCCGCAACGGCCTGGCCGTAGTCAACGTCGACGAAGGCGTCTGTCAGGGGTGCTTCATGAGTCTGCCGCCGCAGCAGTTCAATCTGGTGCTCAAAGGCGACGAGATGCTTGACTGTCCGACCTGTCAGCGTATTATTTACCACAAGGAAATGGAAACGGAAAAAGAATAGCACGACTCGACTTTTGGAGCGGGTGCATGATCGCTCCGGCGGCTTCGCCGGAGAGGAAAGTCCGAACTCCACAGGGCAGAATGGTTCGTAACGCGAACACCGGGCGACCGGTGGAAAGTGCCACAGAAAACAAACCGCCTGCCCAGCAGGTAAGGGTGAAACGGCGAGGTAAGAGCTCACCGCGCCCATGGCGACATGAGCGGCAGGGTAAACCCCATTCGGAGCAAGACCAAATAGGGAGGCTTTAAGGGCGGCCCGTCCATCGCCTCCGGGTAGGTTGCACGAGGTGTCGGGCGACCGGCATCCCAGTTAAATGATCATGGCCCCTCGCGGGGTAACAGAATTCGGCTTACGGCCCGCTCCATTTTTTTCTGCAGGCGCCTTTCGAGGCGCCAGACCGTTTTCAACCATACCCAGGACCGCCACCGCGGCATACACGATGACACAGGCCGCCGCCATCATACCCGCCGCAGGCAGCGGCACCAGAATGCAGGCATCCCTGCCGAAGCAGTACCTTCAACTCTCGGGCAGGCCGATACTCATCCACAGCATCGCCGCCTTTGACAACTGTGCCGAGATAGACCGCATCGTTGTCGCCGTTGCCCCCGACCATCTCCATTCCACCCGGCACCTTGTGGAGGAATGGCAGCTCGGCGCCAAAACCGAGGTTATCGCCGGCGGCCGGCGCCGCCAGGATTCGGTCAGGGCAGGTGTCGATCATCTCGGCGACGACATCGACATCGACG
>CAKZOA010000327.1 GCA_937132035.1 uncultured Desulfobulbaceae bacterium | reverse complement strand
GCGATTCGACACCATTGCCGTTCACGGGCTCTATTCAGTTTCTGACGCATTAGCCGATTATCAAGGGGCAATCATTGAGCCAATTTTTATGAGCTCATCACAGGCTTATAGAGACTCAGACGAAATGGCAGCAGCCCTTGCCTACAAAATACCTACCTGGTGTTATTCGCGTATCGCCAACCCCTCGACCTATTACTACGAGTGGACGCTTGCCCTGCTTGAAGGTTATGGTTTCAACGGAACAACATCCTGCTGTTCTACATCCTCCGGCATGGCAGCAATAATGACAGCGGTACAGCCCTTTTTGCAGAGACAAAGGAATCTATCGGATAACCGAAATTTTGTCGCCACCGCGCAATGCTATGGCGGTACCTTTCAACAGTTTTCAGTCCGGCTCATGCAGGAAAGGGGTATCGAGTGCCGCTGGGTAAAAGATGCAGGAAACCTTGACGAATGGGCTGCCAAAATAGACAGCAATACCCGTTTCCTTTATGGAGAATTGCCAAGCAATCCACAGCTTGGTTTTTTTGATATACAGGCTGTTGCTGACTTGGCTCATAGTTATAATCTTCCACTCATCTGTGATTCCACGGTGGCTACTCCTGCACTTCTCAGACCCATATGTCATGGAGCCGATATCGTGGTTCAATCGGTGACAAAGAGTCTTTCCTCCAGCGGATTCGGTATTTGCGGGGCCGTGATTGCACGAAAAAATCTGGTAACAAATATTGACGACGATCAACTCAAAGAAGATTTTTCTCTTTCTGTGAAATATCTGCAAAATCGGGACTTCGGGCCAAATTTGCATCCTATGCAGGCAGTGCTCGCTCTCAACGACATGCGTACTATCCGATCAAAAATCGATCTCATGAGCAGGAATACCGAGAAGGTTGCCGCTTTTCTTGTATCACATCCAGTAGTTGAAAAAGTTGATTATCTAGGCTTGGAAGATCATCCTCACCATGAGCTCGCTTCGAAATACATGTGGCTGGTTGATGCTGAGATAGATGATTTATACTCCAAACCAGTTAACCGCTATGGCCATCTTATGTCTTTCTGTGTAAAAGGCGGCGCGGATAGAACCCGTAAGGTTTTTGACAATCTGGAGCAAATCTGGCGTGCGACGGACCTTGGCAGAATAAAGAGTGTAGCCACGATCCCGGCCATCTCCACCCATCAGCAGCAAGGGGAAGAAGGTAGATCACTAGCAGGCATACCTGCCAACATGATTAGGCTCTGCGTGGGGGCCGAACATGCCGATGACATTATCGCCGACCTCGACCAGGCGTTGAATCGAACAAGATAAAATATCTGTCCTTCGATC
>CAKZOA010000326.1 GCA_937132035.1 uncultured Desulfobulbaceae bacterium | reverse complement strand
CGTCTTTCCGAATTGGGTTGATGATTCGGCGAGCAACTCTGTGATCGTCAGACGCGGGCAGACCGAAGACGGTCCCAGTAGGGGTGTCTATGGTAGTGACCTTACCTCCATTACTCCGGATACCTTCTACTATGTCCGGGCCTATGCCGTTCTTGCTGACGATACGGTGATCTACGGCAATCAGCTGGCATTCAAAACCGATGATGCCTGTTTCATCGCCACTGCCGCCTTCGGTTCTGCTCTGCAGCCGCACGTGGCTGTGCTCAGCCAGTTTCGCGACCGCTACCTCAAGACTACAGAGGCAGGACGAAGCTTTGTGCGGCTCTATTATCATCTCTCGCCGGAGTTGGCCGGCTTCATCGCCAAGTCGTCTCTCTTGCGGCTGGCGGTGCGCATCGCCCTTTGGCCTCTGGTTGCTTTCAGCTATTTCATGGTTTCTGTCCCTCTGCAGCTGAAGTTCGTGCTTGTGCTGCTGGTGCTGGGGGCGGGGCTTATTTCCTCTAAACCTATGCTCATCCGTAAAAAACACTAACAACAATGAATCTTTTTAGAACAACGACCCTTCCCCGGAGACGACCGGCGGCCAACGGTGGTTTCACCCTGATTGAGCTGTTGGTTGTCCTGATAATCATTGGTATTCTGGCCGGATATATCGGTCCCAAAATTATGGGGCGACCGGAGGAGGCCAAAAGGACCAAAGCGGCGATGCAAATTAAGGGCCTGGAAACAGCTCTGCACTTGTATAAACTCGACAACGGCACCTACCCGTCGACGGAACAGGGACTCTCTGCCCTGGTGCAGGCCCCGGAGAGCGGCAGGCTACCGCCTAAATGGAGAGAGGGGGGCTACCTTGAAAAGGCGAAAGTGCCCAAGGATCCATGGGGTAACGACTTTGTCTATCTCAGTCCAGGCGTCAATTCCGACTTTGACCTCATGTCCTACGGGCTGGACGGCGAGTCGGGCGGCGAAGGCGACAACGCCGATATCAACAACTGGGAAATTGAGTAAGAGCATAATTTTTTTGCCCGGTAATGGCTGCCCGTCTGCGTCGACCGGATTTCGCCGACAGTCGGGATTCACCCTGATGGAGCTGGTGATTGTCTGCTTGCTGGCCGGCATCTTCCTGACGGTGGCCGTTCCCACACTGAGAAACACGCTGCTGGTTGACCAGCTCGACAGCGCCGCCCGCAGGATAATAGGCACGGTCGGGGAGTTGCGCAATCTCGCCGTGCGTGAACATACTCCCTATCTTCTGCACTTTGACCTTCAGGAAAACCGTCTCTGGTACGAACTGGACGGCAGCGTCGATACCATTGCCGACGACGAGCAGGATAAAAAGGGCTTGGAGCTGCCCGATGATGTGCGTTTGGTCCGAGTTCTGGCCTCCTCGCAGGAAAATGCCAGCGGCAGCACCGTAACCCTGTGGATATCGAGAAAGGGGTATATGGACCAGACATTCGTTCAGCTCAGTGATGACAAAGGCCGGAAACGGACGCTGCTGTTCTCGCCTTTTTCCGGATCGCCCCGGGTATATGATGAGTTTGTCGAGGACGAATAGCAGATGACAGTGGCGAGAACATGCGGCACGACGCAGAGGCATGCAGGCAGAGGGATGGCCGGGGAAGATGGCTGGGCCTCAGCCGGATTTACTCTGCTGGAGGTTATGATTGCTGTCGCCATTCTGGCCATTACCCTGAGCGTGCTTTTCGGTTCGCAGTCGCAGAGTCTGTCGCTGGCGGCAGAGGCCAAGTTCAACACCCGTGCAGCCTTTCTGCTGGAGATAAAGCTTGCCGAACTCGAGGCCGGTTTGCTGGAGATATATGATGACGAGGGTGATTTCGGCGAGGAGTATCCGCAGTACCGCTGGACACTGGAAGTAGAGGATGCCTACCTGCAGGATTTCGATATAGCCGCTGATTTTTCAAGACCGCTGAAGCGTATTCTGGTAACCGTTTCCTGGGTCGACAGCCCCTACAGCCACAGCCTTGCCTATTATCTGCAGGAAAGAGCACAGCCGTGATAACCACATTTTCCCACCCGCTCGTCCGGCGCGGCGGCTTTACCCTGGCGGAAATGCTCATAGCCATCGTCATTTTCTCAGCGGTGGTAAGCATGACCTATGGCGCTTATAACGCCACGTTCAAGGTGATTGAAGGTGCCGACGCCGGCTCCGAATTCGCCGATCGGGCCAGAGTCACACTCGACCGCTTCAGCGAGGATCTGCATTCCTTCTATCTCGGCGAAAAAGGCATGCTCATCGGAGAATCCAGCGTCTATGGCGATAACAGAGGGGATCAGCTTAGCTTTACTTCCAGGGCGCATCTGGTGCTCAACAAAAAGGAGCCGGTCCGCGGCCTGACCCGTATTATCTATAGAGTCGAAGAGCAGAGTGATACCGGCCTTCTCCGTCTTTATCGCGTCGATGTGCCGGTGCTGCCGGGGGCGGCGATATCCGACGAGGAAGATGGTTTTCTGCTCTGTGACGGTCTTCGCGAAGTGGCCTTCACCTATTTCGACGAAGACGGTAACGAGTATGAAAGCTGGTCGACTGAGGAAAGAAAACAGCAGGGGGAAGGTGGCCGTCTGCTCCCGGTTCTGGTACGGATGAACATAGGTTTTGGCGATGAAGAGGCTGAGGATGCGCGTATCCACTACAGCAGCGCCGTCGCTCTGCCGGCAGACCGAGAGAGAAGATGAAAAGCCGGCTGAAAAAAACACTGCCGATGAACAACCGTGGGGTGGCCCTGCTGCTGGCGGTCACCGTTGTCAGCCTGCTGGTGGCGGTGACTGTACAGTTTAATCGGGACATGCGTCATGAACTCACCAGTTCGGCCAACCTGCTGGCATCAAGCAGGCTTTCGGCCATGGTCAAATCGGGGTATAATTTTGGAGTCGCCGTCCTTGAACTGGACGGCGCCGAAAATGACTATGACAGTTATCACGATGCCTGGGCCCGGTTGCAGGGAGACAACATGCCTTCCCTCTATGGTAGCGGCAGGGTGGATGTCGCCGTCACCGATCTTAGCGGCAGACTGCAGGTGAACAGCCTGGTTGACGTTCGTGCCGGACAACAGCAGGATGGCAATGCCCAGAAAAATCGTGACATCCTGCGTCGCTTGCTGCTCTATGACAGTATAGGTGAACGCAGCGAGGAGGAGGCGGAGTTGATCATCTCCGCCATCGTCGACTGGATAGATGCAGACGATAAGGAGAGCGGCATCGAGGAGACGGAAAGCAGCTTTTACCAGAACCTCGAACCTGCCTACACCTGCAGAAACGGACCGCTGGCGTTTATCGAGGAGCTGTTACTGATCCGTGGTATAACCGCCGATCTTTACTATGGCACCGAGGCCAGCGCCGGATTGCGTGATGTATTGACGGTGCACGGCGATGATGGGAAGATAAATATCAATACGGCGCCGCCGGCGATCATCAGGGCCATGAGCCCGGAACTGAACGAGGAGCTGGTCGAGGAGTTGTTGTTCTTCCGCCAGGAAGAGAGCAATAAAGATCTCTTGAAGTCTCCCGACTGGTATGCGAATATCCTTCCAGGAGATATCGTCTTTGATGGTGACACCATAGGCACCAGCAGCAGGTATTTTGAGGTAGTTGCGGCGGCGGAATACATCGGCATAGAAAAGTCACTGCGGGCAGTGGTTCGACGGGAACAGGGCAAACAGCCCGAGATGATCAGCAGAAAGGTGGAATGAGCAATTGGCCCAGAAACTCTTATCCCTAGACATTCGCCAGGACATCGTCTGTGGAATGATGCTTTTCCGAAGCGGCAGGGCCGCAACGGTGCAGGGCTGTGCCATCGCCGTTGTCGGTGAGGAAGACTCCCTGGCCGAGGCGGTGGCTGCGGTCCGCGATCATCTCGGCTATGGCGGTGAACCCTGCAGGGTTTCTCTGTCCTGCCATGATTTTTTCTTCCGTAACCTCAGCTTTCCCTTTCATGACAAGCGCAAGATAGACAAGATACTACCCATAGAGCTGGAGGAGAGTGTTATCGTCGATATCGACGAGGTGCTGGTGGATGCGCTGGTGACCGGCAAAAAGGGTTCGCGCTCAACCGTCGTTGCCGCCATGATCGATAAAAAAACCCTCGGCGGTCATCTGGCGCTGCTGGCAGAGTGCGGCCTTGATCCTGAAATCGTCACTATCGCCCATGTGCAGACAGCGCTGCAACTCGCTAAAAACGGAGAGCTTTCTCGTTTTGTGCTGGTTGATGCCGGCTGCAAAAAGGCCACCATCTATGTTATGATCGACGGCCGTATGCGCCTTATCCGCGCCATCACCTTCGAGGACGGCAGTGGTGCCCGTTTCGGCATCGACAAAAATTCTCACCAGGTTTTTGCAAAAAGGCCGGAGAGGGCCGAGAATACCTTTGCCTCGCTGTCCATGGGGATACGCCACACCCTCTATGCCCTCGATGATACCGAAGCCGGCCTGCCACTTTACCTTACCGGGGCACTTGCCGATGTACCCGACGCCAGAGCAAAGATAGCCTCCAACCTTGGCTGTGACGTTCATTTCTGCGACATTCTCAGGCCACCGGTCAACGTGGCGCCGGAATGCGGTCTGTGGCGGGCCGATCTCATGACCTCGGCCCTGGCGCTAGGGATTCGGTCGGGCAAGAAGCAGATTGGCTTTAATTTCCGCAAGGATCATTTTGGCCGTCGGGTTTCCTGGGAGAGGTATCGCCGGCTTGCTTCCACAATCGCCATTGTTCTAACGATGGGGACAGTTATCGGCGGAGCCTACCTGTGGAACGACTACAGTCTGCGGCAGAAGGAAGTGCAGACTTTGCGGGTGCAGGGGGAGAGCGTTTTCAAAGAGACCCTGCCCGGAATCAGTCGTATCGTCGACCCCGTGCAGCAGCTGCAGGTGGAGATCAGGGAGATGAAGGAGGGGGCTTTGGGTGATGTGGCTCTGGAATCGGATATGAAGATGCTCGATTTGCTTGCCGAGATCTCGGTACGCATTCCCTCCTCGCTCAACGTCCATGTGCAGCGCTTGGTGGCTGATCGCAATACCATCCTTCTTCGGGGGGTAACCGATACCTTTAACAGCGTCGACGCAATGAAAAAGGTTCTTGAAAAATCGACGTATTTCGGCAATGTTACCATAAACTCAGCCAATCTCGCAGCCCGGAGCTCGGATATTCGTTTCGAACTGCGGCTGGAGTTGAAGAGGGGCTGATATGATAGCAAAAAAGATATCCGCTCTGCGGCAAAAGTCGGGTTTTGACACACTCGAGAAGCGGGAGCGGTTGATGATATTGATCGGCTGTGTCTTTCTGGTGGTCTTTGCCTTTTTGCAGTTTGTCATTGGTCCCTATCTTAACGCCTCTGCCAGGCTTGACGCCGCTCTTGCCAACAGGCAGGAGGACCTGGTGGAACTTCGACTCCTGCAGCAGGAGTACCGGGGCCTCAAGGCCGAGGCCGGCGGCATCAAAGAGCAGCTCACCAGGAGGCCGGCAGCTTTTTCCCTTTTCTCCTTTCTGGACAGACAGGCCAGCGAGGCCGGGGTCAAGGAATTTATAGGCTATATGAAACCGTCGACCTCGGAGGGTGACGACGAGCTCATCGAATCGCTGGTGGAGATGAAGCTGCAGCAGATTCCCCTGGAAAAACTGGTGGAATATCTTATGCGCATCGAATCACCGGAAAACGTGGTTTCGGTTAAACGTCTTTCCACCCAGGAGAGCGGCAAGGAGCAGGGACTTCTCGAGGTCATATTGCAGATCGTCACTTTCATTGACAACGGCTAGGTAATGGCAGCTTTATCACGACAAACAGCATACTGGTTTTCGGTGGTTCTCTATACAATCCTGCTAGCCGGTGTGCTTCTCTATCTGCGATTTCCCGCTGAGAAATTCCGGCTGTTTGTGCAGAATGTCGTTGAAGATCGGCTGCCGGAGATCAGCTGCAGCATCGGTGCCATAGGTGTTTCGTGGCCTCCGGCCCTGGAGTTTCGAGAGCTCCGGCTTGCCGGTACGCAGGGAAAGGGCGGCATCGTCTTTGTAGATCCCCGCCTTACCGTGGCGCCGGTCTGGTCCTCGTTGAGCAGTGCGGTGGCTATTACCAGCGCCGCCTACGGCGGCAATCATCGGCTGTTGGTGGGCGTAAGCGACGATGACAGCAATGTCGATCTGCGCCTCATCGAAATAAAGGCCTTAAATCTTGCGGAATTCGAATCCTTCGGGCGGAAACTGGACCGCCGCATAACAGGTTTTCTCGACGCTCAGGGCACGGCTGTTGTCGCCAGAGAGGGACTTGGGCTTCTTCGCCTGGAGGCTGATGTTGCCATCAGTGATGGTGAAATGGCTCTGAAAAGACCGATTCTGGAGCTGGACACCTTGATGCTTGAGACAGGTTCGGCATCCGTCACTGTCAATGGGCAGGTGGTTGCCATTTCCGAAGGGAAAGTTGAAAACCAGAGCATCAGTGCTGCCTTTGCCGGTCGTGTTACCCTTGCCGAGCCCTTGCTGGCCGGTACCATCAATCTTGAGGGCACAATAACGCCCCGTCCGACTCTCTTCCAGCAGAACAGGCAGCTCAAAGTCATCGTCAGCCGCATGCAGAAACGCTACGACACTGAAGCGCTGCCCTTTGTGGTTGGTGGAACCGTGGGCAGGCCGACTTTTGTTTTTGAAAGATGAGAGGTTTTGCAGAATCTTGAAATGCTGAAGAAGATAACGAGAATACTGCCATTTTTGATTGCGACTCTGCTGGTTGTCGGAGGTGTGGAGTTGTTCTACCGGCTGCTGGAGCACTATCTTTTGCAACCCTCTGCTGAAAGAGTGGTAAAGAGTGGTGAGCCTGCAGGTCTGGACCGTTCGTCGGCCACCATGGAGCGCCATCAGAATTATGACGTCATCGTTGAGAGAAACCTCTTTCGTTCCTATACTGAGGACGAAGATCAGCCGCAGGTCGAGATCGAAGAAAATCCGCTGGCGGGGCTGGAGACAACGGCCCTCGATCTGGTCCTCTTGGGAACCATAACCGGCGAGGCCGGCACCAGTCGGGCAATCATCCTTGACAAAACAGAGAGAAGTCAGGAGATATACTACCAGTACGACGTCATCGAAGGGGCGGAAGTTAAGGAAATTCTGCGCGGCAAGGTGATACT
>CAKZOA010000325.1 GCA_937132035.1 uncultured Desulfobulbaceae bacterium | reverse complement strand
AAATTTTACCGGAGGCATATATTTAATATTCCGAGGATAAAATTTCCTGCCACAACAAAGAGATTGAGTGGAAAGGCCATTTTTCAAGGTGGCCTTAAGACTGTTCCTGTAAACATTAGCCGTGGAGTAATCATGAAACGAATTATTTTTGCATTAATCACCATCCTCGCGTCAGGTTGCGCACCCCAGTATCCGTTGAACACCGATCTGCGGCTGCAGATACAGCCGACTGATACCGGCGTTTACGACCGCTCCGATACTGCCGCCATCACCAGCTCAGACAGCAGGGCGAACCGGGAAGTCATCGTCTATGAAGCCGGGGAACCGGTGGCTATCACCAACCTCAATCCGGTACCCATTATCGTCTCTGAACGCCTGGCCGGCGGTCTGCGGCAGCAGGGGCTGACCATCAACAGCACTGCACCGGTGATAGTGAAGGTGGATATAGTCGAGTTGCAGGCAAGAGTAAGCCGGGCCAAAATGATACACCATACCGCGGTGGTAAGCCGTGTGACCCTCCGGCTGGAACATAACGGCAGGACTCTGGGAAAGAAATACAATCACGAATCCAATCGCGAATCGCTGGACAGGCCGGAGGTGGAAGAGCTGGAAGAACTCCTGGAGAACCAGCTCTCCGACATTGTCGGCCAGATCCTCGCCGATGAAGCCATACGCGATTTCATCAGGCAGCAATAGCGACACCAGCCAGGGCTGATCTATTCCTTCTTCTTACCTGCTCCCCTGGCGCGGTGCGGTCTCTTTTTCCTTTTTCCTCTCTTGACGGAGCGAGGTGGGGGAGCGATTGGCTTTGGCGGCTCGGCAAGCAGGTCCTCTTCGGGAGGAAAGCACTCCAGTTTCCTGCCGATGAACTCCTCGATGTCGGGCAGCATGAAACTCCCCTTCTCGCAGGCGAAACTAATGGAAACCCCGGCGGCACCGGCCCGTCCGGTACGGCCGATTCGGTGGACATAGTCTTCCGGCTCATAGGGCAGGGTGTAGTTGACCACATGGGTAATGCCTTCGACATGAATTCCCCGGCCAGCGACATCGGTGGCAACCAGCACCTCTATTTTGCCTGAACGGAAGCTTTCCAGGCGCTGGGTTCGCTTGTTCTGCGGAACGTCACCTGTCAACAGGGTACAGTCGATGCCATTGCGCCGCAGCCGTTCGTAGAGATTCTTGGCCTCGACTTTCTGGTTGGCGAACACCAGCATCCTGCCGCTTTGCTCATTGGTGATGATATTGTAGAGGATCGGATATTTTTCCTCACTGGTCACCAGATACACTTTCTGGTCGACACTCTGTACTGCCACCTGTTCCGGCTCGATGGCGACGTTGACCGGATTGCGGCACCACTGGTCGGCCAGTCGCTTCACATCTTCGGTGATGGTCGCCGAAAACATCAGTGTCTGCCGTGATTTCTTGTCCGGCAACCGACCGACAATCCGGCGGACATCGGGTATGAAACCCATATCAAGCATACGATCGGCCTCGTCAATCACCAGTATCTCGACCCGGCTCAGATCAAGTATCCGCTTCCCGCAGAAATCAAGAAGCCTTCCGGGAGTGGCAACGACGATATCGGCGCCACGGCGCCGCAGCTGATCCATCTGCTTCTGGTAATCGGTGCCGCCGTAGACGGCGGCTATTTCCATATCGCAATACTGACTCAGCCGTTCACCGTCCTTGGTTATCTGGATGACGAGTTCGCGGGTCGGCGCTATGACCAGAGCCCTTGGCATTGCCTTGCCTTTCACCTTTTTATTCTGCAGCAGTGTTGTGATTACGGCAATGAGAAAGACCGCCGTCTTGCCGGTGCCTGTATTGGCATTGGCCACCAGGTCCTCGCCCTTGAGCAGATGGGGCAGAGACTCCGCCTGCACCGGGGTACAGTATTCAAAACCGGCCTCGGCAATACCATGCATCAATACCTCGGGCAGGCCGATGTCGTGGAACCGGAACTTACCCGTGACCGCCCGGACATCAAAATCGGCCAGCTGCCACTTTTTCATATCCGTGCTTTTGCGCTCCTGCTTCTTTTTCCCGGAGGTTGCCGCAGCAGCCTTCTCGGAAGGTTCTGGAGAGGAGACATCCTCTAGGTTTTTTGAGGATGTCTCTCTGTGTTTTTCATCGGTTCCCGGAGCGGAGTCCGATGTGTCTTTTTCTCCGCCGGCACTTTGCCTCCCGCCGGAAGCGGAATCATGTTGAAATCGTAGATAATTCATAAAATACATCCAATTACTCATATAAAGAAAACCAAATTTTGTGTTTATTTAAAACAAGAAGATATACACGACACCTGGCCGGGAGATATCTGTACCTGGCTCATCTGCCGCCGGTGGGCAACCGGAAAAACCTGTGAGAAGGGCCGGTCGGGGCCCGCCATCGGCGGAGCGACACCGGCAGGCTCGAAGGAGATTTTAAAACCCTCGCTATCGGCTATCGAAGCTAACGGCTACTTTCCGTGAATACGAAGTTCCTCCGTGATGGGGCCGAAAAGCTCCTCGTATTCGGGAATGGCC
Source organism: uncultured Desulfobulbaceae bacterium (assembly GCA_937132035.1). Lineage (GTDB taxonomy): Bacteria > Desulfobacterota > Desulfobulbia > Desulfobulbales > Desulfocapsaceae > Desulfopila_A. Next base: position 2,529 of record CAKZOA010000325.1, on the reverse strand, counting down.
TTGCGGATGATGACGTTGAAAAAGGGGATCTCACCTTCATTGACTACCAGATTGGCCGAATAGGCCAGCGCCTGCAGGTTATAGAGGGTATTGAACTCCTTACCGATCAAGGTGTAGAAAATAAAACGTCTTCGCACCATGGGCATATCGCACATATATTTATGGAAAACTGAAGAGGCCAGCCCTTCTCCCTCATAGTCCGACTGGAGAACGACGGCAGAATACTCGACAAACTGCATCTTTTCCATGGCCTCTCCGGAGTTTTTGACGATCTCGGTTTTATAGCCGATACCCTCGATGCTCTCTATTATGGCATCGCGTTTCTCCGAATCCTCCATGAGCACCAGGGCCAGAGGCACATCTTCGATCACCTGGTCTTCGTCAAAATCGCCATTCTCGAGCCAGGAGATATTAGGTGGATCCGGTGGCTTGACATCCCCACGGGAGGGTTCCTGCTTCCGTGCCTGGGCGGCGGGCGCCTGTTGTGCCGCAGCGGCTTTCGCCGGGGCGGATTCGACGGGCTTGTTCTCCGATAAAAACATGGAGCTGCTGAGCAGAATTGGCTCGGAACAACCGGGGCATTTCAGCTTGATGGACCTGTCGGGACCAAGGCGTCGAATGCTCTCCAGCATTTTTTCACCCAACTTGAACTGTTTTCCACATGATTTACAGGTTGTATTCATTTCTTCCTCTTTCTTGCGGATATACTCTCAGGGGACTGCAGGCGGACCGGTCAATATCCCTGGATCTCCTCTTCTGCCTCCATGGACAGATCGGACAGGCTCGTGGTCGCCTCACCGCGCTCAGCCTTGACCTGATCAATACCGCGGTGCATCTCGTTTCGGTGGGAGCAATAGGTCATGGCCGTTTTTTCGGAAACGATGCCCTGGGAATAGAGCTCGAGTATATGCTGATCGAAGGTGCGCATATCCAGAGCCGAGCCATTTTTGACGACGTTGTAATAGGTCTTGTCCTCGGACTCACCGTTGAGGATCAGGTCCTTGACCCGCAGACTGGTGCAGAGGATCTCCATGGCCGCCACCCTTTCACCGCCAATCCGGGGCAGCAGCCGCTGGGAGACGATCCATCTGATAGTGTCCACCAGCCGGTTTCTTATCTGCGGCTGCTCCTCCTGTTCGAACATACCAAGGATACGGTTGATGGTCTGACCGGCATCTATGGTGTGCAGAGTCGACATGACAAGGTGGCCGGTTTCGGCTGCCGTCAGGCCGATTTCCATGGTTTCTCTGTCGCGCATCTCACCGACCAGGATGACCTTTGGGGCCTGCCGCAGCGCGGCCCGCATGCCGCTGGAAAAGGAGCTGAAATCGTTGCCCAGTTCACGCTGGTTGAATGTGGCTTTTTTATGGGGATGCACGTATTCAATGGGATCTTCGAGAGTAACGACATGCACCGCCCGGTTTTCGTTAATCCTGTTGAGCAGGGCTGCAAGCGAGGTGGTTTTACCGGTACCCGTGGCGCCGGTGAAGAGAATGAGGCCATTGAGCTCGCCTGCCATTTTGTCAAAGGCTTTGGGGAACTGCATGTTCTCGATGGTGGGCACCTGGGTTTCCAGTTTTCGCAAAACGGTGGTAAAATAGCCCTTCTGGGTGAAGATGTTGACCCTGAAGCGGGCTCTATTCTCCAGGGAATACGAAAGATCGCAGGAGCCGTTTTCCACCAGATCCTTGAGCAACCGCTTGCTGTTGCCGATGAGGTTCATGGCGAAGGTCTCGGCCTGGAAGGGTGTTATCTTGTCCACCGGCGGTTGTACTTGGACGGGAATCAACTGGCCGTCAGCCTCGACCTGCAGGTTCTTGCCGACGGTTATATTCAAATCGGAAACATTTTTGTGTGCTTCCAGCATTGTCGTGATCCAGTAGTCTATTTCCGGCTTTTTCATGCAATCCTCCTGAAAAAAAGTACAATCCCCCCTTCTTTCATAGTATATTGTCGCCAATGGCACAATATTTTCAATGCATCATATCATACACTTGCATTTCCTTTCCAGCAAATACATTCTGCGACAGAACGTAAGAGGTTAATAACATGACAATTACACTGCGAAGCGCAACAACGACCCAGGGAAGAAGGATGGCCGGAGCCAGAAGCTTGTGGCGGGCCAATGGGATGACAGAAGAGCAGATGGGCAGGCCGATCATAGGTATTGTCAATTCCTTCACCCAGTTCGTCCCCGGACACGTTCACCTCCATGAGATCGGCCAGCATCTAAAAAAACTGATAGCCGACCTTGGCCTCTTCGCCGCTGAATTCAACACCATCGCCGTCGACGACGGTATCGCCATGGGCCACTCCGGCATGCTCTACTCCCTGCCCTCGCGGGAGTTGATCGCCGACAGCGTCGAGTACATGTGCAATGCCCACACGGTAGATGCCATGATCTGCATCAGTAACTGCGACAAAATCACACCGGGCATGCTGATGGCCGCCATGCGCCTCAATATCCCAACGATCTTCGTCTCCGGCGGCCCCATGGAGGCGGGGATTGTCAAAGACAAAAAATATGAC
>CAKZOA010000324.1 GCA_937132035.1 uncultured Desulfobulbaceae bacterium | reverse complement strand
CCACCGGCAGAGAGGCCGCCAGGGAAATCTACAACACCGGCAGGAATTTCCGCTTTATAGAAAAGCAGAAACTCCGCGATCTGCGCAAAGAAGATCTCTTTGATCCAGCAATCAACATACTTCTCACCTGCTATCTCATTGCAAAATACAATTACAGATTTGACGGCAAATTGGAGTTAGTCGTTTCCGCCTGGAACGCCGGTGAAAATGTCGATTCTCTCAAAATAGGCAAACCGGCCCCTTATAGCGAGACCTATAACCTCATAGGCAAGATAAACGGCTACTACCTCTTCCTTCTGAGGCTGGCCAACCGATCCTGAGCGCGGCAACTGCTATGTTCTCTTTGTAGCATGTTTTCGTCATCGGATATTTGACATCAAAATCTTTATAATACATCGACTCACCATCGAAAATTAAATCCTGCACTCGTGCAAAAGGAGCAGTATGAGCAACGAAGATAATAAAATCATCTATTCAATGATTAAAGTCAGTAAGTATTACGACAACAAACCTGTCCTTAAAGATATATCTCTTTCCTATTTTTATGGCGCCAAGATAGGCGTTCTCGGTCTTAACGGATCCGGAAAAAGTACCCTTTTGCGGATTCTCGCGGGTGTCGACACCGAGTTCAACGGCAAGACCGTTCTGGCTCCAGGGCTTACTGTGGGCTACCTGGAACAGGAACCTCAACTCGACCCCGGAAAAACGGTAAGGCAAACAGTCGAGGAAGGGGTTGAGGAAACCGTCGGCCTGCTCAAGGAATTCAATGACATTAACGAGAGATTTGCCGACCCCATGACCGATGACGAAATGCAGCAGCTTATAGACCGTCAGGCTGAGGTTCAGGACAAACTCGATTCCCTTTCAGCCTGGGATCTTGACAGCAGACTGGAAATGGCCATGGATGCCCTGCGCTGTCCCGCCGGCGAAAGCTCCTGTGCCCATCTTTCCGGCGGTGAAAAGCGTAGAGTCGCCATGTGTCGTATTCTCCTCAAAAAACCAGATATCCTCCTTCTTGACGAACCGACCAACCATCTTGATGCCGAATCGGTGGCCTGGCTGGAACATCACCTGCAGGCCTACGCCGGTACGGTGATAGCGGTAACCCATGACCGATATTTTCTCGACAATGTAGCCGGCTGGATCCTGGAATTAGACCGTGGTGTGGGAATTCCCTGGAAGGGCAATTACTCCTCATGGCTCGAGCAGAAGGAAAAACGTCTGGGGCTAGAAGAAAAAAAAGAGAGCAAACGCCAGAGGACCCTGCAACGCGAACTGGAATGGATCCGCATGTCACCAAAGGGCAAACGCAGTAAGGCCAAGGCACGTCTCAGCTCCTATGATAAACTCCTTTCCCAGGAAACGGAAAAACTGGCGGAAGATCTGGAGATATTCATACCGCCTGGCCCCCGTCTTGGCAAGCTGGTCATTGAAGCCGATGATATCAGGAAAAGCTATGGCGAAAGGCTGCTTGTCGAGAACATGAGCTTTTCCCTGCCCGCCGGCGGCATCGTCGGAGTGATTGGCCCCAACGGGGCCGGTAAGTCAACGCTGTTTAAAATGATTGCCCAGAAAGAATTCCCTGACGAAGGCACCATACGCATCGGCGACAGCGTCAAGCTAGCCTATGTAGACCAGGAAAGGGATCTACTCGATCCGGAACAGACAATCTGGCAGACTATCGCCGACAATCAGGATACCGTATGGCTGGGGACCAAAGAGGTCAACAGCAGGGCCTATGTCGGCAAGTTTAATTTTTCAGGGTCCGATCAGCAGCAGAAAGTCGGTTTACTATCAGGAGGCCAGCGAAACAGGGTGCATCTTGCCAAAACGCTCAAAGAAGGCGGCAACGTATTATTGTTAGACGAACCGACCAATGATCTCGATGTCAACACCCTTCGCGCTCTGGAAGAGGCTCTGGAGAATTTCGGCGGCTGTGCTGTGGTGATAAGCCATGACCGCTGGTTTCTTGACCGTATCGCCACCCATATCCTCGCCTTTGAGGGGAACTCCAGGGTCGTCTGGTTTGAAGGTAATTATTCGGATTACGAAAAGGACCGCAAAGCCAGACTGGGAGCTGATGCAGACATACCACGAAGAATAAAATACCGGCAACTCACCAGATGAGCGGCTTTTTTATTATCTTCAACAGTCCGCCAGGATAAAGAAAGGGTTTATGATACAAAACCCTGGGTATTTCATGAGTTGAGATGGTTATAATATTCGGTCAGGAGTCTGTCGGACAAAGCGCCTTATCCGACAGACTCCTGGTACCCAGGCCACATCGAAAAACTCTATACACGATGTTTCTTCTCCTGTTTGGAGCCGATTTTGGACCGCCCCGTCCACCAGTGACTATATCTTCTGCAGCAGCTGTAAAAGATCTTCGAG
>CAKZOA010000323.1 GCA_937132035.1 uncultured Desulfobulbaceae bacterium | reverse complement strand
AGAAGGCGGCGGCGGGGACGCTGGCCGGGGCCCGCGCGCCGGGGTCGGCCGCGCCGCCTCTCGCGGCGTCCCCCGCGAGGGCCTCGCGCAGGGCCTGGAGCAGGTCCAGGGAGTAGGGCGAGCCCGACGAGGCCATGCGCTCGGCCAGCCTTGCCAAGACACCACATGCCATGATTTCCAGGGCGATGGCCGGGATTCGGAACAGCAGTCTTCTCATCAACCTTCCCGGCAGCAAAAAAGCCGCGCTTGAAAACATTGCAGTCGTCCTGCCGGCTCTACCGCATGCCCTGCAAAAAATCAAAGGGGATCCAGCCGAATGCGGGGGGTGACGACTCCCCCAAATGCACAGGCTCCGCGCTTTTCGCATCAGCTTTCCGGCAGCATTTTTCCTCTTTCACATCTTTCTACCGTTGATGCGCCGCCTTTGCCTGAAGTTTTCATGACTTGAGATGTAAGAATAAGATGTAAGATGGTCTGCTCGACGAGGAGACCTGTGAACGGCTATACTAATTAAAGCGCATAGCACTCACAGAAGTGACGAAGGGGAGGGGCCATTTCGACTCGCCCGAAGGAGGAACATGGCCATACCTCTGATTCGTTGTTCACTGTACACACAGTGAGATCCAAATTCTGCCAACAACGATCGTTCGTTGTTGATGGTAAAAATCGAAGCTGATATCTCGTTCATTTCAGTTGAAATGCTCGCCTTAGCTGCTGAAAATAACCTGCGCCTCTGCCTCGGCACAGGATTCTATTCTGCCAATTCTATAAGGGACTTCTCCCAGAGCCTCAAAACGTTGAATAATATCATCGGCTTGTTCTTCGGCGACGATGGCGAGCAGTCCGAGGCCCATGTTGAAAGTTCTATACATCTCTTCTTGGGAAATCTTGCCATGGCGCTTGAGAAAATCGAAAATAGGCTGCTCAGCCCACGACGTTCTGTCGATTACCGCCTTGCAGCCTTTTGGCAGGATACGTGGGATGTTGTCTATGAAGCCGCCGCCGGTATTGTGTACCATGCCATTGATTGGATAGCTCTTCAAGACGTTGAGCACCGCCTGCACATAGATTCGTGTTGGTTTGAGCAGTTCCTCCCCCAGTGTGGCGTCGAGTTCCTCTACTCGTGAGTCAACAGTAAGCTGTAAATCCTGAAAGCATATCTTGCGCACAAGCGAAAAGCGGTTGGAGTGGAGACCGTTTGAGCGCAGACCTATGATGGTGTTGCCGACGCGAATGCCGGAACCATCAATTATTTGGTCTCGGTTGACTATGCCGACAGTAAACCCAGCGAGATCATATTCCCCCGTCTTATACAGGCCGGGCATTTCAGCGGTTTCGCCGCCAACCAGAGAACATTTGGCCTGCCGGCAACCCTCAGCGATGCCTTCGACGATTTCAGAGGCCACATCAATTTCGAGTTTGCCCATCGAAAAGTAGTCGAGAAAGCACAGAGGGGTGGCGCCTCCAACGACGATGTCATTAACGCACATGGCGACGAGATCGATACCGATGGTGTCATGTTTGCCACACATTTGGGCAACGGCAAGTTTCGTTCCCACACCGTCAGTGGAGGTTACCAGTACAGGCTGTTTGTACTTTTCCGTATCAATGGCAAAAAGGCTGGAAAACCCACCGATATCATTGAGCACACCGCGCTGGTGAGTGGTGGCGACAACCTCTTTTATTTTCTCTACGAATCTGTTGCCTTTGTCTATGTCGACACCGGCTTCACTATATTTCGAACGTGTGTTTATCGTCATTCTCTCGTACGGCTGAGTTGATGGTTAGCTGTGACAGTTGCTTGATAGGATAGACCTCAACTGTATACTATAATGCGTACTTGCAAAAAGCAATGCAATAAGAGTGTTGTTATTCTTGAATGGTTTGAATATATATGCAGGTCTGTTTCGCAACGTTATTGACTACTTTAGCGTAAGGGATGATGCCGTAATGAAATTACTTATATTACTCATTGGTATGGTTCTCGTCTTCGAGGGTTTGCCGTATGTAGCCGCACCCGTGGCCATGCAGGAGTGGTTGCAGAAACTGAGCAGGTTGCCGGCGCAGCAGCTTCGTCTGGTAGGTCTTGCCGCCATGGGCATTGGCCTGATAATTATCTGGGTTGCCCAGCGCGCCACTTTTCTGCAGTAACGCGGACGGTCTTCATTTTTTGACGACAATGTAAACGTTTCCGTCGATCCAGTCATTTTTTTCCCGTCGCAGGTTGACGGGAGCATGCGTTATCAACCTCCAGCCTGTTCTGCCGCAGAGATTCTCTATATATTCAGTGGAGTGCGCGAACCTGCCCGTTTTTCTCAGAAGATAGTCGACTTTATCGGTATTTTCGGTGGAGAAGCAGAAGCATGCCTGCGGCAGCACAACCCGTGATAGAGCAAAGAAGACTTCATCGAGTCTACCCACATAGCCAAAGACATCGGCGGCTATGACGAGCGAGTATTTTTCCTGACAGGCCAGCAAGTACTCCAGAATCTCGGCTACATAGAGGGAGGAGTAGATTTTTTTACCGCCGGCTATCTCAACCATCTTCGGTGAAATGTCGACTCCGGTGAGGGTCTTGCACAAAGAAGAAAAGGCCAGTCCACTCAACCCTGTACCGCATCCCAAATCGAGACCCAGGGCAGAATGAAGCGGCAGCGTCATTTCGCTGTCAACTTTTTCCCGCATGATTGCCGGGGCAGTATATTCGAGTTCGGTGACCAGGCTGTCATCGTAGCGTGCCGAGTAATTGTCGAACATGTCTCGTATGTACTCGGCGGGTGGAGATTGTCTGCTGACGCCTTCTAGAGAATCGAGCATATGCCGGGCTGCCTGGTGATCCGGGGCAAGATCCAGCAAACGGGTGTAGTATATGGCCGCCTGATCATATTGTCCATTGCGATGGTAGACAAAGGCGGCGTTGCTTAAAGAGCCTAGATGGCGATGATCGATATCCAGCACTTGTCGATAGGTGGTTATGGCCTCATCGTCATCTTGCATATCCATATAGCAGCAGGCAAGATTGTACAAACAATCGACATCTCTGGGCGAAACACCCAGGGCCTGCGTATAGATTTCCACGGCCTGGCCGAACTCGCCTCCCTTCTGGTGGCTGAGGGCTAAATTATAGAGAATATCGACCTGGTCCGGGGCATATTGCAAAGCTTGCCGGTAATACAGGCATGACTCTCGGTAGCGGCAAAGCTCAAAGAGGGCCAGACCCAGATTATAGTTAATCAGCGGCGATTCCTCTACCATATCGTGCAGTTCCAGATAGATGAGACATGCCTCTTCTATCTTCCCCTGCTGGTGAAGGTCGGTTGCCTCAATGAAGCGTTTTTCAAGTTCAGTGTCTGTAAGTATAGAGTTCATGGATATCTGCAACGAAAAATGAGAAGATTCAGGCACTCTCGCAATATCGGCCGTTGATGACTGGTCACGGCGGCGTTGATTTGCGGAGGTGTTGTGCTGGGAATTTTTACAGATAAAGAGGAAAATTTGTCATTGCTAAAAATGTCGAAAGTGTAAGACTTTGCCAAGAATGATTTTTTGTGCCGGCGTAGTATCGAAACTGGACAAATCCCCTCTATATTTCGAACTGTCGCCTGGTAAACTGTCGCCTGTGGTGGGATGGCGATACATCCTCTCACACCCTGCCGCCAGCTCTCTGTTTCCAGTCCTTCGGTCCTCCTCAAGGCCGTGGTTCGGCGGCATGAGGCAGCCTGCAAAGGCAACGTGTTTTCCGTTTGATTTTAGTGGCTATGGGTGTACTATATGCAACCGACCGAATATACAACAGTCGGCAAAGATTTCAACCATAGAACCCTGAAGGATATACTGCATCATGGTTGCCGAAGACAAAACAAAAAAAGAGCTTATTGGTAACGAAGGTCTTGTTATTCTTGATATAGTGCGGCGTCTTACCCGGCGCAATGCCAGCGGGCATTTGAAAAAACTCATCAAGAAAACCCATCCGGCAGACCTTGCCTGGGTTTTCCGCTACCTTGCCGAAAATGAAAGGAAAAATGTCTTCGCCATTATCGCCCAGACAGAAATCGTTGGCGAATTCCTCAGTGAGTTGGACGATTCGATCATGATAGATCTTGTCCAGGGGCTCTCGGCACAGTACATGGCGGAAGTGGTTACCAATATGGCCAGCGACGATGCCGTCGATCTGCTTGAGGCGCTGCCAACCGAGGTTGCAGACGATATTCGTCGGCATATGGAAAAAAAGGATCGGGAGGAGGTGGAGGAGTTGCTCCAGTATCACCCCCAATCCGCCGGCGGACTCATGTCAACGGACTATATGAGCCTGGATGAAGAACTCGGGGTAGGAGATGCCATTGCCCTGGTGCAGAAACGCAGTGAAGAAAAAGAAATGGTCTTCTATCTCTACATTACCCATGGAGAAGGCAAACTCTCCGGGGTCGTTTCTCTGCGCGAACTGCTGATGCATCCGCCCCACAGACAGCTCAAGAATATCATGAACGACAAGGTCATTTCTGTGAATACAGAAACCGATCAGGAGGAGGTTGCCCATATCGTTTCCCAGTACAATTTTCTTGCCGTTCCCGTCGTTGATTCCTCTTACTGCCTGGAGGGCATCGTCACCGTCGACGATATTATAGATGTCATACGTGAAGAAGCAACCGAAGACTTTCTGCAGATGGCCGGAGCCGGTAAGGATAGAGAAATTCTCTTGAAGTCGACCAAGGACAACGCTTTGTTGCGAGCCCCGTGGCTCTTCGCCTCCTGGTTGGGCGGCATCATGGCCATGATCATAATAGGCGCCTTTGAAAAGGAGCTTCTCAAGGTGCTTGCTCTGGCTTCGTTTATACCTGTGGTTATGGGAATGGGTGGAAATATTGCCACCCAGTCCTCGACTATAATCGTTCGTGGAATCGCCACTGGCCGCATCAACATGAACGAGTTTTTCAAAGTCGTTTTCAAAGAAATGCGTGTTGGCCTAATTCTGGGAATACTGTATGGCCTCTTTCTAGGGGTGGTAACCTATTTCACCCATACCGAGCCGCCGCTTCTCGGCCTGGTTGTCGGTATCTCCATATTCACCTGTATGGTGATGGCGGCCACGGTTGGGGCGTTTATTCCGTTGATACTTAAGCGTTTTGATATAGATGCCGCTATCGCCACCGGGCCCTTTGTCACCACATCCATCGATATTCTTGGGGTTCTTGTTTACTTCTGGGTGGCGAAACTGTTTCTGGGACTCTAAAATAGCAGGGAGACATTCCATCGTTTTGAAATGGTACACGGTCTTCTTCGCAGGGATGAAAAGTGGTATACAAGGCTTGCCCTGTGAACGTCTCGCTTATTTACCGCCAGGACCGCATATTATCCGGCAGGACTGAAAGGCATGATGAAAAAGAATACACAGAAGGGCAGGGTTTCACCTCTGGCTGTCATACTTATCGCCCTCCTGGGGTTGTGGCTATTGTACGACCCCTACGGCAGAGTAAACAGGGAGAACGCTGAACCCCGGGCGATTACGGCCAGGGGCAACCTGGCAGACGATGAACAGAACGCCATCGAGATTTTCAAAAGCACGTCGTCCTCTGTTGTCTTTATTACCAGCAAAGCGTTACGACGCAATCTCTTTTCCCTGAACGCCATCGAGATACCCCAAGGTACCGGGTCCGGTATAGTCTGGGATGACAGTGGTAGAATTGTTACTAATTTCCACGTTATAAGTGATGCCAACTCCATTCAGGTCACCATGGCCGACCAATCAAAATGGCAGGCCACCCTGGTGGGAATCGCTCCGGACAAGGATCTGGCTGTGCTGCAGATAGAAGCCCCCCCCGAGCTGCTGCATCCCATCTCCATAGGCGATGCCCAGACCTTGCTTGTGGGGCAGAAGGTGTTTGCTATCGGCAATCCTTTCGGCCTTGACCAGACGATGACTTCAGGGATAATCTCAGCACTTGGACGTGAAATAAAAGCCGTAACCGGCAGAGTCATACGGGGAGTCATTCAGACTGATGCGGCTATAAATCCTGGTAATTCCGGAGGACCGTTACTCGATAGCGCAGGCAGGCTCATCGGTATAAACACCGCCATCTTCAGCCCTTCGGGCTCCTACGCCGGTATCGGTTTCGCTGTTCCAGTGGAGGAGGTCAATGAGGTCATACCCCAGCTAATCAAGGAAGGAAGACTGATAAAACCGGGACTTGGCGTATCCCTGGCAGATATTCGTATCTCAAAACAACTTGGCCTTGACGGCCTCATCATCGTCGACGTTGAAGAAAACAGCGGAGCTGCAGAAGCCGGCCTGCGCCCAACGAGACAATACGGAGGAGAAATACTACTAGGTGATGTTATCCAACGTGTCGACGGTGAAGAGGTACGCAATCTCAACGGGCTGCGTGATATCCTTGAGAGACACGCCATAGGAGATGTGGTACCGGTGATGATTCTGCGCGACGATCTAGAAATGGAACTTATGGTGAAGCTTTCGGCTCTCAACTAGCCCTCTGCTCGTTCAAGCCATGTAAAAGAGAGTATTTTTCTTAGCCCTGGGCCTCCGTCCTTTTCTGCTGAGGCCACCCATAATTTCAAGGGCCATTGACGTGCCTCGATGATGAACAACGCCGGCAGGTGAAAATAGTGTGAGCTAGGATTCGCTGTTTCGTTTCTTCATCGACTCCAGCGTTTGCCTGCGTGCCAACTCACGCATGTCCAGCGCTTTATCTGATTCGTCGATAATCTCACGACCGACTATCTCTTCGAGAATGTCTTCCATGGATATAATGCCGGTCATCGATCCGTATTCATCGACGACGACAAACAGGTGTTGTCTTCTGTCAAAGAAATCTATGAGAATCCTGTTCAACGGCGCTGTTTCCGGAACGAAATGCACTGCCTGCTTGAGTTCTGAGACTTTCTTGTCAAATTGCTGCCGTGCAGCTGCAAGCAGTACATCTTTGCGCATTATTATGCCGGTGACGTTATTCGGTTCTTCCTGGTAAATAGGAACCCGGCTGTGGCTGCTGAGTTCCTCTATCTGTTCCATGGCCTCATCGACCCTTGTCTCTTCATCGAGCGAGAATGTGACTGTGCGCGGTGTCATTACCTGACGCACCATTTTGGTCTGCAAAACGAGGACATTATTAATCACTCTTTCCTGGTTGATCTCAATTTCACCGGATTTCAAGGAAAGATTGGCAATGGTCTGCAGTTCCTCTGCAGATATATTCTCCTTGGATTTGGATCGGGGAATGAGCCTGGTTATTGACCGGCACAGCCATATTATCGGCTTGAGAACAACCACCATCCAGAGCAGGGGAACAGCGATGAGCGGCGCAATTCTATAGGCAAAGGAAACGCCGACCGTTTTGGGAATGATCTCGGAAAAAATAAGAATGGAGAGGGTGAAGGCACCGGAAAACCAGATGACGTTGTGGTCGCCGAAGAGTTTCGCCACCGACGCGCCGGCAACGGCGGCGCCGACGGTATTGGCTACGGTGTTTAGAGTAAGGATGGCGGTTATCGGCTGGTCGATGTCACGACGAAGCCTGGCGAGAACAATTCCCGAGTTATGTCCTGTTTTTTTGAGGAGTTCAACCTGGCCGGTGGAAATCGAGTACAACGCTGCTTCGCAGACGGAACAAAAAGCGGACACGATTATGGCCAGCGCTACAGCCGTAATGAGAGTGCTCAGCACTATAGTTCTCCTGTATATGCGAGATGAGCCGACGTCATTTTAGAGAAGAAGGGTGTATATGCTATAGGCATAAACCTGATCCCAGGGGGGCTGCCACAGAGGAAGGTGGTTCTCTCTTTTTTTTTCTGACGCTGCCGGTTTGTAATGACTTTTCCGAAAGGTTTGACATAGTATCTAAAAAGCAACCGTATCTTACCTGAAAAAATAATTAAATTAAATGTTGGGACGACAAAAAAAGAAGATTATTGTGTCTTGTGCAGAACATCTTCAGGAAAGTAAAACATATACCAGGATAAAAGGAACATGAAAGAAAAAAAAATAGTAATAAACGACAAATTGAGCAAAAAGTACGTAGCTGATGTAACCGTTTTCTGCATATCTCAGAAAAAAAAGGATACTCCCCTGTTGCCCGAGGATCTGAGGAAAAGTGACTTTGCCCATGCCGCTGAACTCGGAGATTTCAAAGCCGGTGAAAACGATGTAATGGTGAGTTACGTATCAGGTACCTCGAAGAAAATTCAGAGTAAACGGGTAGCCTATGTTGGCATCGGCACCATTTCCAAAGACATCGGCAAAGACGAGCTTCTCGAAAAAATGCGTATTGCCGGCGGCAACATAGCTTCTCTTGCAAAAAAGGCTACAGCCGAAAAAATCTGTGTCGTCCTTCCGGAAATTTCAGGTAAAGCTTTGCAGAAGAAAAGTGTACGTGGTTTGACAGAGGGGATAATTCTCGGTGAATATACCTTTATCAAATACAAAACCGATAAGGAAGTCCAAAAGAAAAGCAAAGCTATCAAGGAAATACGCTTCTTGGCAAAACACAATCTCTCCTCACTGCGGCTGGAAGCGGTACGGGCTCATATCGATGCCCTTTCGGCATGCCAAGCCCGTGATATGGCCAATGAACCTGGCAACGGCTGGAATGCAGAAAGTTTCGCCCGCTATGGTCAAGAGTTGGCAGCCAAATACGATCTGCAGTGTACCGTTTTTGATAAAAAAGAACTGACCAAGATGAATATGGGGGGAATCCTTGCTGTAAACAGAGGGTCGGATACCCCGCCCCAGATGGTGGTCGTTGAATATCGGGCTTCGAAAAAGGCTCCCACGGTGCTGCTGGTGGGCAAAGGTCTGACCTTTGATTCAGGTGGAATAAGCATAAAGCCGGCGGCCGGTATGGAGGACATGAAATACGATATGTGCGGAGGTGCGGCAGTATTGGCGGCCATGAATGTCGTCGGCGCTGAAAAACCCAACTGTAACGTCATAGCCATTGTGCCAGCCACGGACAATATGTCAGGTGGATCGGCTGTAAAACCTGGTGATATCATACAGCATTACAACAAGACCACTTCGGAAGTAATAAACACCGATGCTGAAGGGAGGTTGATTCTTGCCGATGCTCTGGCCTACGGCATAGAGCGGTATCAGCCTGATTTCGTTGTAGACCTGGCCACCTTGACCGGTGCTGTTATAATGGGTTTGGGGCATCACCACACCGGACTTCTTGCCAATGACGATGAACTTGCCCAAAAACTGATAGAAGCCGGCAAGGGGTGTGGAGAACCTCTCTGGCGTTTACCTTTAGGGAAGGAATATAGAAAACAGCTGGATTCGAAGGTCGCCGATATAAAGAATACCGGCGGGAAATCAGCCGGTGCAATTACGGCGGCTGAGTATCTTCATTCCTTCGTCGGCGATACCCCATGGGCGCATCTTGATATAGCTGGGACTGCCTGGGACTTTACGGAAAAATCATACATACCTGAGGGCGGTCCCTCTGGAATGTGTGTTAGAACGCTGGCAGCTTTTCTTCGGCGCCTTTGAGAGTGCGGTAAGAAAAAGCCCCTTTATTGATATTCAGCAAAGGGGCTTGTAAAGTCGATGATGCTATCAGATTTTCACTACGTTTTCAGCAGCAGGACCTTTGGGGCCATCTACAATTTCGAAGCTTACTCGAGCACCTTCTTCCAGGGACTTGAAGCCATCGGCCTGTATGGCTGAGTAATGGACAAATACATCCTGCCCCCCATCTTGCTCGATAAAGCCAAAACCTTTTGAGTCATTAAACCACTTCACTGTTCCTTCTGCCATTTTTGTAGCTCCTTTTTACTCGGTTCTTCGTAGAACGCAATGATAACAACCCGATTTACACTAATCAGGTAACATAAAATGTGTGTTGTTTATTTCCTGCGGCAATATGAGTTGAGGAATTACCGCGAAAATACGGACCACAAAACAAATAAAATTTTGTGGACTTATCACACGTTATCTAGGCACTTAGCATAGGCACAGTAGAAAAGCAACGTTTTTTTTTCATGAGAAGGAGTACATATACTGTGATAGGCGTAGACAGTGATAATCCATGAAATAGCAGTCAGGGTAAAAGTCGGAACATAGAGTCTTCGATTATCCTCTTAAGGGTACCTTGAAAAATAGGGATTTTCGCTCAAAGGGTTGCTGTCAGGGATGGGAAGATAGCATTCTGATAAAGAGTATTTGATTACCCCCTATTCTCAGCAACTCGCTCTGAGACAGGGAAACTCTTTTCCCGGTACGCCATGAACCCATCCCTGCAGACGCCCGCGAAAAGAGCACCCCTGCCTTCCCTGTTGCTTGACTGAGTTTTGGGGTAATCAGGAAAGAGTATCCTGGTTTATAGAATGCGGTGCAGAACATTCAAAGAGTCAGAAAATGATATTGACAGTTGCAGGCGTTGGGGTATTCTGCAAGTTCTGGCTACAGACTGCAATGCAAAATACATTTTTTGCTCAATAAAACACTGTTTAACCTGAAGGTCCACTCTCCGGATTTTCTGCGTGGCCGCTCGACAGATAGGCTCAAAGGAAAAAAATCGGCATTGAATACAATATTTAAAAACGTGCATCCTGAGTATACTTTCGCTTCTCACTATCTCGACATTGGCGGACACCGCCTTCATTACATCGATGAAGGACAGGGGCCCGTACTCGTCGCCCTTCATGGCAATCCTACCTGGTCTTTTTTTTACAGAAAGGTAATTGCTCGTTTCAGGCACCATTATAGAGTCATTGCTCTTGATAATATGGGGTGTGGTTTTTCTGACAAACCACAGGAGTATGAGTATACTCTGGAGAGGCACATCAGCAACCTCAGCAGTGTGCTGGAAAGTCTTACAATCGACAGCTGTTCCCTTATGGTTCATGACTGGGGCGGGGCAATAGGTATGGGGTATGCTGTCAGGAACCCTGAAAAAATACAAAAAATCGTTGTCTGCAACACCGCCGCTTTTCGATCGCGTCGTCTTCCTCTGCGCATTCGCATCTGCAGGTTGCCCGTTATCGGTGAAATTCTGGTGCGGGGGGTCAATGGATTTGCCGCGCCAGCTACTTTCATGGCGGTCAACCATCCCCTGGCTCCGGAGACGAAGAAATGGTATTTGCGCCCCTATGATTCATGGCGGAACAGGATAGCCATTCACCGTTTTGTACAGGACATTCCCCTTAATGAACACCATCAGTCGTATTCTACGCTGCTTGAGATAGAGCAGGGACTGGAGACTCTTGCCAACAAGGGTGTTCCGCTTTTGATACTGTGGGGCGGCAAGGACTTCTGTTTTACCGAGGATTTTTATCGCCAATGGAAAAGCCGTTTTCCCATGGCGAAGGCTCACCTCTTCCCGCAACTGGGGCACTACCTACTCGAAGACGGATTCGAGGAGATTGCCCCCTACCTCGATGCCTTTTTGCTACCGGAATCCCAGTTGGAAAATGAGTAAGAATATAGCCTTATCTTTGAGCAAGGTCGCTGAACGCCGGGGGACGGCTCCTGCGGTTATAGAGGCAGCAAGCGCCAGGTCGATAAGTTTTACCGATCTGCATAACCGGTCCGACCACTACGCGTGGTACCTGAAGGAGGCCGGTGTTCGTCCCGGCGACAGGGTCATGCTTATGGTGCGGCCCTCGGCCGATTTTATTTGTTTGACCTTTGCTCTGTTCAAACTCGGAGCGCCTGTAATCCTTATAGATCCTGGGATGGGATATATGAATTTAAGGCGCTGCATCTCCGGCGTAAAACCATCTGTGTTTATCGGTGTTCCTAAAGCTCACGTTTTCTTCAGGCTGTTCAGGAGCTCATTTACAACCGTCACAACCACTTTCTGCTGTGGCGGTTCGGCGGGTATTTTCGGCCCTGACCTGCGTCAGGCCGCTCTACCGAGAAAAGAGACTTTTCCCGTCTACAGTCCAGAATCGGGCGATCTTGCTGCCATCATTTTCACGACCGGCTCCACCGGACCACCGAAGGGAGTGCGTTTTGAGCATGATCTGTTTGCTGCTCAACTGGAAAAGGTGCAAAATTATTATGGAATAGCGGAAGGGGATGTCGACCAGCCTGCCTTTCCGCTGTTTGCTCTTTTCTCCACAGCGCTTGGCGCCAGCGCAGTAATCCCGGATATGGACGCCACTAAACCTGCCAAGGTAAATCCTGCAAAGTTCATTTCTTCTCTGCAGAACTATACAGTCAGTTATTCTTTCGGTTCTCCGGCACTGTGGAAAGTCGTTGCCGGCTATTGCCTCGAGAATGGTATCACCCTGCCGGCATTAAAGAAGGTGCTGATGGCCGGTGCCCCGGTCTCCGGCGAGCTTCTCAGCCAGATGCAGACCATACTGGCTGAAGATGCCGAGATTCACATACCCTATGGAGCTACGGAGAGCCTTCCCATAGTTTCCATAGAAGCCAGGGAGGTGGTAGCGGAAACATGGCAGCAGACCTGCATGGGGCGTGGAACCTGTGTGGGCAGGTCGTTACCCGGGATTACTGTTAAGATTATCAAAATATGCGATGAAGTGATTGCCGAGATTACCGATGAGATGATATGTGAAGACGGTGAAATAGGTGAAATTGTTGTCAGTGGTGACGTGGTCACCAGAGCGTATGACAATAATATCGCTGAAACACGCATGGCAAAGACCTTCTACAAAGGCGATTTTTACCACCGTCTTGGCGATACCGGGTATCTGGACGATTCCGGCAGACTGTGGTTTTGCGGCAGAAAGGCCCATAGAGTGTATACTGGCCGCGAGTATAAATATTCCGTTTGCTGCGAAGCCATTGTCAACAATCACGCTGATATCTTCAGGAGCGCCCTGGTGGGTATCGGTGATGGTGAGGGGCGGGTGCCGGTATTAATATTGGAGAAGGAGAAATCAAGCAAGCGCAGCCAGAATGAAATCCTCGAAGAGGTCAAGCTGCTGGCTGCCGCCTCGAAGCTGACCAAAGATATAGAGTATTTTTTGTTCCATCACAGATTCCCGGTTGATATACGTCACAATGCCAAAATCTTCCGTGAAAAACTGTCGGTCTGGGCGGAGAAGAAACTGGTGAAAAAAGTATGAACAGTGTGGCAATTACAGGGGGAGGGGGATTTATCGGTCGGGCCATAGTCGGTATGCTCCGGGCAGAGGGAGTTGACTGTCGGGTCCTGGGGAGGAGCAGATATCCGGATCTTGAAGAGCAGGGCGTCCTCTGTTTTCAAGGTGATATTGCCAACCGTGACTTTGTGTTAAGACACCTCAGAGACGTTGATGCGGTCTTTCACGTTGCTGCTCTCGCCGGAATCTGGGGAGACTGGAACCAATTCGCCAGAACCAATATCGATGGAACACGAAACGTCATTGATGCCTGTTTGGAAAACAACATCGGCATTTTCGTGCAAACGTCGACTCCATCTGTGGTTTTTGCCGGGGAAAATATTATTGATGGTGATGAGAATCTGGATTACGCCGGTAAATATCTCTGCGGGTATGCAGAAAGCAAAGCCATTGCTGAACAGATGGTCCTGGGTGTCGATCAGAGCGTGTTGAAAAGCTGCGCCATACGTCCCCATCTCGTCTGGGGACCTGGAGATCCGCACCTCATACCGAGATTACTGGACCGCGGCCGACAGGGACGCTTGAAGATTGTCGGAGATGGCGCTAACATAGTAGATGTAACCTACATCGACAATGCTGCCTATGCCCATGTTCTTGCCGCCAAAAGCCTTCTTTCTTCGAATCAAGCTTGCGGCAAGGCCTATTTTATCGGCCAGGAGCGACCCGTCCAGCTGTGGAAGTGGATAAACGAACTGTTTGAGAGAGCCGATATCCCGCCGGTGAGCAAGACGATTCCGCTGACAGCGGCTATGACAGCAGGTCTGTTGCTTGAGTGGGGTCATAGGGCGCTTTGTCTGAGAAAAGAACCATTTATGACACGTTTTCTCGCATTGCAGCTGGCGAAGTCCCACAGCTTCTCCCATGACAGGGCGCGAAATGATTTCGGCTATATACCCCGCATTTCCTTAGAGGAAGGCATGGATCGGCTCATACACTGGATAAAACACCCATGAGAAAATCTGTTTGCGCTATTTTACTGCCCATCGTCTGTATTTCACTTTCCCTGCTGCCTCTTCGAAGCATGGCCTTCACCGTCGGCGAAGAGCGCGAGGTCGGAGAAAAATTGCTCTATACAGTACGTTCAGCCTTCGAAGTCATAGACGACCCGGATATCAGCCAGTATATCACCAGCCTTGGTGAGGAGGTTATCGGCGTAGCCGGTATCCAGTTTTTCGAGTATCATTTTTTCATCATAAAGAATAAAGAGTTTAATGCCTTCGCCGCTCCGTCTGGGTTGATATTCTTCCACAGCGGACTCATCGAAAAAGTCGACGATGAAAACGAACTGATCTCTGTCCTGGCCCATGAGATTGGTCACATCGCCAAGCGTCATATATCCTCGAGAATCGGCAAGGAAAAGAAAATTTCGATTGCCACCATGGGTATGATGCTGGCCTCCCTGGCGCTCGGAGGTGGGGCTGCCACCGAAGCTCTGCTGGCCGGATCCATGGCGGCAGGACGTAGCGCCAGTCTGCATTTTAGCAGACTGGACGAGGAAGAGGCGGATCTGCTCGCCTATGGATGGATGAAAAGGATGGAACGGAATCCGCAGGGCCAGGTGGATATGCTCAAAACCATGCGGCAGATTGCCAGATATCGCAGCGGTATGATTCCTCAGTACCTCTTGACCCACCCCAACCCGGAGGCTCGTCTTGATTATGTACAGACACTGGTTGCCTCGGACAGAGAAGAGCTGCAGAACTTCGAAGGAGGCGACAACTTCAGCTTTACCCGCTTCAAATACCGCATTATGGCAGAAACCAAGGACAGCCTCAGCCTGCGCAGCTATTATTCTTCGGTGCTTGCCAGCAGCAGGGCGAATGAATTTGATATCATCATGGCAAAATATGGTCTTTCCCTGCTTGAGAGAGCCGAAAACAATTATGAAACCGGTCATCAGCTTCTCCAGGAAGTCATCGATCATTTTGGTCCACGCAATGAACTGATGGTCGACAAGGGTCTGCTCGAGTTTGAAAGTGGAAAAACCGATGCAGCCTATTCCACATTATCCGCAGCCTATGACCGTGACAGAACGGATATGTATGCGGCTTTTTCTCTGGCCAAGGTCAGCTTTCAGCGTGGTATGCTGGAAAAAGCCCAGACACTTTACCAGGGTGTTATATTTGCAATGCCTGATTTCGCACAGGGTTATTTTGAGCTCGGCCGGCTCAGTGCGGCTCAAGGCAAGAGGGGGGAGCCGAAATACTACCTGGGCAAGTATCATCTCCTCCAGGGAAAGCTTCCCTTGGCCAAACATAATCTGGAGACAGCCATGGCCGCAGATGATCTTCTGCCCCAATTGGCCAAGGATGCCAGAGAATCCCTGGAACTGATAGAAAGGCTTGAAAAATAGGAATATTCAGGACAGTGGGGCAGGGGATCGAAATACGCAGTCTCGGGGAAACCCAAGGCTTTCCGGCTTGCCCGAATCCATGCTGCACAGGTGATGCCGCAAGCAAGCACTTAGCCGGAAACGGGGAAGAGTGCATTAAGGCCAGTCGGTGCTGCGTAGACGTACAAGAAATTCTTTGTTGCCCTTGGGCCCGAGGAGAGGAGAGGCCACAATTTCCTGCCCGCCCAGGCCGAGTGTTTGAGCAAAGGCAAGCACGGATTCAATAGCCCTGTCGTGCTGTTTTTCATCACGTACAACGCCGTTACCTTCACTCACCGTCGACCGAGGCAACTCGAACTGGGGTTTGATTAGTGCGATAATATCTTTTGGAGCTGCAAAAAGAGTGATAACGGCAGGCAGGATCTTGGTTAGCGAAATGAAGGAGACATCAACCACCGCCATATCTAGAGGTTCCGGCAGCGTCTGTTGGGAGAGATGACGGGCGTTGAACCTCTCAAGGACGATGACCCTGCTGTCCTGGCGCAGTTTCCATGAGAATTGACCGTAGCCCACATCTATCGCGTAAACCCGGCCAGCGCCATGCTGCAGCAGGCAGTCTGTGAAGCCGCCGGTGCTGGCACCTATATCTGCGCACACCCAGCCGGCTGGAGAGCACTGGAAATGATTCAACGCTTTTTCCAGTTTCATTCCGCCGCGGGAGACATACTTACATTTATCTTTGAGTTTGAGAGTTGCCTCACGGGAGAAAGTGCTGCCCGCCTTGTCAGCAAGTGTGTCGTTGACAAAGACCTCTCCGGCTCCGATCATGGCCCGGGCGCGTTTGAGGGTGGTCGCCATGCCTCTCTCTACCACCAGCTCGTCCAGACGGATTTTCAAGGAGTTCTCGTAGAGTTTAATTAAGTTTGGCGCTTCTTTCCTTGGCGGTGACAGCCTCGGGAGAGGAAGGATAGGTCGCACCGATTTTCTTGTATATTATCTTTGCTGTCTCAAAATCGGAAAGCTCTTCAAAGGCCATGCCCTGCTTGAGCAGTGCTGTAGCGGCTCGAGGATGGCTGGAGTGGTTTGATATTATTTTTTGATACTGCAGGATGGCCTGATCATATTCCTTCTGGTAAAACAGCGATTCTCCCATCATAAACCGGGCTTTGACAGCTTTGTCCGAAGCGGGTTTCTCCTGTGCATATCTCTCATAAAGCTCATAGGCTGAGCTGAATTTGCCGGCGGCAAAGGCTTGATCGGCTGCCTCTATGAGATCCGGTTCCCCTGTGGCAGTATCGGATTTGACGGTGTCCACGGGTTTTTTATTTGCGGTATCTGGTGTTGTCGCGGCAACGCTGCCGCCGGCATCGGCTGAGATAATTTTTTTCTGCCTCTCGGCACTGATTGTCAAAACACTGCTGTCGGAGTTGTTTTTAAGTACGTTTGCCGAGGCGTTCGCTCGGGACCGTGCTTTTTCAGCTTCCAGCGCCGCTGCCTCGGCTTTAAGCTTAGCGTCACGTATGCGAGCTTCTTGGATGTTCTCAAGAATGTTTCGTTGCTGTTCCAGCTTTGACTCGGTTTCCTCCAACCTCGATTGTGTTTCCTGGAGCCTGGTCAACAGTGCTCCCTGCTCAGTTTTCAACTCCCTGGAAACAGTCTGAGAATACTGTTGAAAAGTCATGCCAAGCTCTTTGCTCTGTTCCTTCAACTGTCTGTTGAAATGGGCCATTTCATCGATTTTCCCCTTGAGAATCAGGAGTTCCTGGCGCAGGCCGTCTAGCTGACTGGAAGAGGCGGCCTGGCGCTGCTGCATCTGGTCGACGGTGCCCTGTTTCATGTCCTCAAGCTTTTTATTAACGACACGCAGCTGGTAGTTAAGCTTGTTGACGTCGGTTTGGGAAGCACACTGTGTGAGCAGTGGCAATATGAGACAAAGGGCGAGGAGGGTAACATGTTTCTTTTTCATGGCTTTTGTTTCCAAGGTATTAGTAATTCACTTCCCAGCGGGGATAGATCTGATTACCGGAGTAGGGGAAAAGTCTTCGCTGAAAGTGACCATTCCGCATCATTGCATAGATTTTGTTTTCACTGCCGTCCTGTTTTGAATATATGATCTGATTGCCGTCGGGAGACCAGGAGGGAGACTCGTGATGACTTAAATCAGTGGTCAGTTGAATTGACGGCTCGCCCTGTTCCGGTTTCTTGAGGCAAATCTGGTAAAGACCGTTTCTGAGACTTGAATAGACGATGAGATTCTCCCGAGGGTGCCAGGATGGTTCGGCATTTTCCGTTCCGGTGAAGGTGATGCGCTGGGTTTTTTTTGTCTTCAAGTCCATGAGAAAAAGTTGCGGACTGCCGAAGCGGTCGGAGACGAAAACGATGTGGTTACCGTCGGGAGAGACGGTTGCCGAGACGTTAATGCCGGCATTTTCGGTTATCTGTTCTATGATAGTACCGGATTTATGCATCAGGTAGAGATCAGGGTTTCCCTTGTAGGACAAGGTTATAAACATGCTCTGGCCGTCCGGCATCCATTCGGAGGCCAGGTTCATACCCATTCGCCTCGAGAGGACCCGGGTAATCTTGTTTTGACGCAGATCGGTGATGTAGAGATTCTGATTGCCGGTATGATAGGATGTATAGGTCAGAAATGTTCCTCCCGGTACATACCGGGGAGCAACGACCAGGTTTTTGTGGCGTGTCACCTGTCGCAGTTCACTTCCGAGAATGTCGGACGTATATACTTCCTTCTTCCTGGCATCGAGTTCGTGGGCGACGAAGGAAATCTGAGTATCGGCCAGGCCTTTGGAGCCCGTAAGATCTTCAATAACACTGTCGCAGAAGCGGTAAAGCATTTCGTTCTTATGGGATAGCTTGCCGCTATAGGATTTGCCTAAAATCATAGTATCGGTGGCCACATTGAACAGACGCATTTCGAGTGTGATGGCGTTGGCGCTGGTTTCATAGACGCCCTGAACCGTAAAGTCGGCCCCGAGATTTTTCCAGTCGGAATTTTGTGAACCGTTATAGGCGCTGGTGGGTATGATTTCTATAATGCCATGAAATTTAAGTGACTTTGCAAGAATGTCGGCGATTTCCTTGCCCAGTTCGACGGCTTCTCCCTGGGACTGCCGGCTGAGAAACCAAGGCACGGCAAAACGGATTTTTCGTACATCGGTTGAGCCGATTTCAAGGTAGACTCTCTCTTGCGCCTGGGCGTTGAAAAACGGAGCGCAAAGTACGGCGGCGAGAAGCAGGGGCAGCAAGGCTGTTTTGGCTAGAGTTGTCATGGTTGTCAATTTTACTGTATTGATCCCGGTTTGAAGTGGAGCCCTATCTCCATCGTGCCATCTTCCTGGAGGACTGGAGGTATCGGCGGCAGGGGAGAGGCGTCCTGGAGAGCTTTGAGAACGAACTGGTCAAAAAGCCTGTCTCCCGATTTGTTTTCAAAAAATTGGTCGGTTATGGTGCCGTTCTGGGCGACGCGAATGACGATGGTGGCAGCAAGGTCCTTCTCCTGCATCTTGTGCTCCGGCAGTTTCCAGTGCGGTTGGACCTTGCTGAAAACAGAAGCGAAATATTGATTCTCGATGACGTTTCTACTGGACCCCGAGGAAGCTTGGCGTGATTGGCTGCGGGGAGGTGGTATGTCGTCGAGGCGGTTATCGGCCGGGCTCGTCTGCCGAATCATCTCCTTGAGTTGGGTGACCGCTTCACTGGCGGCCTGGCGGGCCGCCTCCTGAGCCAGCTGTTCGGCTCTGCGTGCCTGCGCGAGACGCTGGCGATTGATGCGTTCGAGTTCCTTTTTCTGCTCAGCGCTGACGGTGTCGGTCCTCTTGACTATTTTCTTGCGCTTGAGCGGTTGAATGGAAACAGGCTGGGCGGGAGCAGCTTCCGGCTCAGCAGGTTTCTCTACGGCGACGGCGCTTTTTTCTTCAATAGCCACTTTTTCTTCGACAGGCTCTGGCTTCTCCACAGGTTTCGGCGGTGCCGGCGCAGGCTGTGCCGGCTGTGGTGCCGGTGCTTCGATATTAATGAGATCGACCGTGTATATCTCAGGATAGAGCGGCGTGTCGTCCAGTATCTTCGGCAGGTAAATGACGCTGAGAAGCAATGCCAGATGCAATCCCAAAGCAAAATTAAAGGGAAGCTTCCATTCGCTGTTGTCAATGAATGTCACTTTGTATACCTGATACACAATACTCTACTGAAGCTCGTCGGGAGGTTGGGTAATCATTCCCAGCTTGTCGAAGCCCGAATCTTTGATATCGGCCATTACGGCTACGACCAGTCCGTAGGCGACATTTTTGTCTGCCTTCAGATATATGGGATTGTCCTTTGCTTCCTGTGGCCTCTGCATGAGCTGCTGTTTCAGCAGGGGTCTGGTCACTTCTGTTTTTTCAAGCGATATCCTGCCCTCTTTGTCGATGGTGATGATTATTGGATCCTCTTTCTGCCGCAACGACTTGGTCGTCGTCTCTGGAAGATCGACATCGAGCCCCTGGTTCATCATCGGCGCAGTAACCATGAAGATAATAAGCAGCACCAGCATGACATCAACCAGCGGCGTCACATTTATATCTGATACCAGCTTTTTACGGCCGTTGCCTCGTGCGGTTCTCATATTGATTCCCATGGGTCGGGTACCTGCGTCATCTAGGACAGTCTTCCGAGAAGGTCTCTTTCCACGAGGTTGAGCAGGTCGGTGGAAAAATTCTGGATGCTGCTATCAATGCCCTCGAGCTTGTTGGAATAGTGATTATAAAAAACTACGGCGGGAATGGCAACCGCAAGTCCAGCCGCGGTGGCCACCAGGGCCTCGGATATACCAGGTGCGACAATCGCAAGGGAGGCGGAACCACGTACGCCGATATCATGAAAGGAGGACATGATACCCCAGACGGTGCCGAACAAACCGATGAAGGGGGCGGCATTGCCGGTGGTGGCAAGAAAGGGCAGGGAGGATCCTAGGCGTGTAATTTGCTGGGTCTCGGCCTTACCTATGGCACGCTGCAGATTTTCCATGGTGGCTAGCTGCATGTCAAGAGTTTCTCGGACGTTGGAGGGTTCCTTTCGGGTTCGTATGCGGTTGATCTTTTGTAATTCACTAAAACCTGCTGAAAAAACTGCGGCTTCAGGACTGTAGGGGTAGTCGTCGACGAGGCCGTTGGCTTCGGAGAGGTTGTTGGAGGACCAGAACTGTTCCAGAAATTCGCCCGATTGACGGGAGGATTTACGAAACAGTCTGGCCTTCATGATCACAATCGACCAGGAGACCAGAGAAAAAATGAGTAGAATGAGCATCACCAGCTGGCCCATGAGACCAGCGTTCAGAATCATATCGGTTATCGAGAGTTGCACGTGGTGTTTTCCTGTAAGGTATTAATATATATTGATATATCTAGTATTTTTCCAGACCGGGTTCAATACCCATCCATTGTAATCTTTTTGCCTGAAAGTTCAACACGACTGTTTCCATATTGGAAAATAATGCTGCACGTACTGTCTTCTCTCTACGTATTTGCTTCCTGGGTTGAGCGTTTCAGGCAAGGGTAGTCGCCTCCCTGTTTGTGGACGAAATCTCGGACATTTTCAGGGATGCGCCGGCGGGGTCTGTGGCTATTTCTCTAGAGGCCGCCGTTAACATCGATAACCGCTCCGGTTATGTAGGATGCGGCTCTGGAAGACAGAAAAAGAACAGTATCTGCCACTTCTTCGACTGTGCCGAAGCGCCGCATGGGCACCATTTTTTTGTACGCAGTAAGCTGTTCCTTGGTGAGATCGTCGATAAAATCCGTGGCGATGAATCCCGGTGAAACACAGTTGACGGTAATCTTCTTGCGCGCGGTTTCTTTAGCGAGGCTCTTGGTCATGGCAACCTGTCCGGCTTTAGAGGCGGCGTAGTTGGCCTGGCCGGCGAATCCGAGGTGAGATACGGGAGAGGTTATATTGATTATCCTCCCGTATTTTTTCTGCATCATCATAAGAACGGCTTCTTTGGCCATGAGAAAAGAGCCGGTAAGATTGACATCAAGCACACGCTGCCAATCATCGGCGTCCATAAGAGCGAGAACACTGTCGCGGCGTATACCGGCATTGTTCACCAGGATGTCGAGACTGTTGAATTTCCGCTCGATATCGCCGAAGAGTTGACGTACCTCTGATTCCTTGGAGACATCGCATTGGAAGAGGGAAAGGGAACCGGACAGGGAGCGTACCTCTTCCCGCAATTCGTCTGCTGCTTGATTGTTGCCGCCATATACGCCTATAACCCTGGCGCCTTTCTGCAAAAAGGCCATGCTGATGGCCTTGCCTATGCCTCGTGTTGCCCCTGTGACAATGACATGCTGGTCACAAAAATCAAAAATCATCTGTTTTCTCTGCCCCGTAGGTAGCCGTCGGCGTCATTAGCGACAATGACGCCATAGTTTATGGCTCCGAGCCAGCCTGACATGATTATTCCCACGGAGCCTACATGAAAAAGGCCTGCTACCTCCTTGAAGATTGTCCTTGAAATATCGAGCCCTTCGAATTTCGTTCCAAAAGAGGTGCCGGCAGTGTGCAGGGTATACCGGTTGAAGGTTTTGGGCGTAGCCGCCTCCACCCAGTCAATTTTATCCTCGATGTCGGCGACGTATCTTTGCAGATCAAGCGTTGTTCTGCGGATAAGATCGGCCTTACCCTCGGCGTATGCCTGGTCGTCGAGACAAGTCCAGTCGTCATAGCGGGCATTCATGCTGGCAACTATTGTGTATCGATCATGGCCCGGTCGTGTTTTGGGATAGTAGATGGAGAAGGTTTTTGACTTGGTGTCCCGATCGAGGAGCTCTTCGGAATCGAACTCTTCGGCAGTGGAGGTGAAGAGGAGATCACCGATATGTTCTATGGAACTGTCACGACTCAGGCCAAAATAAACCTGACAGCTCGAGTTGTTGACCCGTATGGCATTAACCCTGTGCAGGTATTCATCGGAAAAGTGATCGCTGTCAGTGAGGTTCTGCACGGTATTGGTAATGCCGCTGTTGGATATAACCGCTTTCGCCGCAATCGTCTTCCCATTGACGTAGACCCCGCGAACTTTGCCCTTTTCCACAAAAATCTGTTCAACCTTGGCACGAGTGGCGATGGAAACGCCGTTCTTTTCAAGTTCTTTAACCATCATCATGATGAGTTTATCGGTTCCTCCCTCGAAGGTAAAGACCCCTTTATTCATAAAGTTGGAGAAGACTATACCATAGGTGATCGCCGGGTCATCGAGAGAGGAGCCGTTGGCGTAGGTTATCGGTTCCATGAGGAGACGGTGGACGTCGCTTCGACCGGGGAAGAATTTCTCGAACAGCTCGCGGGTTGTCATCGACTGATCGTCATAGAAGTTCATTTTCGAAACCGTTGCGAAAAAGTCGTCTATGGTTCTGCGCGGCACCTCGAACATCTCTTCAAGCAGACGAGTGAAGTCGCTCTTATCGAAGGTGGTTCTTAAGGAAAACTGTGGATTGTCGAAAACAATGCTTTTGAGTTGGACGATGGAGTCTTTTATCTCTCTATTCCAATATTTTTTGCAGGTTTTAACCATACCATGCGGAAAACCATGAAGAGAAATATCGAAAATGTGTCCTTTGCGCCTGAACCAGGTGGCAAGACCGCCAAGCTGGTGATGGTATTCGAGAATAAGTACTTTATACCCGCAATAGGCCATACGGTTCGCCGCCGTCAGGCCGCCGAGTCCGGAGCCGATGACGATGACATCATAGTTGTCTTCTAAAGAATCAAAAGGTATCGGCATGGCAAATGGTCGAGGTGTTTAGGTATTAGTGTTTATAAACGAGGCAGTATATGCTGGTTGACGATGGAGACGCCGCTGAGCATGGAGCCGACGATTCCCAGAAATCCCTGGTCGGTGCCAGCTATGAAGACATTGGAGAGGCCTATGGTACCATCTTTGACCTTGGTGGGACAACCATATATCGCCCCCTGTTTCTTGGAAGTGTATTTACGGATGGTCATCGGCGTAAAACTGTCCTGAAAAACAATATACGGAGACAGCGGACCAATATAATCTTCAGCGATGGCAAGAGATGTCTGCGCAGCCTCCTCTTTGGCCTCGGCGTAGGCCGAAGGGTTCGTTTTTCTTTTTCTCCAGTAGTCGTAGCTTGCCAGATGAGTCATGCGGACTTCGTCGAACTGCTGCTCTGGTCTGCCCTGGAAATTGCCGGGAAGACAGAGCACTCCGCTTTGCGGGGCAATGGCAGTGGTCGGCCTGGCATAGTTGAAGGGGACGCTGCGGTTAAAGAAAATTATAGTGCGGTCTCGCGGCAGACGCCTGCAGCGATGACCGTCAAGGAGAAAGATGGACTCAAAGAATCCAAGACGGATTTCATTGCGGTTGCTGTCTTCTTTGCCGAGGAGTTCATAGGTTTCTGAAAGGCCGACGGTACTGAGCAGATAGTCGCACTCTACTCTTTCACCGTTGTCCAGCTCTACCCCCCAGGCCGTGTCTCCTTTGAGCAATATTTTTCGTACGCCGCAACTCAACCTGATCGTGCCACCCAGGGAATCGAGATGAGTGCAGAGCATATCGAGAAAGGTTTTAATGGTACCTTCCGGCCTGAACATTCCCTCCTGGAAGAGCGAGCGAAACATGATAACGAATTGGCTCAGATCCATATCGTTTTCCACGCTGGAGCCATAATACATCAGCGGACAGAGCATCATTTCTGTTAGTCGCTCGTCCTGGAGATAACCTAAAATGAATTTCTTGGCGGAACGGAATGGGACAGGTATAAAGGGATCAAAATCGTCTATCGCCCGTACCATTTCGGCAAAACCCTTTCGGCTGTAAGGGAATTTTTCTTCAATTTCATTTTTTAAGAGTTTAAAGTCATTAGAAAAAAGAAGGCTTAAAGGTCCGGGAAAGTGTATTTCGCTGCTTGTCTGTGGATATATCTTCAGATCTTTGCGTCGCAGCTTCAGTTGGCGCAGAAGTTTATTGAAAGGAGCCCGTTTTTCCTCCGCCGGAGCAAAGTTAGTGATGGCGTGCAGGCCGGTTTCCAGAAGGATATTTTTTCTATAATAGTACGAATTGAGACCGCCCACTCTGTGATGTTTTTCTAGGAGCAGGACGTCGGGAGAGTAACGGGCGAAACGTATGGCGGCGGCGAGCCCGGAGAGACCGCCGCCGATGATAACAAAGGGTACTTTCACAAATCAACTAAGCGTCCTTGAGTAGCGGCTCCAGGTAATCGGCACAGCTGTTCAGTGTGGCCAGTTTGGGATAGTCTTCTTCAGGAATCTGCAGCTGGTAACGTTTTCTCAGTTCCATGACGATGTCGAGAAAATCCATGGAGTCCAGGTCGAGCTGGTCTCGCAGCGGTTTGTCCGGGTCGAGATCATCAAACTCGGCGTCCTCGTCAATGTCGGCAATTATCTCCAATATGAGCTTTTTTATTGCATCACGTGTCATTTGTTTCTCCAGTTACATTCGCTGTAGATTAATATATGTAAAGGTATAAAAAGGATAATTGATTTTTGATATTAAAAGTGAACCTTTCAATATACCATAAAAATGGCGACAATTTTATGGTTTTTTTCAGAAAAGGGATATTTTTATGGGTTTCATATTTTTTTTACAATTATCGCTGAGTTAATACCTACCATGCCAAACGAGTTGTTCAGGATGGTAGTGATGGAATTTCGTGTCACCGGCTCATCGATGACAAGGTTGTCGATCTTGCACTCGGGGTCGAGGTCGGAGACGTTGATTGTCGGGTGAACATAGTTGTCTTTAAAGGCGGGAAGATTTCCGGCAAGTTCAAGAACACCTGCAGCCCCCATGGCATGTCCAATGATGGATTTGGTATTGTTGACATAGGTGTCGGGACACTCGCGGAAGGTATTTCTAATAGCCCGACATTCTTCGATATCACCTTGCTTTGTACCCGTAGCGTGGGTATTGATAATGTCGATCTGATCAGGACGCATCCCCGCTTTTGCCAGAGCCAGTTCCATACACTGCGACTGCCTTTCGCCAAAAGGCAAAACAAAATCCTTGGCATCGGAATTCATGGCGTATCCTACTATTTCGCCGTATATTTGAGCTCCTCTCTGTAGAGCGTTCTCCAAGGTTTCCAAAACACATATGCAGCCTCCTTCGGAGACGACGATACCGTTTCTGTTTGTATCAAAGGGACGGCAGACACGGCTGGGATTATCCCCATGGGCCAGGGCGTTTTGTGCCTTGAAACTTGCGAAAATACCGAAGGATTGCGTTGATTCTGAAATTCCGCCGGCAAGGGCCATGTCCACCTCCCCAAGCTGAAGCATCTGTACGCCCTGGATAAGGGAGGCATTGCCGGCAGCACAGGCGGCTCCAATGGAGTAGTGAGGGCCGGTTATGCCGAGGTTCAGGGTGATTTCTCCAGCTGGATTATTGAGCACTGTCCTGGGGTTATGATGGTGGGTCCAATAGGCAACATTGTAGTCGTACTGGCTGATATTGTAGACCTCATTCTCGGTTTCAACCGTTCCATGTTCCGTGAGACCAATGTAGACGCCTGTACGGGATGCGTCATAATGGTCATCGGCAAGACCGGCATCACGGAGTGCCTCGTTGGCGCAGTAGACGCCTATGCAGCCGGCTCTGGTGCCTTTTTTATTCTCTTTCTTTTTCCTGTAGAGTGTTTCATCAAAGGAGCAAATACCGGCAGGCGCCTTGCCGAAATAGCGCAGATCAATTTCCTGAATGATACTCTCGCCTTTGAGAAGCTTTTGACGATAGTCCCGCAGATTGTCTGCATTCGGAGCCACAAGTCCAACGCCGGTTATGACGATTCTTTTCAAAACTCTATCCATTGGTTCGACTGTATGTTGAGGTTAACGATTACGGAAAGGCTGAAGGTATGCTACTTTTCTTCAAAATTCAAGCTCTATGAATACCTCCTGCGTTTATGTCCCTGGCTTGTGCCAACGGTGCCGGCCGGCAAGGTTACCTGTGAGAATCAGAAGATGCTTGAGGCCCGCTCCGGTGGGGTATGTCATAAAAAAATGGAAAACAGCGGTATCATCGGTGAATGATACCGCTGTGGTGCGGACGTGGCCAGGAAAAGAAGATGAAAAAAGAGCCCCGGAGGTGCTCAGGGCGTCGTCGCCGGCGTCTTTTTTAATAACGGCATTAGAAAGCCTTCCGCAGCCTCCCTGCTGTCGGCGAAGACCTGCTCGAAAACGGCATGGGGACCGTTTTTCTTCATTTCCACCAGCTCCCAGCAGTCGGGTGAGTCGGCAATTGCGTGCATGAAGGCGAGATGCTGAGTATGACCGGACTTGTAGGCGGTAACGTGACCGAGCATAGGACAGCCGAGCAGGGTCATGTCCCCGATGATGTCCAGAACCTTGTGCCTGATGAACTCATTTTTATACCTCAGTCCGTCTTCATTAAGCACCGATTTACGGTTCCAGTGTATGGCTATGACGTTTTCGAGAGTGCCTCCAAGGGCAAGTCCATTGGCCCAGAGTTCCTCGACCTGTTCCACATAACCGAAGGTTCTCGCCCGGCTTATCTCCTTGATGAAGCGTTCCGTGCTGAGATCAATGGAATACGATTGGTTGCGGATGAGCGTGTCGTCAAAAGCGATCTCCCCGGTAACCTTGAAGCCGTTGTAGGGACAAACTGTTATGTGCTTGTCGTCTTCAGAGTATTGTATTTCTTTCGTTATTTTAAGCATCTTTCTGCATTGGAGTAATCGTTGCTTGCCGGCGGAGCGAAGAAGATGCATAAAAGGGTCGGCACTGCCGTCCATGATGGGAACTTCGGCGGAATCAAGTTCAATGAGGGCATTGTCGATGCCGAAGCTATTCATGGCGGCAAGCAGATGTTCGGTGGTTGCTATAATTGCGCCACCCTCGCCGATGGTAGTGGCAAGCCTGGTGTCTACGACTTTGTCCATGTGAGCTTTTACCGTCGGATTTTGCGGAAGGTCGGTTCTGCGAAAGCGGATACCGCTATTCGCGGAGGCGGGGATGATGGTAAGGTTTACTGTTCTGCCGGAGTGCAGTCCCACGCCGCAGCAATTGATAGGCTTTTTGACTGTGTGTTGAAATGGATCAATGGGAAATTGCATGTGGAGGCCTTTATAAACTGCATGGTGAAGAGTATGTTTTGTGTTTGGACTTGCAAATGTAAGGCCAAAGTCAGATTCATTGTATTGAAAATATGTATATAAATACCGATATGTTAATGAGTAAATACTCTAACGAGTGCGCTTGGCGCACAATAGTGTGGGAAAAATACCAAACTATTGTGCGGAATATCACATACTGCCGTGTCCGGACGCTTACTGCTCTTCGGGATTGTTCACCTGGTCTGGTAGCGCTGTCTTTTTGAGGCGGGCAAGAATTTTCTCATCGAAAGAGGGGGACACGATAATTTCCATGCGCAGGGCAAAAACAGGCAGGCTCCAGGGTTTGTCTGCAAGTTTGACCAGGTCTTTCTCGGTGGTCAGTAAACAGCGGGCCCGGTGTTTGGCGGCCAGACTCTCCAGGTTGGTCACATCGTTGTCGCTATAGCGGTGATGGTCGGGAAAACGTTTGAAGTCGGTCAGCTGAACACTGAGCTCGTCGATGGAATTCTTGAAGCGATCAGGCGAGGCGATGCCGCAAAAACCTATAGCCGGTGAGGAAAGGTAGTCTAGTGGGTAGGTCTCTCCGCTTGGATTGACATAACACCTGGGGATAAATTGAGCATGAAAAAGAGAAGTATGCGGATGCTCATCCCTCAGGTACCGGCTGAAGCGAGTCACTTTATGCTGATTTTTCGTGGTGCAGCCGCTTATGATAAAGCAGTCGCTTCGCTTGAGGGCGGACAGGGGTTCGCGTAGAAATCCGCCAGGAAAAACATGCATATTTTCATAGAGTTCGGAAGCGTTGAAGACGACAATATCGCTGTCTCTGAGAAGCCGCAGATGCTGAAAGCCGTCATCTAGGAGGATGACATTGCAGCCTAATTTTTCGGTAGCGTATCGGCACGGGTGGCGGCGATCTTTCCCCGTGAGTATAGCGGCTCCGGGGACCGATTCGGCAATGAGGCGTGGCTCATCACCAGCCAGATGACTGTCGAGCTGGATAGACACGCCGTCGGCGACTATATTTACGCTATCCATGGCCTTGCCGCCATATCCTCTGCTGACGACTGCCGGTTTGAAGCCATTTTTAACCAAAAGTCTGCCAAGATGGATAACACAGGGTGTTTTTCCCGAACCACCCATGGCCAGATTTCCCACGGATATGACAGGCACTGGTGGTCTATAGCGGTTGAACAGGCCGTTTTTATATAAGAAAGCGCGCAATCGCATCAGCAGCGCATAGACTCCTCCCAGAGGGCGCAGAACAAGGAATACAGGTTTGAGGTTGAGGGTCATGGGGAATGCAGGAGTCAATGAAATTTCAGTAATTGCTATTTTTCTCTTCCATTTTTGCTGAATATTTGTAAAAGACAGTAGTTGGATTTACCTGTCGCTGCCCTGATATGTAATTACAGTTGAGAAAATTGTCACCATTATTGAGGGGCATATCACAAAACTTTTTTCGGGAGGAATTTATGAAGAGAAAAATAGGCGGAAAGATGATTTCGGTTGCTGCTGCTGCGACCTTTGCATTATCTCTTGCTACCTCTGGTTTTGCAGCTGATACTATCAAAATCGGTGTTGCCGGGCCTCATAGTGGTGACCTCGCTTCCTATGGTCTGCCAAGTGTCAATGCTGCCAAGCTGGTTGCCGAAAAGGTTAACGCCGACGGCGGAATAAACGGCAAGCAGATTGAGCTTCTCATTGAAGATGATGTCTGTAAACCTGAAGTAGCAACGAACACAGCGACAAAGCTGGTCTCAGCCGGAGTCGACGTGGTTCTGGGCCATATCTGTTCCGGCGCCACCAAGGCGGCCTTGCCTATATATAATAATGCCAGCATCCTGGTGATGTCTCCTTCGGCCACCAATCCTGACCTGACAAAGAGTGGCGAGTATCCCAACTTCTTCAGGACAATAGCGCCTGACGATGCTCAGGCCAAGGTTGATGTCGATTTCGCACTCAACACTCTTGGCTACACCAAGATTGCCGTCGTTCACGATAAGGGAGACTACGGCAAAGGTTTTGCAGAATTCGCCAAAAAATATCTGGAAGACTCTGGAAAGGCAGAAGTGGTACTCTTTGAAGGCGTGACTCCTGGAGCTGTCGATTATTCTGCCATTGTCCAGAAGATTAAACGCTCCGGCGCCGAAGCGGTTATGTTCGGCGGCTATCATCCCGAGGCTTCCAAAATCATTTCGATGATGAAGAAGAAACGCCTCAAAGCCGATTTTATCTCCGATGACGGCGTTAAGGATCAGACCTTTATCAAGGTTGCAGGTGAAGATGCCGAAGGCGCTTATGCCTCCGGTCCGAAAGATACCGCTGGCAATCCCCTGGCAAAAATGGCGGTTCAGGAACACAAAGACACCTTCGCCTCCGATCCTGGCGCTTTCTACCAAAATGCCTATTCTGCCATGCTGGCCATGGTCAATGCCATCAAAGCGGCCGACTCGACTGAGTTGATGGCGCTGAAGACGGCTTTGCAGAACGAGAAGGTTGACACTCCGGTCGGCAACATCTACTTCAACGAGCAGGGCGATGCCGTTGGCGTCGGCTTTTCTGTATATCAGGTACAGGACGGTGTATTTGTAGAGATGTAAATACCTCTTTAGTGAGCATAAACTGCCTGGCACGGCTGTCATCGAAGTAACTGACATGTTGTGCCAGGTTCTTTTTTGTGGTGGTCATGGATTACTTTGTAGAACTTCTCTTCAGCGGATTGACCCGCGGGGCGATATATGCCCTCATCGCTTTGGGCTACACTATGGTGTACGGCATCATAGGACTTATAAATTTTGCCCATGGTGAAATCTATATGATAGGAGCTTTTACCTCCTTCATAATTGCTACCGTTCTCTCCATCTACGGTTTCCCGTTGCTGGCCATTGTCATTCTGGCCGGACTTGCTGCCGCTGTCTGGTCGAGTGCCTACGGTTATACCATTGAGAAAGTGGCCTACAAGCCGCTTCGGCAGGCGCCTAGACTCTCACCGCTTATCAGCGCCATTGGTATGTCGATATTCCTGCAAAACTACGTTTTGCTTGCCCAGACTTCTGATTTTCTACCATTTCCGACCCTGATCCCGGATTTTGCCTTCATGGAACCGATTGCCCACATCGTCAGTTCCACCGGCATTACCATCCTCATCGTCACTGCCATCGTCATGCTGCTGCTGACGCTGTTGATCAAGTACACCCAGATAGGCAAGGCCATGCGCGCCACCTCTCAGGATAAAACCATGGCCATGCTCGTCGGCATCAACGTCAACAGGGTGATCTCTGTTACTTTCGTCATCGGTTCAGGGCTTGCTGCCATTGGTGGAATGCTCATTGCCGCTCATATCGGTCAAATCAACTTTTATATCGGCTTCATCGCCGGCATTAAAGCATTTACGGCAGCCGTACTCGGCGGTATCGGCTCGGTTCCGGGAGCTGTGCTTGGCTCACTGATACTGGGACTCACCGAGGCCTTTGCCACCGGCTACATCTCCAGTGACTATGAAGATGTTTTTGCCTTTTCGCTGCTGGTATTCATTCTAATTTTCAAGCCATCCGGCATCCTCGGCAAAGACGAAACCAAAAAAGTGTGAGTGTAACGGCTAATGTTTTCACGAAAAGAATTACAGCGTTGTCTGTTGATATCTCTGTGGTTTGTCTTTCTCACCTTTCCCATAATGGTGATTAAGGTAGATCCCTTCGAACGACTCGTCTACTGGCGCTGGGAGAATATGCTCTACGTCGCCGTGGGCAGCTTCTTCCTCTCGTTGATTTTCAGGATGCTTCTCCGCAAGAACGAAGGCGGCGGAGCAGAGGCACTCGGAGCCGACAGTCTGGAAAAAACGCCGATTGTTACACAAATACTCGAGACACCGAAATACAGAAACACTCTCATACTGTCGGTACTGGCTGTGGCGCTGGTGTTCCCTCATATTTTCTCCACATACCAGACCAATATCATGATCACGGCGCTGATGTACGTCGTTCTGGGACTTGGTCTGAATATCGTTGTCGGTCTGGCCGGTCTTCTCGACCTTGGATTTGTCGCCTTTTATGCCGTTGGCGCCTACAGCTATGCGCTGCTTCACCTTCATTTCGATATAGGTTTCTGGATTGCCCTGCCAATCGGCGGTTTTCTCGCAGCTATGTTTGGGATTGTGCTCGGTTTTCCTGTTCTCAGACTACGTGGCGATTACCTGGCCATCGTCACCCTGGGCTTTGGTGAGATCATTCGTCTGGTACTTGAAAACTGGGGGGAATTTTCGCAGGGACCAAGTGGCATATCCAGTATAGCCAGACCCGGCTTTTTCGGCATAGAGCTGTCGCTGAATTCCGCCATTATCTACATCTACTATCTGATGATCATTGCCATCATTATCACCATATTTGTCGTCAACCGGCTGCAGGATTCCCGGCTGGGCAGAGCCTGGATAGCGCTCCGGGAGGATGAGATAGCCTGCCAGGCTATGGGCATCGACAAACGCAAGACCAAGCTCGTCGCATTTTCCCTCGGTGCTTTCTGGGCCGGGATCGTGGGAGTGGTTTTCGCCGCCAAAACGACGTTCATCAACCCGGCCAGTTTTACTTTTCTCGAATCGGCGATTATTCTCTCCATTGTCGTGCTCGGCGGCATGGGCTCTATCGTCGGGGTCATCGTTGGCGCTTTTATCCTTCTCTTAATGCCGGAATATCTGCGCGCACTTTCCGAGTACAGAATGCTGGCCTTCGGTGCCGTGCTGGTTATGATGATGGTTTTCAGGCCACAGGGAATGATTGCGGCGATACGAAAAACATATACATTCAAAAAAGACGACTAAGGATAGATGGACAAGCCTATACTCGAAGTTTCTAAGATGACAATGGATTTCGGTGGGATCCGGGCTCTGGATCAGCTCGATCTGGAGGTCTATTCCGGCGAGATCGCAGCGCTTATCGGACCCAACGGTGCCGGTAAAACAACCTTTTTTAATTGTCTCACTGGCATATATGTTCCCACCAAGGGCGACATCTTTCTCAACCCTCCCGCGGGTGGGCGCAAAGTCGATCTCAAAGGACTTTTACCCAATAAGGTGACAGAGCATGGTCTCGCCCGCACTTTTCAGAACATCCGCCTGTTTCCGAGAATGACGGTGCTCGAAAATGTCATGATTGGCCGTCACTGCCGGACAAAGGCCTTCATTGTCGGCGCCATTTTTCGTGGTCCCGCAACCCGCAAGGAGGAGAGTGAAATTATAGAGATGAGCTATGCTATTCTTGAAAAAGTCGGGTTGCAGAAATTCGTCAATGAATATGCCCAGAATCTGCCATACGGTGCCCAGCGACGACTCGAAATTGCCAGAGCCCTGGCCACGGAGCCATCACTGCTGCTCCTCGATGAGCCGGCCGCCGGCATGAATCCGCAGGAGACGCAGAATCTCGATGAGCTCATACGCAACATATCCAGAGATGGTCTGGCAATTCTGCTCATCGAGCACGATATGAAGCTGGTTATGAGCCTGTCGGATCGAATTTATGTCGTTGATTACGGCAAGAAGATCGCCGAAGGAAAACCTGAAGAGATCCGTTCCAATGCCGATGTTATCAAGGCATATTTAGGTGAGTAGATTATGCTGAGACTCGAAAACGTGCAGGCCGGATATGGTAATATTCTCGCAATAAAAGATGTCAGCCTGGAAATTGCCGAGGGAGAGATAGTCACACTTATCGGTGCCAACGGTGCCGGCAAGAGTACGACCCTGATGACGATATCTGGAGTAGTTCGATGCAGAAGGGGGAAAATAGTCGTCGGTGCAGAGGAGATTCATCATAAAACGCCCGATGAAATAGTCAAACTCGGTGTCTGCCAGGTTCCCGAGGGACGGCACATATTTCCGATGCTGACTGTACGCGAAAATCTCGACATGGGCGCTTTCATACGCAGAGATAAACAAAAGATACGCGAAGATAGGGAGTATGTCTACTCGCTATTCCCTATACTCAGGGAGAGGCGCAACCAGGACGGCGGCACGTTGAGCGGAGGTGAACAGCAGATGCTGGCGATGTCACGTGCGCTTATGGCCCGACCGAAGGTTATGCTTCTGGACGAACCATCCATGGGTCTGGCGCCGCTCATTATCAAGCAGATTTTTCAAATCATCAAAAAGATCAACAGCGAAAGCAACACTACAATCTTTCTTGTCGAACAGAATGCTAATCAGGCCCTACAGATAGCCGACCGCGGTTACGTCATAGAAAATGGCGTCATTACCATGTCGGGAAAGGCCAAATCATTGCTGGCAAATCCCGATATCCAAAAAGCCTATCTCGGTATTTGAAAACGTATGTTTCTCCTGCGGTCGCTCTCTGTTTCTGCCTGGCCGCCGTCATATTTGTTCTCCTTTTACCGGGAGAACCTGTGCTCAGGTCAGTAAGTGCAGGCAGAAGAACTGCTTCTCATTTCATGCCCCTCTCCCTGTAAGCGAAGCTGCAACGGGGAAAACAGGTGAGCCCATGCATGCAGACACCCCATCCGCCAAATCCATAATGATTGTTGCCGGAGAAGCCTCCGGTGATCTGCACGGTGCGGCTCTGGTAAAGGCCTTGAGAGGGATTGCCTGCGATCTCAATATTTTCGGGGTAGGGGGAGAAGAACTTGAAAAGAGCGGAGTCGAAATACTCTGTCATTCGGAAAAGCTGGCGGTAATGGGAGTGACAGAGGTCTTCAGCTCTCTGCGCGAAATTCTCAAAAGCCTTCGCCTTCTCAAGAGCGAGATGCGCAGAAGGCGTCCAGATCTGCTTCTCCTCATCGACTTTGCCGATTTCAATCTGCGTCTGGCGGAAAGCGCCAGGCGGCTGAAAATACCTGTCTTTTATTACATAACGCCCAAAGTATGGGTATGGCGTAAAAACCGGGTAAAAAAACTCGCCCGTTGTGTCGACTGTGCCGGCGTTATTTTGCCCTTTGAAGAATCCTATCTGCAGGAAAGAGGCGTACGGGCCAAATATGTGGGAAACCCGGTGCTCGACTCTGTGAAAATCTCCTTAAGTCGAAGTCAATTCTGCCGCCAATACGGTATCGATGAGAACAAGAGCGTGGTCGGTATTTTTCCCGGCTCGCGTAAGAAAGAGGTCTCTGCGTTATTGCCCATTTTTCTCGAAGCCGCCAGAAGGATGCAGCGTAAATATGCTCGCGATCTTGCTTTCTGCATTCCCCTGGCTTCGACTCTTACGCTGGAAACGCTTGAGCAGAGCGGTCTCAAGGATTTCTACGGTGAGCTCGACCTACACGTGCTTCCCCATGACAGATTCGAATTGATGGCATCCTGTGATGCGGTCGTTGCCGCTTCCGGGACGGTCACCCTGGAGCTTGCCATTCTCGGCGTACCCATGGTCGTTGCCTACAAACTGTCCCAGGTCTCCTACCTGATAGGCAGGATGTTTATCGATATCCCCTATTTTTCCCTGGTCAATATCATTGCCGGCAAAAACGTGGTGACGGAACTTTTACAGGAGCAGGTGCATCCTGCCGCCGTCGAAATCGAGCTGGCACGCATTCTCTTTGATGAAGGTGTACGCCGGACAATGAAAGAAGAGCTCGCTGAAATCCGCAAGATTCTTGGCCGGGATGGTGCTTCAGCGACTGCGGCGCAGCTTGCCATTGATACCATGAATCGGAGTGGCATCCATGAGTGATTTCGAAGAGAATATACATGTACCCATTGACGGCACGCTTGATCTTCACACCTTCAGACCTTCGGAAATCGGTTCGTTGATCCCCGAATACCTCAGGGAGTGCCGACGTAAAAACATTTATCATGTCCGTATAATCCACGGTAAAGGCAGCGGCAGTCTATGCCGGGGAGTCCACGGGGTTCTTGAGAAATGTTCAGAGGTGAAAAAATATACCCTGGCCGATGAAAAAGGCGGAAGCTGGGGTGCTACTCTGGTGGAACTCAAACGTTAGTGCGTGTCAGCGATACTTCACAGGTCAATTGCGCCCATCTGGAAGAATCTACACCTAAAGGCTGCCGTCGACAAGATTTGGTGGAAGAATATTTTTGACATCGAAAATGATATGTTCGGGCTTGCACAGGCAGCG
Organism: uncultured Desulfobulbaceae bacterium; assembly: GCA_937132035.1. Lineage (GTDB taxonomy): Bacteria > Desulfobacterota > Desulfobulbia > Desulfobulbales > Desulfocapsaceae > Desulfopila_A. The sequence continues at coordinate 21,833 of CAKZOA010000323.1, read as the reverse complement.
CATATCTTCAAGTGTCATGGCGACGAATTCTCTGTGGGCAACTGCGAGAATGATACCATCGTAGCAGTGCCCTTCCAATGCCTCTGTCATCTGTACGCCATACTCCCGCGTCGCTTCATCCTTGCTGGCCCAGGGGTCATAAACAGCGACGTCAAGACCGTAATCATTGAGTTCGTTAATAATATCGATAACCTTGGTGTTGCGCAGGTCGGGACAATTTTCTTTGAAGGTGATACCCATCACCAGAATTTTCGCCTTTGAAGCATCAATTTTTTTATTGATCATCAATTTAATAACAGAAGAGGCGATGTACTGTCCCATATTATCGTTAAGTCGCCTGCCGGCCAGTATCATATTAGGGTGATAGCCGACCTGCTGCGCTTTATGTGTAAGGTAGTAGGGGTCTACGCCAATGCAATGACCTCCGACAAGGCCAGGTTGAAAGGGGAGAAAATTCCACTTTGTTCCCGCAGCTGCCAAGACCTCAGCGGTGTTTATCGAAAGCTTGTTGAAAATAAGCGAAAGTTCATTGACCAGAGCGATGTTAACATCTCTTTGAGTATTTTCGATTACCTTGGCTGCTTCCGCCACCTTGATCGAACTTGCCTTGAAGGTACCCGCCGATATGATGCTCCTGTAGAGAAGGTCGATGAATTCAGCTGATTCGGGATTTGAGCCGGATGTGATCTTGACGATATTGGGCAACCTGTGCTCGCGGTCGCCGGGATTTATCCGTTCCGGCGAGTAGCCGCAGTAGAAATCATCGTTGAGTGTGAGTCCTGATTTCTCTTCAAGTATGGGGATGCATACTTCTTCCGTGGCTCCGGGATAGACGGTGGATTCATAGATGACGTAATCACCGGCTTTGAGCAGGGTGCCTACGATTCGTGAGGCGCTTTCGAGATAGCTGAGATCCGGTCTTTTGGCAGTATCAATAGGAGTGGGAACGGCGACGATATAGACATTGCATTCACCGAGATCCTCCGCTCTGCTGGTGTAACTCAGGTGGCGGGCCAGCCGAAGTTCTTCAGGCTCCACCTCAAGGGTTGAATCAACGCCGTTGTCCAATTCGGCAACACGGTTGGCCTTGAGGTCGAAGCCTTTTGTCGGGAACATCTTGCCGAATTCAACGGCCAGGGGGAGTCCGACATAACCAAGTCCTATAACTGCAATTCGTGTTTCTGCTAATGACATCATGGGGAAGTGGTACCTTATGTGTTGTGGAGTTGTAGAATATCCGCGATGCAGTCAGTCTCGTGCGGTCAGTGCTTTTCCCGTGCAGGTAGGGGCCAGGGGCCTACCGTGTTTCGAGGAATGTATGCACAAACAACGGCCTCAAAGACCAATCTGTATCTTTTCTTCGAGTTCGTGACAGGTCTTCTGCCTACGGTTTGCCGTCAGCCGAGATTGGTGCCGTAGTAGGTCAAACCGGAGGTGTCAGTTTCCTTGACCGTAACACTGTAGAGAAAGTACCGATCGGTTTTGAGCGATTGTTCAAGGTTGTCGAACAAAAACATGGCAATGTGTTCCGATGACGGATTAATTGTCGAAAATTCTTCCATGGCGTTGAGATCACGATGATCGATACGATCGACGACCTCATTGACATGTTTTTTAAGCACCTTGAAATCGATGCCCATACCGATCTCATCCAGTTCTCTGGCCCGAACGGTGACGGTTATCTTCCAGTTGTGTCCATGGGGTAATTCGCAGTCACCCGGATAGTCGCGGAGATGATGGGCTCCGGCGAAATGGGTCTTAATAAAAATATCAAACATTTTCGTTTTTGCTCCAGTTTAAAGTATACTTTCTCAGTTATGCGTAACACCTGGCGCTTTTGTTTTTGTACACGCACGCAGAAAGGCTCGTCAGGTGATCGGTATCTGCGGTTACGCCGCCAGGATTTTCGCACTCTTTAAAAAAGACAGCATTTGAATGTACTCCATCGTATCGTAAAGTAAAATCATTTTCATCATATGTGAACCGGAGAAAATGAGAGAACCGTCTCCAGACAACGGCTGCCTCCAATAGAGATGATCAATGCATCCTCAAAACTTTCCAGCAGATGGAAAACAAAAAGCTATTGACCGCCTAACCCCTTTCTTGATAGTTTCCCAGTTCCACCCGGACAGCAATCATTATGAATGATTCTCGATCCATGACCAAAGACTCGTTGTTCGATGGAAACCTTGTCTGCTACCAGCGACGGGATGGTTACAGGTTCTCCGTAGACGCCGTTCTCCTCGTCCACTTCTGCCTCAACTGGCAGGACGCGACCATACTCGATCTGGGATGCGGCTGTGGTATTCTGTCGCTAATATTTTTATATCGCCGGCAGGAAAAGATCAAGAAGATAGAGGGGCTTGAATATCAGTATGGACTTGCCGAGGCTGCCAGACGCAATGCCTCTGCCAATAATTATGGAGATATTTTCAGGATCACCAGAGGCGACCTCAAGGAGGTGGGACGTCTGTATCGGGCAGAAAGCTTTACTCACGTGATTTGCAATCCGCCTTTTTTCAGTGTGGGCCGCGGCAGGGTCAACGCCGAGGAAGAGAAATATCTGGCCCGGCACCAGGCGGCGGCCAACCTCGACGATATAGTCTCTTCTGCTTTTTACGTACTTAAAAACAAGGGTATCTTTGGCCTCATCTTTCCGGCGGACGCTCTTCCGACTCTCTTACAGCGCCTGCTGGGGCGGAGAATGCAGCCGAAACGCATGCGGCTCGTCTATAGTTATCCCGAGGCGTCGTCGGCATCGCTTGTCATGGTAGAAAGTGTTAAAAATGGTGGCGAGGGATGCACAGTTCTGCCGCCATTGTATGTTTACACCTGCAAAAGTGGCGAATATACACAGGAAGTGAAAATGATGTACAGAACGCGTTCAAGTTGAAGGCATGCTCCCATGTTATCTAAAGTAAACAGCAGCATTGTTATCGGTGTCGAAGGCGTCTCGTTGGAGATAGAGATTGACATTGCCCCCGGCCTGCCTGTTTTTTCCACCGTAGGCTTAGCCGACGGGGCTGTCAGGGAGAGCAAGGACAGAGTAAAGGCAGCTATTCGAAACTGCGGCTATGATTTTCCCAACAGACGTATCACCGTCAATCTCGCTCCGGCCGATGTCAGGAAAGAAGGCACCGGCTATGACCTGCCGATAGCCCTTGGCATATTGTGTGCCAGCGGTCTTATACAATCCCAGGCTCTGCAGGACTATTCCGTCATTGGTGAACTATCTCTCGACGGTGCGGTCAGAGGGGTGCGGGGAGTTCTTCCGGTGGTGCTCAATGCCCGCGAGCGCGGCATAAAAGGAGTATTGGTCCCTACGGAAAATGCCCCGGAAGCAGGCGTGCTAGCCGGAGCAGCCATACTGCCGGTGTCGTATCTCTACGAAGCGGTAGAACATCTTGTTGGCAGCAGCGCTATCGAACCCTACAGAACGGACCCTTCCGCGGCGCTGTCCCAGGCGGCTGATGTTCTGGAAGATTTTGACGACGTAAAGGGACAGGAACATGCCAAGAGAGCCCTGGAAATTGCGGCCAGCGGCAACCATAATGTTTTGCTCAAGGGACCGCCGGGAGCAGGCAAGACCATGCTTGCCCGGCGAATTACGACTATTCTTCCCGATCTCGGCTTTGATGAGGCCCTGGAAACCACAAAAATCCATTCCATAGCAGGAATGCTGTCCGGCGGTACCGCCCTCGTCTGCCGCAGACCGTTTCGAGCACCTCATCACACCATATCCGATGCCGGTCTCATCGGCGGGGGCAGCTATCCTCGGCCGGGGGAGGTATCGCTGGCCCATAACGGCGTCCTGTTTCTCGATGAGGTCACCGAATTTCGGAAAAGGGTACTGGAAATGCTGCGACAACCCCTCGAGGACAGACAGGTGAGCATAGCCAGGGCCAATATGTCGCTTACGTTTCCGGCCGATTTTCTTCTTGTGGCTGCGTATAACCCCTGTCCCTGCGGTTTTTACGGCGACAGGCGCAACCGTTGCTGCTGCACGCCCGATCAGATCCGTAAATACACATCCAGGCTGTCCGGCCCGCTTCTCGACAGAGTGGATATGCATCTTGAGATCGGCGCTTTGCCTTATGCAGAGATGAACGACAGGGTCCAATCTGAAAAATCATCTGCGATACGGGAACGGGTCAATCGATGCCGGCACATTCAGGAGAACCGCTTCCGAGAATTCCAAACCATACGCGCCAATGGAGACATGTCGTCAAAATTGGTGGAGAGGCATTGTCATCTAGAACAGGCAGGCAAGAAGCTCCTGGAGAAGAGTGTCGAGCGGCTCGGCCTTTCGGCCAGAGCCTATCATAGAATATTGAAGATTGCTCGAACCATTGCCGATCTCGACGGCAAGGATTTCATAGATAATCATCACCTTGCCGAAGCGATAGGATATCGCCGGTTCGGCTGAGAACAACCGTAACCTAGAGTTGGAGATGAAGCGTTTTCTGATTACAGCACTTGTTGTTGCCGCCGGCGCCGCAGTTTTTTTTGCGGTTACGGCAGGCAAGCGTCCAGCAGCCGCACCAGCACTGTTTCTGCCAGAACAGGTTTTGCTCTATCTCTCCCATAAAAATCTTGTGGAAATGGTTGAAGATATGAAAAATCAACCACTCGGTCGTGCAGCGGGTCGTATCGATCTTGTCAGGTTGGCCCTGGATGTCGACATACCACTTGAAAAAGTAGAGCTCCTTCGCCAGATACGCGACTTTGCGTCTTCTCCGGGAGCGGCCCTGCTGTTTGAGGAATTGTGCAGCAAAAAGGTGGCCCTGGCCCTCTTGAAGGATGATGGTGCCAACGATATGAAGTCGTATATCCATGATAATCTCGTTTTCTTTGCCGAACCAAAGCATGCTGCGGCCCTGCTTGAGACCGTCGCCGGACTTTTCATCGACGACACGGTGGTCGCCTCGACCCAATATGGCAGCCATGTCATACACAGAGTTCCGATTACTCAGGAGCGTATTCTGTCTTTTACTGTTCATGAGAAACTGGTTATCGCTGCCATGGAGGAACGCACTCTGCGGAGTCTTCTCGACCGGCATGACGAACAACAGATAAATCTTGGAGAAAATTTTTTCTACACGTTGTTCAGCACACAGTTTAAAAAATCTCAACTTTTTTGCTATTTTTCAATACAACACATACGAAGGTTCCTGGAAGACATGCTCAACCCAGACCGATTGCCGCAAAAAGAACTCCTCGAGCACCTGCAGAACTGGAACGGCTTTACCGCCGGCGGTTATGGCGCGACGGTCAAAGACGGGTACACCATGGACACGATTTTCCTTCACTTCAACAAACACAAGCTCAATGAGGGCACGGCAAGATTTCTTGAGATTCACCCGCAAAAAAACATACATATTGAAAACATTCCAGGGAACTCATCACTGTATTACTGGACCAATACCTTTGATTTGAAAACAATGTGGAGGATGTATGCACGCGAGTCGGATATGGATGAGTCCGGCAAGGCAGAGATTGAAGATGCGGTCTCCTCCATAACCGGGACCCCCTTCGCCGAGGTGTTGCAGATCATCGACAACACCTTCCATGTTATAATCGGCAGACCGTCTCCCAAGGATTTTGTGCCGTTACCCAATTTTGTCGTCATGTTTCATCTCCGCGACACCGGCAAGGCCAGCTCAGTAATGAACAATTTTCTGGAAAATACGAGGATACCACATAGAAGTCATACCTACCGGGAGTTTCCATTCACATATTGGGGACAGCAGCTACAGGAAGGACTGCAGCCAGTCTATACGATTCATGATGATATGCTCTATATGTCGAGTTCTGTCGCCATTCATCGCCAGGTGATAGACGCCGTCATAGACGGCGGCGGTATAGTCGTCAACAAATCATTCAAAAAGAACGCAGCCACACTGCTGCAGGACAATAATTCCACGATTTTTGTTCAGTTGCAGCCATTGCTGACGTCACTTGAGGATGTTGCCGGCTGGCTGCAGACCATGCTGTCGATTCAAAATAGAAGTACTGCGTATAAATCGAGGAAAGTCATAGAAAATCTGATTCTTCCGGTGCTCGACGGCTTGAAAATGTATTCGACCCTGGCGACACGCAGTTATACCGGAGAGGGAAGAATCGTTATTGAATCATACAGGATTCGCAAAGAACACCATGAGTGAGGATATGGAAAAACTGGTGAAGGAGTTGCAGGAGATGCTCGATTTCAAGGAAAGCACCGATGTAGGTGATGTAGTTGTGATAGCCGCCAAAGAACCGCAGATGCTGGTCTATGGTTATGTTACCGGCATCAAGAGAGATACCACCAGAAAGGATGAATGGTGGCATGTCGATATGAGCGTTCTTACTCTGCCGCCTCAGAAAATGACCTGGACACTGCGAACAGCGCAAATGACGGGGATGGAGATCTTCACCATGGGGGGAGAGGAGCGATTCGTCAAGGCTGTTGACTTTGGAGCTCATTCACCGAAAACTCGACCATCCTCCCCATCCAAGACAGAGGGGTTTATCAAACGGATCAAATAATGGCGTAACCAGGGGAGGGTGTGTGAGAGAACGAGATTTTATTTCCACAATACGTAACCGTTTCAATCATCGCTCCGAGCTGCTGATTAAGGGGATTGGCGATGACTGTGCCGTTTTTACAGGTGATGGTGATCTCTGCTGGCTGGCGACCACGGATCTTCTCGTCGAGGATGTGCATTTTGTCAGGAAATGGCATGATCCCTACCTGCTTGGCAGGAAGTCGGTGGCCGTCAATATCTCAGATATTGCCGCTATGGGGGCCAGGCCGCGGTTGGCGCTGTTGTCCATCGCTTTGCCCCCGTCTCTTTCCAGTTCCTGGCTTGATCGCTGGCAGCACGGTGTCGACAGTATGCTGGGTGATCATGGCTGCATGCTCATGGGCGGTGATACAACACGAAGTTCCGTACTGACCATAAACGTCATGGTCTTGGGGACGAGCCCTGCTGAAAAAGTGCTGTACCGGTCCGGGGCCAAAGCGGGAGATGATATATATGTCTCCGGTCCGCTGGGAACTTCGGCTGCCGGCTTCGAACTGCTAAGCAAAGGGGTGCAGGAGGATGCTCTCACGGAAAAATTCATGCGAGCTCATCTCGATCCCCAGCCCCAGGTAGCTCTGGGGCTGGCATTGAGTGCCAGCGGTTTCGTCACCGCCATGCAGGATATTTCCGATGGAATTGCCACCGATATAAGTCACATCTGCGGGGAAAGCGGCGTCGGTGCCGAGATCGAGGCTGAAAAGTTGCCACGGGAAGAAGATTTCGATACCCTTTGCTCGAGTTACGATCTCTCAGGCCAAAACCTCATGATTTCCGGTGGCGAAGACTACGAACTGGTCTTCACAGCAGCGTGCGCCAAGAGAAGGGCAATAGAGGCAATCGGCTTGGCCCAGGGAAAATCCCTTACAAGGATAGGGAGTGTTCTCGCCGAACAAGGGAGAGTCTACCTGCGCCAGGGTGACGGCAAAAAAGATATCACCTTCGGCGGTTTTGAACACGCCCCGTAAGAGCGTGAACCTGCCGGGAGATTGCTACTCGGGGACAGAGAAGTCCACCGTCAGCGATTTTCGACTGGTAGCCAGCTGACGGTAGCTGGTACGAGGAGAGGTGTCGAGCATAATCTTCGAGGCTTTGACAGAATCGGTATTGGCGTATTTATCGGAGAGATAGATGATCTCTTCGATTCCTGCCTGAATAATCACCTTGGTGCATTCATTACAGGGGAAAAGGCCCACATATATCCTGCATTCTCTGAGGTCTCTGGAAATGGAATTGAGAACGGCATTGAGCTCGGCGTGGCAGACATAAGGGTATTTGGTGTCGAGCAGATCACCTGAGCGCGACCATGGTAGTTCATCGTCGGAACAGCCCAAGGGGAAGCCGTTGTACCCCACGCCGACTATTTTGTTTTGTTTGTTGGCGACACAGGCGCCTACCTGTGTGTTCGGATCTTTGCTTCTGGCGGCCGACAATAGGGCAACGGCCATGAAATATTCATCCCAGGAGAGGTAGTCGCTGCGTTTGGAAGTCATGATCACCGTTGCCTCTTAAACTGTTTACGCCGCTGTCTCCATGACGTTGCCCCGGTTATCTCATCGATGAAGTCCTTTACGGCCTCAAAGTAGAGCTCTCCACCGACGGTCAAAACGCTGTTGTGGTCGGCCCCGGGAATGACAAAAAACTTTTTCATCCGGGCGCCGCTGAAGGCCTGCAGTTTCTCCGCCTGGCGGATGGGGATGATGAGATCCTGCGAGCCGTGGAGGAAAAGAGTTGGAATCTTTATCTCTTCAATTTTCTCAATATTGCCGAATCCATCCTTTTCTGTGAGTCCTGACTGACTGGTATCATACCCCAGGCTTTCGAGAAGGGGCAGAGTCTGAGCGAAGCCGCTGTCAACAATGAGCCCCCTGAGAGAATCGGAGAAATGGCTGCACACCTCTATGGCCGCGGCGGAGCCTATGGATCTTCCCATGACGAAGAGGGTGTCTTTCAGCCCCATTTCCTGTATGGCGCCCACCGCAGCACTATAGACTTTGAGGCTGTCTTTCATCATGGCAGCAGCCGAAGGCGTGCCGCTGCTCCAGCCATAGCCTCGATAAGTAGCCAGAAAAACGTTCATTCCTCGTTCAACAAACAGTGGGGCGATATCTTCATAATCGTTAGCCGTCTCACCGTTGCCGTGGAAATAAAGAAGAGTGGGGCTGCTGGCATCGTTGATGAAGAATCTGCATCCCAAAGTGACGGTGGAGTCTGCAGCTACGTTGATGGTATGTTTGCCGGTGGTCGAGACCGGTTCAGTGTGACGACGGGGATGAAAGAGCACATTCTGGATGTCTGGCAGATCGAGTTGTGAATAGTTCATATGATTGGATATGTTTTTCTGCTGGTGTTAATGTAAGAGGCGAATGGCAACGATAATACCGGATAATAAAAAAAATGTATAGCCCGGAGTCGCTCATCAACGTGGTGCGCACCAGGGGATACTCATCCAGGTGATCGAGGAACTGATAGCACTACAGTCGGTCGCCGGCTGACTGGTCGAGGTCGGGGCGGGCGAAGTCTATACGTTCATAATAGCTTTTACCCGAAAAGCGTAGCCTGAAAAAAAAAGCCCCGGTGAAAATCACCGGGGCCGCACAAGGATGGGGTGGGCGATGGGACTTGAACCCACGACCTCCTGGGCCACAACCAGGTGCTCTAACCTACTGAGCCACGCCCACCATCCAGAGCTTTGAGCTTGGGAAAAGCGACTACCTTATACTCGTTCGCTCCTCTCTTTGCAAGGACAAATTGGTTTAGACATCCTCTTTGCAGTGCATGCATTTCGAGGCCTGCATCTTAATCAGATGGCTGCAGAAAGGGCACTCCTTCATGTAGTTTTTCTTGAGCAGCAGGCCTATGATCTTGTTGCATTCCATTTCCAGCGAGGTGTCCCGGAATGTGTGATTACGCAGAGGGTCTATGCAGCTGAGGTCATTGACTTGCAAAAGCAGTGATATAGCCTGCTTCCTATTGGATATGTCGGCGCCCTCATCAAGGATGAGATGGAGGACGGGGGCGAGATTTTTCTCCTCGACACAGTTCTGCAGGTCTTTCACGGCCTGTTTTTCCTGCTGATATCGCTGATTTTGCCGTTTGAGATCGTCGGGATTGATGACACTGCCCTTGAAGGCGTCGGCATTTCCCACCATCATGAAGTTGCCTTCGGTACTGTCCGGCAGTTCCATGTAACGGTACGAGGCATGATGTCCGTATTTTTCCTCAATATTACGCCAGCCGTTGAGGAAGAGACTGCAGTAATCGTTGAGGCATATATATAGTATCTCAGATCCCCAGCCAAGGCCGTCGCCGACATGGACCTGCGGAGCTTCGCAGCAGCTCATTTTCTGGTCGCAGTGCGGGCAGGTGTGGATTTCGTTCAGGTAGCCTAAATCTGTTCGTGCCATCAGTAACTCCTTTTAAAAACTATGTTTTCCCGGAAAATCTTTTCTCCGGATGCTGTTTTTCAATAGTGGTGATTGACTCCTGTCTCGCTGAGAACCTCGTCTACGGCCTTGGCCTGTTTCATTTTCGATTCAAGGAAACCGGAGGTCATATACTGTCGGTTTTTTTCCATCTGTTCGCAAAGCCAGTCAATATCTTCCTCTTCGGCACAGGCGACAATTTTTTCCAGCATGGAGGCAAAGGTTTGTACTATCTTTCTGCCGTCGCCCTTGGTGGCCATGATCTCGGCGTAGGTACGAGGATTCTGGCTATGGACGCGGGCCATGGCCAGCACACCGTAAATGGAGGTGAGAGTCGAGTGACTGCCGATATCCCTGCAGTCGATGTCATGCTCTGCAAGTGTGGCGGCCAGAGCTACGGAGATGATAGTGGGAAGCTTCTGGCTGACACCCATGAGCAGGTCGTGCCTGTTGGCACTGTCCTGATAGATCTCTGCACCGTGTTTATACAGAAAGGCTTCAAACTCGCTGCACAGACTGCCGCTTCTTCTGGTTCTGACCACGGCGGCGTTTTTGTCCTTCATCGTCATAGCCTGGGGGCCCCAGAGATTATGGACCAGCATCACCTCAACACCTTCCTCGGTGGAGGTTAACGCCGTTTTCAAGGTATTCTCCGATTCCCCGGCAAGCAGTATCAACGCCTGTCCCCGACGGAGCAGGTGAGCGTATTTGATAATCGTCGGTGAAGTGATGGAAATGGGGACACAGATGACCACGACATCTACCTGGGGGATCATATGCTCAGGAGTCAGCGGCGTCGTTCTGCCGGTGAGGAATGTCGTGTATCCCTCACTCTGCAGCCTACCGGCAAACCATTTGCTCATTTCACCGCTGCCTATGAAACCAAAAGACTTGATCATTTTGGCTCGCATGTCGACGCGGGGAAAAGAGCCGAGCACCTTCAAAGCCCCTTCTTCCTGAATTACGCCTTTTTCCACGCTCAGCAGGGCCTCTCGGATGATGTCGTCGCGGCAATGACCTTCGATTTCGAGGTAGATTTGCAATTTTTGTGTCTCGATATCATTTTCCGAGCGCAGATCGACAATATTGAGGCCTCTGCGGGTAAATTCGCCAAGAATGTCGACAAGCATGCCTACCCGGTCGCGCAGAGGCCTGGTGATAACGGCGGTGGCGTCATAGCCCGTGGGATCGGCAGGGTTTGAGGCAAGAACGGCAAAGCGTGTCTTGTTATGGGAAACCACCTCCCGCTCGAGCAACGAAAATTGGAACCTTCGCAGGAGTTCTTCCGATTCTATTATGCCGTGCGTGAGCAGAGACTGCTCCCGTATCTCGGTGAGCTTGGCCTCGATGTCATGAACGGTTACCAGGGTGGCGTTGGGAAAATTGGCCTTGAGGTAATCCTTGCATTGGTTGAAAACAGAACCGCGGCCGACAATGGTATCGAGCTCCGAAACCGAGCTGTCAACGCAACCGATGGAGAGATGGACCGGCAGGACGACGTTGTCTATCCAGTGGAACCCACGGAGGTCGACGAGAAATCTGAAATACTCCTTGATCTCGCCTTCACGGGTGTTGTAGACCGGGATCAGGGCACGATCTGCTTTGCCTGCCTCAAAGGCAGCTATAAGTTCATACATGCTGTTGAAGCAGACGAGGTCGGCATCGGCCTGATACTGTTGTGCCGCCAGAAAACTCTCTGAACCTATAGGTCCTAAAACTGCGATGGATGACATGTTTTTCAAATGGCTACTATCTTGGGTTTTCAGATTCGGGTGGTGGTGTATAGTGAGACGGGTACAATATACGAACCCGGGAATCCCTTTGTCGCACCAAAGGGACAAAATATACGTTCTTCCTTGATTAGGCAACCTAAATACGTTCATGCACCGCCACCGCACCACTCCCGACTACGATGTGGAGGAATACCTGCAGTCGCTGAAGGCCTCGGCCAGATTCGGTCCGCAGGTTGTCTGCCATCAGACATTCGACTGCCTCGAAGCTATCTATAGCCGTTCGCCTGAAGTTCTGTCGCAGCTTCTGTGTTCACGGTTGCAGGAAATCGGAGTGAAGAGTCTTTATTCACACCAGAACATCGCTCTTGCCCGAATCACTGCAGGCGACAACGTCCTGGTGGCAACGCCTACGTCATCGGGCAAGAGTATGATATATAACCTGCCGGTCGTCGAGTCTATACTGCAAGAGGCCGGCAGTCATGCGCTCTACCTCTTCCCTCTCAAGGCGCTCTCCCAGGATCAGCTCAGGAACCTGATGAGTTTCACCGCCTCTCTCACCGGCATCGATACCATATGCCCGCAGGGAGTAGCTGCCATCTACGACGGTGATACCACCGCCTACAGAAGGAGAAGGATACGGGAGAAAACCCCGCCCGTGATCATCACCAATCCGGATATGCTGCACCTGTCGTTTTTGCCCTTCCACGAAAACTGGGCTCATTTTTTCAGTCATCTTGATTATGTGATCATAGACGAAGTTCATACATATCGTGGTGTATTCGGCTCGCACGTAGCCTGGCTTCTGCGTCGCCTGAAAAGAGTACTCAGCCATTACGGCAAGAAGACCCAATTTATCCTGAGCTCGGCGACAATCGGCAATCCCAGAGAATTTGGAGAAAAGCTCATAGGCGAACCGTTGGAGCTCATCACCTCTTCCGGGGCGCCGCAAAGCAAAAGGAACTTTCTTTTTCTCAATCCATGGGACAGCCCAGCCTATACCGCAAGTCAACTGCTGGAAGCGGCCTTGAAAAGAGGCCTGCGCACCATCGTCTACACGCAGTCCCGTAAAATGACCGAACTTATCTCCATGTGGACCAGACCCAGGTTGGGCCAGCTGGCTGCCAAGCTCAGCTCATACCGGGCAGGCTTTCTGCCTGAAGAGAGAAGGGATATAGAACAGAAACTGGCCGACGGTTCGCTCCTTGGTGTTATCTCGACCTCTGCTCTTGAACTGGGCATTGACATTGGTGACCTCGATATCTGCATACTGGTCGGCTACCCCGGCTCGATCATGGCCTCCTGGCAGCGGGGCGGCAGAGTAGGGAGGGGAGGCAGGGAGTCGGCCGTTATCCTCATTGGCAGCGAAGATGCCCTTGATCAATATTACATGAACAATCCGGATAATTTTTTTTCCCGTCAGGTGGAGTCAGCCGCCCTAAATCCGGACAATGCCAAGATCATCGGCCAGCACTTACAGTGTGCTGCAGCTGAAATCCCCATCGGTGCAGGCGAGCCATTGTTGCAAAGTGAGGCTGTCAGGCAGTCCGCCGAACTGTTGTGTCGAAACTCGCACCTGCTGCTCTCAGCCGACGGCGACACTTATTTTGCCACGAGAAAACGGCCACAACGTCATGTCAGCTTACGGGGCACAGGAAGATCGCTCAGTATCATCAATGGCGAGACCGGGCTCATACTGGGAGAAATCGATGCAGTCCGTGCCTTGAAGGAGTGTCATGAAGGTGCGGTGTATCTGCACCGGGTAGAGAGCTGGCTGGTGAAAAAACTCGATTTGTTGGCCGGTGAAGTCATCGTCGAGAGTGCAACCCCTTCCTACTATACCAGAGCGACAGCCAGCAAAGATACTGAGATCTTAAGTGTATATAACAGGCGACTGCTGCATGGCTGCCGGTTGTCACATGGCTTGCTTAAGGTCAGTGAGCAGGTAACCGGTTACCAGAAGCGAAACAAGGGGACCAATAAACTGGTTGCCGCCATTGCCCTCGATCTGCCGCTGCAGACTATGGAAACAGAAGGTTTCTGGCTGGAAATTCCCCAGAGCCTAGTCAAAAAAATCGAAGATAAACACCTGCACTTCATGGGAGGGTTGCACGCCTTCGAACATGTGATGATAGCTGTGCTGCCATTATTAGTGCTCTGCGACAGGAATGATATAGGAGGCATTTCCTGTCCCCATCATGAGCAGACCGCAGGGGCGGCCATCTTCGTCTATGACGGCCATGCCGGCGGTTCCGGACTAACAGCAGAAGCCTATGCCCAGGCCGAAGAGCTGGTGCGGCAAGCTCTTGAGATCGTCAGTTCATGTGAGTGTGAAAACGGATGTCCATCCTGTGTGCATTCGCCCAAGTGCGGCTCGGGGAACAGGCCTATAGACAAAAACAGCTGCAGTGAGCTTATTACCAGAATCTGCGACGATGACGACGGAGTGCGTGTGCAGGAAAGAACACGAGAGGAGAGACTCACCAGGAAGAGTCAGCCCGATGGGCGCCCGAGGGTGAGCAATATCGGCCCCAAACAAGGCCTTGATGTTCTGCCACAACGCTTCGGGGTCTTCGACCTCGAAACCAAATTTTCAGCGGACGAAGTTGGAGGCTGGCATCGTGCTGAACGCATGGGCGTCTCCGTTGGCGTGGTCTACGACTCCACTCGTGATGGCTGTGTCAGTTATCGCGAAGAAAAGATCAAGGATCTGATCGACCATCTGCATTCTTTTGAGCTGATCGTCGGCTTCAATAACAAGAGGTTCGACAATCGGGTTCTCGGGGCCTATACCGACAGACGGCTCGGAGATTTGCCGAGCCTTGATCTGCTTGAAGAGGTAAAAAATTATCTAGGCTATCGGCTGAGCCTTAATGCCATTGCCGAGAATACTCTGGGAGTCAAGAAAACCGGCAGCGGCCTGCAGGCCCTGGAATGGTATAGGCAGGGAAAGATCGAACAGCTGTGCTCGTATTGCATCAAAGACGTTGAAATAACCCGGGATTTACTGCTGTTCGGTCTTGAAAACGGCTATGTGCTGTTTACCAACAAAGCCGGCCGCAAGGTGCGGCTGCCGCTGTCAATGGATCGCACCATCGCCATGATTCTGAGTCGATAGTGGCCTCTTGAAAAACCGCCGGCAGATGTGAAGGCAGGTGGTGCAAAAACCTCTCCCAGCAGACTGAAAAGAAAGGAAGTCAGTCGTGGAATTGGAAAGAGCCGACCGGAGATGTTGAACAGACAGGGACCGGTAAAGCCGGTTCAGGGCCATACCAGGGGAGCGTAAATCCACCCCTGTGTGCCGCTGGCATGCCTTACCTCAACCCATTTTCCCTGACGTTCGAGCAGTTCCAGCACTACGCCTCGTTCGAGGGTGGCAACCACGGCATTGCCGGTACTCGGACCGGAACGCATGTTAGCCCTACTGTTGGCATTGACGATGACGTTATCCCTTTTTTCGAGAAGCGGAGAGTAGATCCAGCCACTGTCGTTTTCAAAATCGGTGACCTTGAACCAGTCGCCTTTTTTGTCGACAACCTTGAGCGGATACCCCTCGAAAAGCTCCATATACACAGGATTGGAAGTTGACGGTCCGGTTCGGACGTTGACGCCGTCCTTGGTTACACTGACGTATTCAGCGGAATAGACGGGGCATGACGTCACCGCGACAATTGAACCGGTCAGGGCGATAGTTCGTATAATGTTTTTGAATGTGGTCTTCATTGCACGTAGTATATGAAAGTTGTTGATGATGAGTAGCCGGTGAAAATCCAACAATACCATTTTCAAGCAATTTGTCAAACCGCTTCCGGCAGCAGGCCTCACTTCGTTTCAAGGCTCTTCAAGACATGCACTGAGCATCCGGCTGCCGTGGTCGAGTGTTAATTGCAGCCCCATGGGAAAGGTATGGTTGTCACTGCCATGGCCGATGGGAAACCCGCTCCACAACACTGTGTCCTCATCGGCAAGTTGCATAACTCTCTGCCAGATCGCCTCCTGGTGCCGGTGTCGTGAAACTCCATCGATATCGAGTCCGTGAACAAAGTCACCGAGCACTATTGCGGCGACCCCCTCGAAAGCACCGCTGAGATGCAGTTGGGTCAGCATCCTGTCGATGCGGTAGGCCGACTCGCCGGTGTCTTCAAGAAAGACGATTTTATCACGCCAGTATGGCGCCAGTTCGGTACCAAGGGTTGAAGCAATGGTACTGAGATTTCCGCCGGCGCTCATGCCCCGTGTGACACCGCTGCCACGCAGCACTTCGACATCGGCGTGCATCTGCCAGCCTTCCAGAGCGCCCAGGAGGCAGTGCTTGAAACTCATCAGGCTTTCCCTGCTGAGTCGGGCCAGGGAGGTGACGACGGGGCCGTGAAGGCTGACCAGATTGTGCCTGGTGTTGAGCAGCTGGTGCAATAGCGTGACATCGGAAAAACCGACCAGCCTTTTGCCTTTTCCCCCGAGGGCATCATCTCGCAGACTTCGGAGAATGCGCAGGCAGCCGTAGCCGCCGCGCGCTGCCATAATGCAGTCAACGTCATTATCTTTCCATAAAGAGACGAGTTCCTCTGCCCTTCTACTGTCTGTATCTGCCAGATAGTGATGCCCAGGCCAAAGCTCACGGGGAAACTTTGTTGCAAAACCGAGTTCATGGAGAATGCGGATTCCCTCTTCAAAACCATCTCGTCCTCGGACGTTCCCGGATGGAGCGGCAATGCCTATCACTGCCCCGTTTGGCAATGGTGGAGGGATTTTAATGGGGGAGTTTTCCATGAATGCGGCTGTAGATATGATGCAAACCTTTGAGGGTAAGCATCTGATCAATGGTCTTTACCTTGCGGCAATAGGGAATAATGAGTTCAGCCATACCGCCGGTGGCGATGATGTTGAGTTCATCCGCTACGCCGCACATCTCGGCGGCCAGTATGTCGACAAGGCCGTCTATCATAGCACCATAGCCATGAAGAACACCGCTTTTCATGGCGTCTACGGTGTTTTTACCAATAATAGTGGCAGGTGCTACGGAAATATCAATATGGGGAAGTTTGGCCGCCCTTGAGGACAAGGCCTCCAAGGAAACAGCGACCCCCGGGAGAATCGTGCCGCCAATATATTCGCATCGGTTGGTGACGCAGTCGAAGGTAATGGCCGTGCCGAAATCGATAACAATGAGATGAGTCTTATACTGGGACCAGGCGGCGATGGTGTTGACGAGACGGTCCGCGCCAACCTCCCCCGGATAATCCGTCTGAATATCGATGATATCCTTAAGGTTGGAATCATCGACAATACACGGCGGATGCTTGAGGTTGTCACTGAAATGTTTGCGACAGCAGGCCATCCAGGCGGCTTCCAGAGAAGGAACGACGCTTGATATGATGATGTCTGTTATGGAGAGGCTTTGTATTCTGGTCATTGCGGTCAGGGCATTGAACTGAATGGCAATTTCATCGGCGGTACGATTTCTATCCGAAGTTATGCGCCAGTGACCCTGCAGAGTATTGTTGTCATAGAGTCCTATGACGGTGTGGGAATTGCCGATATCAATGACGAAGAGCATGATTTTACCACAAAGAAAGGTTTATTTTTGCACCTGCATGAATACTGTACTAGCACGCTAGTGCACCGGTCATTATCCTTCTGGGCAAGGATCCCCATGGCCGGCGACACGGCATTATATGCTCCGGTGCTCAGAAAATATTACACCGGCGGCGAAAAAGAAAGTATTGAATGCAGGATATCAAAAAATTGCAGGGAGAAGACGATGAAGCCGATGCTTATAGTGCAAACGACCTTCGAGGACGAAACCGAGGCAGTGGCCATGGCCGAAAATGTGATTCGGGAAAGACTGGCCGGTTGTGCCCAGCTGAGCGGTGGCATACGGTCCTTTTTCTGGTGGAAAGATACGATAGAGCAGAGCCAGGAGTATATCTTGTCACTGAAGACTACCCCACAGAAATATGCGGCGCTGCAGTCTTTCATAAAGCGACGCCACTCCTATGACACGCCGGAAATACTAGCGATTGAAGTTGACCATGTCTCCACTGATTATCTGCGATGGCTGCAAGAGGAAACGGGGACGGGAGAGAGTTCAAAGCCATGAAGAAGAGCGGTTACAGAAAGCGAAGAGTAGGGGAGTACCAGTGTCACTGCTGTAAGGAAAAGAAGCCTTTCTGCTGGAGCTGCCCCTGCGGCTTTCAGATTTGTGATCAATGTTTCGACGACAACCGCTGGGGGATCAGCAATGGCCCCACCTGGATCTGCCCGGACTGCGAGAGAATTCGAATGACCTGAGACCCCGAGTCGATTGGGGTGTCAGGTCATTTGGGCTACAGCCTACTGATATCTAGTGACATTTATTCGAAGCGCACCTCGTCCAGGGGGGCTTCTATGGTAACTTCTATCCAGTGCGAATCCCACCATTCCATCGGGGTGACGAAAATGCCGTTGATCAGCATGGAAAAGTGGAGATGATCGCCACCGGCCATACCGGTCTTGCCAGTTGTACCGATAATCACGCCACTTTCTACGAGATCACCGGTCTCTACCTGGATACTGCTGAGATGAGAGGAGAGGCTGAACACTCCCTGGCCATGATCCAGGAGCACCATATTGCCGTATATGCCTAGATAATCGGCAAAAACGACTTTGCCGGTATTGGCCGCCTTGACTTCGGCACGCTGGACCGAGGCGATATCCATGCCCAGATGTACCTGCTTGTCTATTTCTTCGCTTTTATAGAAATAGCTGCGATGATCGGCATATCCGGCGCGGTTGGCTCCAGCCATCCTTATAAAGCTGCCGCTCCAGAGTCTTTCCGGGGAAGGATCCTGGCAGAGCTGGTATATTTTCTCGTTATTTTCCTTGCGTACCGTGCGATTGGTGTAGAGATATTTATCCTTCATGCTGCCTTGCATTTCCGGGTAGAAGTTTTCAAATTCGGGAATCTTCTCGGAGAGGAAACCATCGCCGACATTGATCGTATCTCTTTTGAACTCGACTTTCTTAAATACCGGTGAAAACGGCAGGAGGCTCTGGTTACCGGCAGCATCCTCGGCGACGATCTGCGAGGTCGAGATTACTTCGGTATTATAAGGAACGGCGATGTAGGCGATAAAAATGTTTTTTCCTTCCTCCAGCGGAAAGCCGTCGTGGAAGTAACCGGCGAAGTCCGCACCGTGCCGACTGGTCTCGCCGTCTATCTGGTAAATGACGATTCCGCTGCCACCTCTGTTAATGTAACGCTCTGTGTGGAGAAGACGGAGCTTGGGCGCCACCGTATCTATGGTGACTTTTCGACGAATCTCGCCGGTGTTTCCTGAGAAAAACCCGCGTAATGAATAATCGGATGCCCGGACCACCAGCTCCGCCTCCCCGTTTTCGACGTCGGCTTCTTCGGTGTTGAAAGGTATGGTTTCTGTGACCGACAACGGACCTATCTGACCTGTATACCCCCGGCGAGGAAAATCTTTTTCCAGCAGGGTGTGTTCCTTGCCGTTCTGAACAAGAACAAAGCGCACCGAGCGCAAACCGGAATTATCGTCTGCTGCCGTCAGGGTGAATTCGGCCTTTTTACCGACATAACTGAGCTTGTCCTGCAGGGCGAGTTGAGGTTCAGAGCTTTCGAAAAACACCAGTGCCACATAGACACCGGCGCCGATAATGAGGGCAAGCATGATGAAAAGAAATGATTTACCTATGCCGCCGCCTTTGCTTTTTTTGTTGAGTCGCATATAAAACCGTGCTTTGTGTAATTATTGACGCCAGATGATGTCATATTTCTCAATATGCAGATCCTTGACAGGAACAACAACCAGCTTTTTATGGGTATCTTTTTCCAATTGCGTGAGGGTGTTCTTCTCTTCCTTGTTGAGCATGTCGGCAATGCGGGGATGCACCCGCAAGGTTATCGAAAAGCCTCCTGTGCGGTCAGCGTTTCTGACGATCTTTCTGAAAATGTCATAGCATATCGTCCGCCTCGACTTGAGTATGCCTTCACCGGCACAGTAGTGGCATGGTTCGCACATCAACTGGGTGAGATTCTCGGAGCTTCTTTTGCGCGTCATCTGCACCAGTCCAAACTCGGAGAGCTTGAGGATGTTGATTCTGCTCTTGTCCTTTTTTACCTCTTCTTTAAAGTACGTGAAGAGCTCTTCACGATGCTCCTCGCTTTCCATATCGATAAAGTCGATAATTATTATACCGCCAATATTACGCAGCCGCAACTGATAGGCAATTTCCTTGGCGGCTTCCATATTGGTTTTGAAGATGGTCTCGTTGAGGTTGTTTTTGCCGACAAAACGGCCGGTGTTGACATCGATGACCGAAAGGGCTTCCGTACTTTCAATAATGATATATCCACCCGAGCGCAACCAGACTTTCTTTTCAGTGGCTCTGGTTATTTCGGTATCTATGCTGCGGGCTTCGAAAAGGGGAGTGTCGTCCTCGTAAAGGGATATCTTGTCCTTGAGTTGGGGGGCGAAACTTTTTATGAAATCGCAAAGTTTAAGGTAGGTTTCGGCATCATCGATGACGAGATTGTCGACATCGTGAGTAAACAGATCGCGCACTGAGCGAAAAGTAATATCAAGATCCTCGTAAACAAGCGAAGGAACCATGGAAACCGAGGCAATATCCTGAATTTCGTCCCAGAGCAGCAGCAAAAACTCCATATCTGCCTCAAGCTCTTCTTCCGATGCATATTCAGCCACTGTTCGAACGATGAACCCCGTTCCTTCCGGCCGTAACTTTTCAATCTGCTCCCGCAGGCGCCGGCGTACATCTTCATCTTCAATTTTTCTTGATATACCGATATGATCGGTAAGAGGGATGAAGACCAGATTGCGTCCGGGAAGAGTTACATGACAGGTAAGTCTGGCCCCCTTTGATCCAATCGGATCTTTGCTCACCTGGACAAGGATGTCCTGGCCTTCCGTGAGCAGATCCTCTATATTCATTCCCTGTGTGCGGCGCAGGTCGTTTTCAGGCAATATCGGTGAATAGTTTTTTTCCCCATGGTCCTGTTCGGTGCCAAGCATTCTCAGGTCGAGTTCGTTTTGGGAGAGGGAGACGTCATCGACATAGAGAAAGCCCGTTCGTTCGAGTCCAATATTGATAAATGCCGCCTGCATGCCTGGGAGAACCCGAACGACTCTGCCTTTGTAGATATTGCCGATGAGCCCTTTTTCCGTTGGCCGCTGAAGGTGAAACTCACACAGAGAGCCATTTTCGACAATGGCGATTCTTACCTCATATCTTCTTGAGTTTATTAGTATTTCTGTGCTCATCGCCTTGGCATATATATAATGGTGCAATCGCTGATTGCACGCATATAATTCGTCTCTTGCTAAACGGCATACTATACAGTATTTCAAGGGCAAAAAGCCAGATGTAATCTGGAATAGGAGGAAATAGTTACCGTTGAATATGGAAGATGTATCTGTAATAATCCCGACCTACAACAGGGCCGAATATCTACGACGGGCAGTAGGGTCGGTGTGCAATCAACAACGTTTTGTAGGAGAGATACTCGTGGTCGATGATGGTTCCACCGACCACAGTTACGATGTGATCGAAAAGCTCTCCGCTGTTCAGCCCATACGCTATATACGAACCGAGAACAGAGGTGTGGCCGCCGCCCGCAATCTCGGGGCGGCACTGGCTACCTGCAACCATATAGCTTTTCTTGACTCAGACGATCACTGGGTACCGGACAAACTGCACAAACAAATGCACTATTTATGTAAAAACAAAGAGTTCTCCATTTCTCATACCGGTGAAAAATGGCTAAGGCACGGGGTACATCTCAATCAGAAGCGCATTCATCGCCCGCAACACGGAGACATCTTTTCTCATTGCCTCCGTCTCTGTGCCGTCGGGATGTCAACAGTGATGATGACAAGAGAAGTGTTTTTAGAAAGCGGAGGGTTCGATACCTCCTTGCCGTGCTGCGAAGATTATGATTTATGGTTGAGGCTGAGCTGCACTCATGAGTTTTTGCTGGTGCCTGAAGCCCTGACCGTCAAGGATGGCGGGCGCGATGACCAGCTTTCGAGAATCTACCGAGTGGGGATGGATAAATTTCGCATCTATGCCATCGAGAAGCTTTTAGAAAACGG